>CAYRAR010000216.1:0-1640 GCA_964422255.1 uncultured Thermodesulfobacteriota bacterium | reverse complement strand
CCTGCACCGCAACCCCGAAGACCTCCTGGAGGTGGAGGTGGACTGCCCAGGGGTGATCACTGACATCGATACCTTGGAGGACTACTGGCAATTTTGTCCTTGACAAAAGGACGATTATCCGCCAATTTATCCTTTCAGAAAGGACAAAAATGCCATCAAAGGACCTTCTCAAGAGGATAATCCTGGAGAACCTTCAGTTTATCAAGGCTCTGTCCTTGCAGATGGTGCCACGAGAGGGGCTGGTCCTGCCGGAGGGGGTGAGGAAGGTCGTGGTCCTTTATGGCCTGCGTAGGAGTGGGAAGACTTACATGCTCTACTCACTCTTCAAAGAGGCCCCCGATGCTTCCCTCTATGTGGACTTCGAGGACGACCGTCTGGCTGGATTTTCCCCCGCGGACTTCGAAAATCTGAGGGAGGCCTTTTATGAGCTGAAGCCGGAGGTGGTGGGCAGGTCCCCTTGGCTCCTCCTGGATGAAGTGCAGAGGGTCGAGGGGTGGGAAGCCTTCGCCAGAAGGATGGTGGAGAGGGGCGAGGCACGGGTGGCGGTCACAGGCTCCTCCTCAAAGCTGGGCCCCTCTGAGATAAAGTCCGTCCTCCGAGGAAGGGATTGGACGGTGGAGGTCATGCCCTTCTCCTTTAGGGAGGTGCTGAGGGCCAGGGGGATGAAGCCCTCTCAAGATCTGGTCTACGGCCTTGACCGGGTGAAGGTAGTCCATTTGCTGGAGGAGTACCTCTCATGGGGTGGGTTCCCAGAGGTGGTGCTGGCCCCTCCGGAGCAGAGGCGAAAGATAGTGAGGGAATACCTCGATGCCCTCTTCTTCAAGGATCTAGTAGAGCGTTACGGGACCACCAACCTGTCCCTCCTGAGATCCCTGAGGGAGGCCCTTTTCTCCTCCTTCGCATCGAAGTTCTCCCTCAGTTCCTTTTTCCGCAAGATGAAGGGCAGGTTCCCCTTCTCCAAGGACACCCTCTTCCGTTACTACGATCACTTCCTGGATGCCATGCTCATCTTCGAGGTGAGGAAGTTCACCCCTTCACCCTACCAGCGGCTCAGAAACCCGCCCAAGGTTTATGTGGCCGACAACGCCCTGACCATCAGGATGGGGACCCGTGACCGTGGCAGACTCCTGGAGAACTTAATCTACCTGGAGCTCAGGCGGCGGCGTTATGAAGTGCACTACTTCAGCGGAAGGGGGGAGTGCGACTTCGTCGCCCTGAGAGAAGGGGAGATGGAGCTCTATCAGGTAAGCCTTGACCTTGGGGAAAACCTGCCCCGAGAGATGGGGGGACTGTTGGAGGCGGCATCTGAACTGGGCCTGAAGAGGGGGACTATCCTCACCCTGGAGGAGGAGAGGACCGTGGAGGAGAAAGGCGTGGAGATAACGGTGGTCCCAGCCTGGAAGTGGCTCCTCACCCCCTTGACGCCTTGACAGACGGTTAAGAAGGAGGTATTTTCGACCCTTAGTCAAAAACCGACTGATGGTCGAAAATGGGGCTCGAGGAGAGAAGGGAGAGGGAGCGGGCGGCCAGGCGAGAGCAGATCCTTCAGGCCGCCAGGGAGGTCTTCCTGCAGAAGGGCTTTGGTTCTGCCACCATGGACGAGATCGCCCAGAGGGCCGAGCTCGGCAAGGGGACCCTCT
>CAYRAR010000215.1:0-1761 GCA_964422255.1 uncultured Thermodesulfobacteriota bacterium | reverse complement strand
CCTTGATGGGGAAGAAGGCCGGTCTGACCCGGAATTGGGAGATGCTGAAGATGGCTTGCTCGGCCTGATCCAACAGCTCCTCGATGTCCTGTCCCTCGCGATAGCACTCGGTCACGATGTCGGTGGCCGCCGCGATGAGCTTCCTGAGCAGCGCCTTCTCCTTGACGATCTTGGCGTAGTAGGCGATGTTGGCCGCTGTGGGGACGGCGTCGGCCAACTGGGCCAGGTAGGTGGCCCCTCCGATCCTCTCCAGGTCTTTGGACCTCTTGAGCTCGTTGGTCAACGTAATCAGGTCCAGGGGCTCTCCCCGCTCGAAGAGCGATATCATCGCCCCGAAGATCCTCTGATGGGCCTCCTTGTAGAAGTCCCCGGGGCGCAGCAGCTCCAGCACGCGGTTCATGGCTTCGTTGTCGATGATGATGCCGCCGAGGACCGACTGTTCCGCCTCAAGGCTGTGGGGGGGTACCTTGGGAGAGGGGACCTCCCCGGCCATCTCCCTATTCCTCTTTCTCCACCCAGAGCTTGAGCTCCACCGTCACCTCCGGATGGAGCTTGATGGGGACGGTGTAGGCCCCCGTGACCTTGATGGGCTCTGAGAGCTCAATCCTCTTCCGGTCCACCTCAAGGCCCATGCCCTTTAAGGCCTCCTCTATGTCGGCGGAGGTGACGGCCCCGAAGAGCTTCCCATCGCCCCCTGCTGGTCTGCGGATGGTGCAGCTGAGCTCCGAGATCCGCGCGGCCAGCTCCTTGGCCCGCTCCAGCTCTCGCTGCTGCCTCCGCTGCCTCAACTGCCGGCGTTGCTCCAGGGCCTTGAGGTTCTCAGGGGTGGCCGCCTGGGCCAACCCCTTGGGGATGAGGTAGTTGCGGGCGTAGCCGTCCTTTACCCTCACCACCTCTCCCGCCTTTCCCAGGTGGGAGATGTCCTCCATGAGGATGACGTCCATCGGGGACCTCCTACTCGGGGATTATGGTGAAGGGCAGAAGGGCCACGTGCCGTGCCCTCTTGATCGCCCTGGTGAGCTGCCGTTGGTGTTTGGCGCAGTTGCCGGTGATCCTCCTCGGCAGGATCTTGGCCCGCTCGCTGAGGAAGCTCTTCAAGAGCTCGTAATTCTTGTAGTCTATGACCAGGGATGGATCTGCACAGAAGCGGCAGAACTTCTTACGTGGATAGTACCTCGTCTTAGGCCTTGCCATCTCTACCTCCTTACTTTGTAGCGATCAACGAGACCCTTCGAGCCACCACCCCTATCTCGGTCCTGGGGCCGGTCTCGTCTTGCCATCTCCTCCTGAGGAGTTCCCCCTCCACGAAGACGTTGGCCCCCTCCTTCACCCCTCTGGCCCACCTCTCCCCCTCCGTCCCTACGGCGAGGACCTCCACTTCGAGGGACCCCTGGGGGATCTCCAGTCCTCTCAAGGGGGGCAAACGTAAGGTGAAGAAGACCACCGCCTTCCCCTTCTGAGTGTACCTCACCTCAGGCCGGGAGCTGAGCTTGCCGGCCAGGATCACCCGGTTGAGGTAGAACAAACCTCCTCCCCTTGGGCAGGTGGTATGCCGTCCTCGAGCCTGATGGTGAGGTAACGCAAAACGTCTTCCCTCAGTTCTAAGGCCCTTTCGTACTCGGCCGTGAAGGTCGCCCGAGCGCGGAAGTAAAGGAGGAAGTAATAGGCCTTGGTCTTCTTCTCGATGGGGTAGGCGAGATCCCTACGTCCCCCCTCCCCCACCCGTACCACCTCCCCCCCGGCGGAGGCGATCATCCCTTT
>CAYRAR010000214.1:0-1802 GCA_964422255.1 uncultured Thermodesulfobacteriota bacterium | reverse complement strand
AGGCTGGGTGCCCTTTTTGATTATGGGATGAAGGAACGGTATCTCGACCCTGTTGAATTGGGCAAGGTGAGGGGATGGGTGGAGGAGGCCAGGGCCTCGATGCCCCCTTACAGGAGACAGCTTCTGAGGCTTGAGCGTTCGGCGTTGCTGGTGCTGGACATGCAGCGTTTCTTCCTGGAGGAGGGCTCCCATGCCTTCCTCCCAACAGGTCCCATCGTCCTCCCCCAAATCAACGCCTTGTCGTCCTTTTACGAGGCGCGGGCCTTGCCGATCGTCATCACCTGCCATGCCGTTCCCAAGGGGGAAGACCCAGGGGTCATGGGGAGATGGTGGGGGGACGTCCTGCTCGAAGGAGACCCGTGGGCAGAACTTCACCCTGACCTTTATGTACCCGCTTCGGCCACCGTCCTACGGAAGGATCGTTACGATGCCTTTCACGGGACCTCCTTAGAACGCTCCCTGAGGGATAGAGGGGTAGAGCAGATCGTCATCTGTGGGGTGATGGTCCACCTCTGTTGCGAATCAACCGCCAGGGGGGGCTTCATGAGGGACTTCGAGGTCTTCCTCGTGGCCGATGCCATGGCCACAACCAACGAGGCCTTTCACAAGGGGACCCTTGCAGCTGCAGCCCACGGGTTCGCTGTGCCTGTGTTGACGGAGGAGGTGCTCAGGGGTGGATTTTGACGTAGCGGTAGTTGGGGGAGGTCCTGCTGGGGTGGCTGCAGCCCTCCATTTGAAGAGGGGGAAGCTGAAGGTGGGGCTCTTCGAAAGGAAGGGGGTAGGGGGCTTGGTGCGGAACGCCAGGCTGGTGGAGAACTACCCGGGGTTCCCCGGAGGGATCAGCGGAAGGAGGCTGGCTGAGCTGTTGGAAAGGCAGCTCCAGGAGGCGGGCCTCAAATGGATCGAGGAGGAGATCCTCGAGGTGACCGGGCAGGAGGGGTTCAAGTTGCGAGGACGTCATGGCACCTACCGCAGCAGATACCTCATCTTGGCCACGGGCACCAAGCCCCGCCCCCTATCCCTCATGGGGGTCCCCCTTTATTACGAGGTGGTGGAACTGCCCGAGGGCCTTCGGCAGGTGGCGATAGTGGGAGGAGGGGATGTGGCCTTTGATTACGCCCTTAGTTGCGCCGATCGTGGCATGGAGGTCCTCCTCTTGGTGCGCTCCCTCCCCAAGGCCCATCCGTCGCTGCAAGGGGAGGTCTCGCGCAATCCCCGCATCAGGGTCCTCTACGGGGTCTCGGAGCTGAAGGGGGAGGGGAGGTACCTGTCCTTCACCACCGGGGGCAGGCTCTATGCCTTGGAGGTGGAGGCCGTCCTCGGGGCCGCCGGCCGCCTTCCAGAGGATGGCCTCTTGAAGGGGCTCCGCGGCAAAAAGGGGTTCTTCGTGGTGGGAACCGCACGGCTCGACACCCCCTTCAGGCACGTAGGGATAGCCGTAGGGGATGGACTTCGGGCCGCTTGCAAGATCCTACTGAGGGAGGTGGATAGATGAGGGTCCTGAAGGAATGGGGAAGGGATGAGCTGGCCAAGGTTTACGTGGTGGAGACGGAAAGGGGGATGGTGGAGATGGTGGAGTCCCTTCAGCCGCCCCTGAGTCGAGACGAGAAATGGGTCCTGATAGTGTCGACGCTGTACGGCTGTCCGGTCCGCTGTCTGATGTGTGACGCCGGCGGAGACTCCCGGGGGCGGCTCACCGCCGAAGAGATCCTCTGGCAGATAGACACCTTGGTCCGGAGGCGATATCCTGGGGGTAGGGTCCCTACGAAGAAGTTCAAGGTCCAATTTGCGAGGATGGGAGA
>CAYRAR010000213.1:0-1924 GCA_964422255.1 uncultured Thermodesulfobacteriota bacterium | reverse complement strand
ACGTAACAAAATTGATGCAGATTTTAACATTTCCTTTGCGAACCGAGAAGGGGAAGGAGGCTAAGATGGAGGAGAGGAAGGAGAGCAACGAGACCAAAGAGTTGGAGGAAAAGGTCAAGCTCCAGCCCAAAACCGTCTGGGACCGTTACGATGAGGGGCAGAAGGAGGCCGCCCTTTCCTTCTGTGAAGGATATAAGGGGTTTCTCGATAGGGCGAAGACCGAAAGGGAGGCTGTAGAGGAGATAAAAAGATCGGCCTCTGAGGCCGGGTTTGTGGAGATTGGGCCGGGGGCCAAAGGGAAGAAATTTTACGCCATAAACAAGGAGAAGGCGATCGCCCTGGCCACCTTCGGCAAAAGACCTCCAGAGGAAGGGCTCAGGATCATCGTCTCCCATATAGACTCTCCACGCCTCGATCTGAAACAGAACCCCCTCTATGAAGACCTCGACATGGTCTTTTTGCGCACCCATTACTACGGGGGCATAAAGAAATACCACTGGGTGGCCCAGCCCTTGGCGCTTCATGGGGTAATTGTGCGCACTGATGGCCAGAAGGTCTTCGTGCGAATCGGGGAGGAGGAAGGAGATCCGGTCTTTACCATCTGCGATCTGCTCCCCCATCTGGCGAGAAAGGCCCAGGAGGAGAAGAAGCTGAAGGAGGCGATCGAGGCAGAGAAGCTCACGGCCCTTGCTGGCCACATCCCCTATCCTGACCCGGAGGCAAAGGAGCGGGTAAAGCTTCAGGTCCTCAAACTCCTTCATGAGAAGTACGGGATCGTGGAGGAGGACCTTCTGAGCTCAGAACTGGAGCTTGTACCCGCAACCAGGGCAAGAGATGTGGGCTTTGACCGGGCGATGATCGCCTCCTATGGTCAGGACGACAGGGTCTGTGCCTACTGCTCCCTTCGGGCGATCCAGGAGGTGGCCTCCCCGGAGTACACCGCCTGTGCCTTCTTCCTCGACAAGGAGGAGATAGGTAGTGAAGGGGCGACCGGGGCCAAATCCCGTTTTATCGAGCTCTTCGTGATGGAGCTCCTGAGGCTTCAGGGCAAGGAGCCGACCTCCTCCCTCCTCAAAGAAGTCCTTTACCGCTCCAAGGCCCTCTCGGCCGATGTTACAGCAGGGGTTGACCCCAACTACAAGGATGTCCATGAGTTGCAGAACAACGCCAAGATGGGCTACGGTGTGTGTCTGAGCAAGTTCACGGGGGCAGGCGGAAAATATTACTCCAGCGACGCAAGCGCCGAATACATAGGGGAGATCCGGGAGCTCTTTAACCGAAGGGGGATCGCCTGGCAGATGGCGGAGCTGGGGAAGGTGGATGAAGGGGGAGGCGGTACCGTGGCCAAGTACCTGGCCATCTATGGGATGGACATCGTCGATTGTGGGACCCCCCTTCTGGGGATGCACTCCCCTTATGAGGTGGCAAGCAAGGCCGATGTCTATGAGACCTTCCGGGCCTACAAGGCCTTCTACGAGGGGAGGTAGATGCGTTCTCTCAGGGGGAAGATAAAGGGAAGGGAGGAGCTTGCTCAAATCATAGAGGGCCTTAAGAAGGAGGGGAAGAGGATCGTCTTTACCAACGGTTGTTTTGATCTGCTTCACGCCGGCCATGTGACCTATCTGGAGAAGGCGAGAGGGCTTGGTGATGTGCTGGTAGTGGGGGTAAACAGCGACTCCTCGGTAAGGAGGATAAAAGGTCCTGGGAGGCCCATAGTGCCCCTTGAGCAACGGATGGCGGTCCTTGCGGCCTTGGAGGCGGTCGATTACGTGGTCTCCTTTGAGGAAGATACCCCCTATGAACTTGTAGCCCTTCTCCGCCCCCATACATTGGTCAAGGGGGGCGACTGGCACCCTGAGGAGGTGGTGGGGAGGGAGCTGGTGGAGGAGGTCCGCATCATCCCTTACCTTGAGGGGGTCTCCAC
>CAYRAR010000212.1:0-1949 GCA_964422255.1 uncultured Thermodesulfobacteriota bacterium | reverse complement strand
CCCTTTTCTCCCTGGGGGTGGGGGCTGTGGCCTTGCCCTGGAGGAAGATCCCCCTGCTGCTGTTCCATGGGAGGGACACTCCGGAGTACGCCATCCTCTTTCAGGTGCGGCTTCCGCGGGTGCTTCTCGGTGCAGCGGTCGGGGGGGCCCTGGCCATAGCGGGGGTGGTGCTGCAGGGAATGTTCCGCAACCCCCTGGTCGAGCCCTACACCCTGGGCATATCAGGGGGGGCTGCCTTAGGGGTCTGTATAAACATGATATTCAGGAAGGGCCCTCTCGGGACCCTCTCCACTCCCCTCAGCGGGTTTTTGGGCGCTATGGGGGCGGTCCTCCTGGTGTATGCCCTCAGCGTAAGGGGAGGGGAAATCAGACTTACCCGGCTCCTCCTCATCGGGGTGATGGTGAGCTTCATGACCTCCTCCCTGATCATGCTTCTCATGGCGGTAAGCAGGGTGGAGGCCCTCCACGGGATCGTCTTCTGGATCATGGGGTCGCTGGAGGAACCGGATCCCGATTTGATAAGGATCATGGCGATCACCTCGGTGGGAGGACTGGCCCTGGCTTCCCTCTTCACCGTGGAGCTGAACGCCCTCTCCTTAGGAGAGGAGGAGGCCTTTCACCTGGGGGTGAAGGTGGAGAGGGTGAAGAGAGCACTCTTCCTCCTTGCCTCCTTCCTCACCGGGGTCTGCGTCTCAGTTACCGGGATCATCGGCTTCGTAGGGCTGGTGGTACCCCACCTGATGAGGCTCCTCGTAGGGGGAGACCATCGGATCCTGCTCATCACCTCGTACCTGGGGGGAGCGGCCTTCCTGATCCTCTGCGATACCCTGGCGCGGATCATCATCGCCCCGGTGGAGCTTCCGGTCGGGGTGATCACGGGGATCATAGGAGGTGGGGTATTCATCTATGCCCTTTCTAAGAGGAGGTATCAACTCTGATGGCCTTGCTCGAGGTAAAGGGACTTTCCTGCGGATATGGAAAGAGGAAGGTGCTTGAGGGGATAAACCTCTCCCTCTCCGGAGGAGAGGTCATGGGCGTTATCGGACCCAACGGTTCGGGGAAGACCACCCTGCTCAGGGCTATATCGGGCTGGATCCGCTCCATGGAAGGGGAGGTCCTCCTCGATGGGCGGGACATCCGGTCCATCGGACAGAGGGAGGTGGCCAGGAAGATGGCCGTGGTGGCGCAGGCCCCTGAGTCGATCCCCTCTTTCACGGTCGAGGAGTTCATCCTGCTCGGTCGCATTCCCCACTGGCGCCCTTTCCAGGTGATCGAGGACAGGAGGGACATGGAGGTTGCCGAGAGGGCGATGCACCTTACCGGCATCGAGGACCTCAGGGGAAGGGATATGAGGGAGCTCTCCGGAGGGGAGAGACAGCTTGTCTGTCTGGCCCGCGCCCTGGCCCAGGAACCAGAACTCATGCTCCTCGATGAACCGACGGCCCACCTCGATATAGGCCATCAACTGCAGATCATGGACCTTTTAATGGAGCTGAACGAAAATGAGGGGCTTACCCTGATTGTCGTTCTGCATGACCTGAACCTCGCCTCCCTCTACTGCCAAAGACTTGTGCTGCTGGATCGGGGCAGGATCTACCGGGAGGGGACCCCTCAGGAAGTGATAAATGAGGCGATAATAAGGGAAATCTACGGGGGAGACGTGACCATCCAGAACCATCCCTTAAGGCAAGTCCCCATCATCCTCCCCAGGGGACGAGATTAACCCCCCTCCGCGACCACTTCCTTTGCAAGCCTCTCGTTCACGATAATTTTATTTGACAGCCCTGAAGAAAGGGCTATACTTTTAAGAAATGATAAAACCGTGTTTTAAAAGGAGGTGAGGAGGGATGATCATCAAGGAAGCGGACCTCTTCAAGGGGATAAGTCAGGGGGTGATCGGAGAGATAGCCGATCAGGCTGTAGAGGAGGAGCATAAGGCCGGTGATCTG
>CAYRAR010000211.1:0-1991 GCA_964422255.1 uncultured Thermodesulfobacteriota bacterium | reverse complement strand
AGGAGTGCTAAGGACTATCAACATCACGGAAATAGGGTTTTATGTCAATCAATGGGGTCCCATCAAAGGCATCTAAACCGACAACCTTCAAAAACCTTCCCCTTCTCTCGATCAGTTCAGCCACACAAAGGCCTATGGGATTCGGCCTGTTTGGAGATCTTGTGGCAAAGACACCGTGGAGCTTGCCATCACGGGGACTGGAGGACTGCAGCACCTCCCTGTTCGCCTTATGTAGCCAATAGAGAATTATAAGGTGAGGACATTCCTCTACATCCTTTAACCCCTCTTCGTACTCCTCAAAGACCTCTACCTCGCAGGGATCTCTTGAGAACTTTCCTTGATAAGGCGCTTTCTCCTTATACGGCGTACGTATTATCCCTATTGGCCTTATATCCCATTTGTCTTCCTTCATCTCTTACCCTTTTTCTACTTTGTAATAAACATCCTCCGAAAAAATTTCTCTATAAAGCGAGCGAGAAGGACTCCTGCAACCCCTGAAAGGAAGGAGGAGGAAAGGAGCAGAGGGACGTACTCAGAAGGAGGCCACCTATCGAGATGGATGCCGAAGGCAAACCAGGTTATCACCAAACAGGAGAGGTTTCCCAAGCCCCCTCCTATCAGCTCCAACCTTCCCTGAAAAACCTCTATCCATACCCCGAGGACAAAGAGGGCCACTATCCCATAGATGCTGAAAAAGGAAGGAGAGATAATGCCGTACCAGGGCCTGAGAAGGATGGAAAAAGAGGCGAGGAGCACTGCTACGGTAATCCCTCCGTATCGCTTTTTCGTAAACTTACGGCCCAAAGAGATCCATACCACAAACATAAGGCCACCGAAGATAGCCGTTCCCGCTGCCGGACCCGGGAGATCGAGACCCTCGGCCATCGCCTTGAAGGGAAGATAGAGATTGAACAGCGTGCCACCAAGGGCGAGCAAGAGAATTGCCGACCATTCCTCAAGATCAAAATAAGAACCCTTCATTTCACCACCTGCACTCGCTACATACGGGGTGACGCTCCATCCCTTTGACGAAGCTCCGGTACCTGTCGGAGCGGAGGATCTTATCCAAGCCCACCTCCAGGACATCCCCCAGATTCTCTTCAGTGAGATAAGTACAAGGGGTAACGATACCATCTACCGTAACGAAGAGACTCCGCTTGACGATGCGGCAAGGGTAAGAATGTCTTTCGGGGAGATAAAGTCCTATTTTGAGCCCCCGGGCAACTGCCTTCACCTCCCTGAAAAGATGCTCCTCATCCTCTGCAGAAAGGGGTTGTGCATAGGAGTCCACCCCATAGAGATGAAATAGCCTGTGCAATATCACAGCATCTATCCCCACCTGAAATCCAAGCCTTATCATCACAGGAATTTGCTCCTGGTTCCCCTCGTAAAGGGTGATATCGAGATATATCCTCGGTTTCTTAGACCTCCTTTTTTCTCTCTCTTTTATGAGCCTTTCCACCTGCGGCAACACCTCAAGCAGTAACCCCTCTTCATATACTCCGATGGCGATCTCCTGCAACCCGCTCTCGAAGATCTCTTCCAGCCTCTCCCCTATCATGGTCCCATTGGTGGTCAAGTTGGTGACGAAGCCTGCTGACTCCGCATACCTCACCATCTCAAAGAGCTGGGGATGGAGCATCGGTTCCCCCCACCCATGCAGTCCCACATAGCGAAAGCCTCGTGCCGGTATGATCTTTTTAAAGCTATCCAAGGGGAAAAACTTTTTCGGTCTCCTCAGTACCTTTCTCAAACAAATAGAACAATCAAGATTACAGGCAGTGGTCACCTCTATCTGGAGGGTTCTTTTGTGGAGGATTTTGAGCATTTGCGAAGAGGCAAAGGGGGGCGTTAGCCCCCCTTCAGCCTATGCCGCCCTTTTAGAAGGCAGGAACCTCCTCAGCAGATCTTTGAAGTTCCAGAGAAGCACGCCAAGGATGCCCAGAGAGCCGAGGATCTGGGGCATCGCCCGACAAATACCCGTACAGCCT
>CAYRAR010000210.1:0-2036 GCA_964422255.1 uncultured Thermodesulfobacteriota bacterium | reverse complement strand
AGATGACCTCATCCATCCGGCTACCGGTCTCGATCAGGGCGGTGGCGATGATGGTGAGACTCCCTCCCTCTTCGATGTTCCTCGCCGCGCCGAAGAAGCGCTTCGGCTTCTGAAGGGCGCTCGCCTCTATTCCTCCGGAGAGGACCTTCCCGGTGGATGGGACCACCGCGTTGTATGCCCTAGCCAGGCGGGTTATGCTGTCAAGGAGTATTATAACGTCCTTCTTGTGTTCCACCATCCTCTTGGCCTTCTCTATGACCATCTCTGCCACTTGGATGTGGCGTTGAGCAGGTTCATCGAAGGTGGAGCTTATCACCTCTCCGTCTACCGTCCTCTCCATGTCGGTCACCTCTTCAGGCCTCTCATCTATGAGGAGGACTATCAGCTCCATCTCCTTGTGGTTGGCCATTATCGCATGGGCGATAGCCTGAAGGAGCATCGTCTTACCCGTCCTCGGAGGGGCGACGATCAGTCCTCTCTGCCCTTTCCCTATGGGGGTGAGAAGATCCATGATCCTGGTAGAGTAGTCCTCGGGGTCATACTCGAGCTTTATCTTTTCTAGGGGATATATGGGGGTAAGGTTGTCAAAGAGGATCTTCTCCTTCGCCACCTCAGGGGGCTCATAGTTTATCTTCTCGACCTTGAGAAGGGCAAAATATCGCTCGTTGTCCTTGGGAGGGCGAACCTGCCCCGCCACAGTGTCTCCGGTACGGAGGTTAAAGCGGCGTATCTGAGAGGGGGAGACATAGATGTCGTCCGGGCCAGGGAGGTAGTTGTAGTCGGGGGAGCGCAGAAAGCCGAATCCATCGGGGAGGATCTCGAGTACCCCCTCGCCATAGATCACCCCGTCCTTTTCGGCCTGAGCCTGAAGGATGGCGTAGATCAGGTCCTGCTTGCGCATGCTGCTCGCCCCCTCGACGTTGAGCTCCTTGGCTATCTCAGTGAGCTCGTTGATCTTCTTCTTCTTCAGCTCTCGTAAGTTTATGACCTCAGGTGCCATCTCTATCCGATCCCTCCTTTCTGGATTTCTTTTAATATCCTTTCCACCTGCTCTTGGGTATAGGGAAGATCTGCACAGTTGTTCACTATGTAATCGGCATAAGAGACCTTCTCAAGAAGGGGCATCTGGGCCTCCATCCTCCTTTTGGCCTCTGAGGGATCAAGCCCGTCTCTTGCAGCCATCCTCGCTACCTGAAGCTCTTCGGTGGCGTAAACGACTATCAAGACGTCCACCAACTGATGAAATCCCTTCTCGATGAGAAGAGGGGCGTCTAGGACCACCCTCTCTCCCTTGGCCAACTCCTCCTTCAGCTCCCTCTCTATCATGGGGTGAAGGATCTCCTCCAAGAGGGCCCGTTTCTTAGGGTCAGAGAAGACCATCTCCCCTAAGAACTCCCTCCTGATCTCTCCCTTCTCATCGAGGATCCCTCCGCCAAAGGCCTCAACTACCCTCTTCCATCCCTCCTCTCCCCGTCGGAGGAGGCGATGGGCTATGGCATCGGCATCCACCCTGCGGAAACCGAACCCCTCTATCATCTTCGCCACCGAACTCTTTCCCGAGCAGATACCCCCTGTTACCCCTATGATCACTGTACAAACTTTGTGCCAGGATTTGAGGCAGGATTTGAGGATCCTACATCATATGTCCAGATTCTCCACCGTCAGGGCGTGCTCTTCGATAAAACGCCTCCTCTCCTCCACCTGATCTCCCATCAGGACGGTGAATATCTCGTCGGCCACTACCGCATCTTCCACCCTCACCTGAAGGAGATGACGGGTGTTAGGGTTCATGGTGGTCTCCCACAGCTGCTCCGGGTTCATCTCCCCCAGCCCCTTATACCTTTGGATGTAAAGGCCTTCCCTGCCGATCTCCTTCACCTTCTCCAATACTTCCGAAATTGAGCCGAGCTTTGTCTGCCTCCCGCGATGGAACAGGGAGAAGGGCGGACGGCTTAATGAGCGGGTGTTTTGATATACGGAGAGGAGCTGCTCATAATCATTAGAGGTGACCAGCTCCCAGCTCACCTTCCTTCTGA
>CAYRAR010000209.1:0-2098 GCA_964422255.1 uncultured Thermodesulfobacteriota bacterium | reverse complement strand
CGGCCCGCCGTCACGGCTTGTGGCCCAGTCCTTGGGCGGGTTGTTCTCCAAGTAGCGCTTGGGAAATTCCCCCAGGGCCTTGAGGCGATCTATGATCAGTTGCCACCCGCAAGGGACCTCCGGGTTTATCTCGCACTTCCCGTCGGTGGACCCCCCGCAGGGGCCGTTAAGCAGGCTCTTGGAGCAGCGGGTTATGGGGCATATCCCCCCGGTCAGGTGAAGCACGCACTGGCCACAGCCCTGACACCTCTCCGACCATATCCCCTGTTCCTCCGCCCCTCCCATGAAGGAGGTGTTGAGCCCGGGCAGGGCGGGGATGTTCGGATAGTGCTCCGCCATGTACTGGACCCCCACCCCACAGGCGATGGAAAGGATGGCCTGATACTCACCTACAAACCCCCGGATCTGCTCCACATACTCGGGGTCGCACTGCCGCTCAAGGGTCACCTCCCTTATCTCGATATCCCTCCCCTCGGCCTTCCGCGCCGTCCTTATGGCCGAGGCAAGAAACTGAACTTCCTTCTCTCCCCCTGCTGCGCAGACCGCCACACACCCCTTGCAGCCCGCGAGGATGATCTTCTCATAGTCCTTTATCATCTCAATGATCTCCTCTAAAGGCTTCTGCTCTGCGACGATCATCTCACACCTCCCTTCCAGAGCCCGTCTTGACAGGGCTCGGGCCAAGTTCCCGAATCTTCTCCGTCATCTCCCTGGCTATCTCCACGAACCTGGAACCCATGGCAGCGGAGAGGTTGTACATCTGGAGCCTCTCGGGGTTTATGCCTATTTTGGCCAGGACCTCCTTCACGTACTGGACCCTCTTTTTCGCCCGGAGGTTCCCCACTAAGTAATGGCACTCCCCCTCCAAGCATCCGGCGACATACACCCCGTCTACCCCCTCCTCAAAGGCCTTCATAAGGTGCACCGTATCCACTCTGCCCGTACAGGGGACCCTTATCAGCTTCACATTGGGGGGATAATCGGCCCTCATCGAACCTGCCAGGTCCGCTGCCGAGTAAGCTCAGTGTTCGCAACAGAAGGCAAGGATCTGCGGTTCAAAGGACATCTTACACCCTCCCCATTAAGGCCCTCGTCTTGGCGAAGAGCTGCTCGTCCCGGTAGTGCTGAAGCTGGATCGCCTTCTGGGGACACTCGGCCGCACAGTTCCCGCAGCCGCGGCAGCGGGCCGGGTCGATCACCGAGTATCCGTCCTCGCAGATGTAGGGCACCTGGTAGGGACATGCCCTGACACATATGAGGCAGGCGGCGCAGGCCTCAGGGTCCACCCTCGCCACCACCCCCCCGACCTCTATCTCGTCCTTCGCCAGCAGGGTGCAGGCCCTGGCCACCGCTGCCTGGGCCTGAGAGATGGTCTCGTCTATCAGCTTGGGGTAGTGGGCGATGCCCGCCATGTATATCCCGTCGCTGGAGAAGTCCACGGGACGAAGCTTCATGTGGGCCTCGAGGTAAAAGCCCTCAAGGGTCCTCTGGACCTTAAACATGGCGGCCAGCTCTTCGTTCTCCGTGGGCACTACCGCCGTGCTGAGCACCAGGAGATCGGCCTCTATTATCAGATCTCTCCTTAAGGCTTCATCCCAGACCCGCAAGGAGAGGCCCTCTCCCTTGGAGGTCACCTCGGGAGGCCTCTCAGGGGTGTAGCGGATGAAGACCACCCCCTTCCTCCTCGCCTCGGTGTAGTAGCGCTCCAGGAGCCCGTAGCTTCGCATGTCCCGGTAGAGGATGTGGACATCGGGGGCAGGGTTCAGTTCCTTCAGCTTCAGGGCGTTCTTTATGGCCGTGGGGCAGCATATCCGGCTGCAGTAGGGTCGCTCCTCGTTCCTGGAGCCAACGCACTGGATCATCACGACCCGCCTTATCCTCCCGGGGTCTATCTCCCCCGAGGCGAGCTTCTCCTCCAGTTCCATCTGGGTGAGCACCGAAGGGTGCTCACCGTAGAGGTACTCGGTGGGTTTTAACTCCTCCCCTCCTGTGGCGAGGACCGTGACCCCGTGCTCGAGCTTCCGGTAGGTCATGGCCGGGGCGATCATCACCCCCGTGGAGAAGTTGCCCTGGACCCCCTCATGGTCCACCACCTCGG
>CAYRAR010000208.1:0-2123 GCA_964422255.1 uncultured Thermodesulfobacteriota bacterium | reverse complement strand
GCCGAAAGGGAGGAGAGGGGCCTCGTCATAAGGATCATGACCACTAGCTTTTTCAAGGAGGGAAGCGCTGAGTTGACCCAGGACATGAAGGCGGTGCTCGATGAACTGGCACCCATGCTGAAGGAGTTGCCCAACTTCATCCAGGTGGAGGGGCACACCGATAACAAGCCTATCCGCAACGAACGCTTTCGCTCCAACTGGGAGCTGTCTGTGGCCAGGGCCACCGAGGTGGTCCGATATTTGATCCAGCGACATGGGATTCCGCCCGAGCGGATAGCGGCCATAGGCTATGGCGAGTACCGTCCCATAGCCCCCAACGACACCGAGCTCGGCAGGGCCAAGAACCGCAGGGTGGAGATAGTCATCCTTGAGAGAGGAGGTGGTCAAGGTGCTCATCGACTCCAAGGGGTCCTTGGAACCGATATCTCCCATGGAGGAAAGGCCCCCTAATAAGAGGGAGGGGGAGAAGGGACAGAGGAAGAAGGGGCAGCAGAGGAGGAAGCCCCCCTCCTACGATCCCCCCGCCGAGGGGGAAAGGCACAAGGTGGACATCGTGATTTAGGAAAAAACTTCCCTGACGGACACTTCTTCCCTTCCTGGGTGGCCCTCTGTTCTGCTTTGTCCCCCCGCAGCCCCTGGCATATCGATTGCTCATTCCGAAGGAGGAGGATCGGATGGCCGTCGAGTTCACATCTGGGATAGTCTCGGGGGCCGTGGCCTTGGAGCGCAGGCTTCAGCTGATCGCCCACAACCTCGCCAACCTCGACACCCCCGGCTTCAAGCGCGAGGTGATGGCCCTCAAGGCACGGCCCATGGGCCATGGGGGTTATCCCCTGGTGGTCGAGATCGCAGAGAGGGTCCCGGATCTCTCCCCAGGGACTATGAAGCCCACGGGAAACCCCCTCGATCTGGCCATAGGCTCAGAGGGCTTTTTCGTGGTGGAGACCCCCCAGGGGGTACGCTACACCCGCAAGGGGACCTTCAGGGTCGACGAGGAGGGCTATCTGGTCACCTCGCAGGGCTACCGCGTCTTGGGGAAGGGGGGAGCCATCGCCCTGGAGGGGGCTGAGGTCGTGGTCAACGAGGCGGGGGACGTCATTGTGGGGGGCGAGGTGGTCGACAGCCTTCGGGTGGTCTCCTTCCCCAAGGGCGCGAAGCTCATAAGGGAAGGGGATGGCCTCTACAGGTTCGAGGGCCCCGAAGGTGAGCTCACCGAGGTGGAGGATCCCCAAGTGAAGCAGGGGTTCTTGGAGGGGTCCAATGTCAGTCCAGTCCTCGAGATGGTGAAGCTGATCGAGGTCTCGAGGGTCTTCGAGGCCTACCAGAGGGCCCTTCACACCGTCGACGACATAGCGAGAGGGGCCTTGGAGGAGATAATGAGGGTATGAGGAGGTGAGGGATGCAAGCCCTGTGGATAGCCGCCACCGGCATGAAGGGCCAGGAATTGAGGATAAACGTCATCTCCAACAACTTGGCCAACATCAACACCCCGGGCTTCAAGGCCTCCCGGATCGACTTCGAGGACCTGATCTACCAGAGCCTCAAGGCCGCAGGGGCCACCTCCGCCGGTGGCAACCAGATCCCCACCGGGATGGATATAGGCCTCGGGGTGAGGCCTGCAGCGGTCCAGAAGCTCTTCCTTCAGGGGGACTACCACCAGACGCAGAACCCCTTGGATCTGGCCATCGAAGGGAAGGGCTTCTTCAAGGTGACGATGCCCGATGGCACGGTGGCCTACACCCGCTCCGGGGCCTTCAAGCTCGACAGCGAGGGAAGGCTTGTGACCTCGGACGGCTACCCCGTAGACCCCGAGATCGTCATACCGCCTGAGGCCACCTCCATAACCATCTCGAGCGACGGCACGGTCAGCGTCACCATTCCTGGGCAGGTCTCGGCCCAGGAGGTGGGCAGGCTCGAACTGGCCGACTTCGTCAACCCCGCGGGGCTCAAGGCCATAGGGAAGAACCTCTTCCTGCCCACGGCAGCCTCCGGGGATCCCACCACGGGGAACCCGGGGGAGGACGGCTTGGGGACCATCGCCCAGGGTTTTTTGTAGATGTCCAACGTTGATCTCGTGACCGAGGTGGTGGAGGTGATGAGGTCGCAGATGGCCTGGGAGATGA
>CAYRAR010000207.1:0-2155 GCA_964422255.1 uncultured Thermodesulfobacteriota bacterium | reverse complement strand
CGGTCACGGCGGCGGGACCGCGGGGGCTTCTCACCCCACTTCCCTATTAAGCCCAAAGGGCACCCGCAGGGCCTTTTTATCACATCTGCCTTGACCTTGTCAAGGATTCCCGTCCCGGTGTAAGCTTCTGCCGTGGAGCCGAAGTTGGTCCTCGTGACGGGGGGTACTCGAAGCGGAAAGAGCCGCTTCGCCCAGGAACTGGCGAGGCAGTGGGGTGGCCCTGTGGCCTTCATCGCCACTGCCGCCCCCCGGGACGAGGAGATGCGGCAAAGGATCGAAGAGCACCGCAGGAGCAGACCGCGCCACTGGGTGACGATAGAGGAGGAACGGGAACTCCTCAGGGCCCTGGCCTCCCTTGAAGGAACGAGGACGGTAATCATCGACTGCCTCACCCTCTGGGTGAGCAACCTCTTGGAGGAGGGGCTCAGGGAGGGTGAGATCCTGAAGGAGGCAGAGCTCCTGAGGGACGAGCTTCTGTCCTCCCCTTACAGGGTCATCCTCGTAACCAATGAAGTCGGCTGGGGAATAGTCCCCGTGAACCCACTGGCCCGCTGCTTCAGGGATGCGGTGGGAAAGGTCAACCAGCTTTTTGCTTCCTCGGCCGATCAGGTCTACCTGATGGTGGCGGGTGTCCCTCTGAGGGTAAAACCGCAGGAGATCCCGCGATGAAGGGCCTCCTTGCAGCCCTGGGATTCCTCACCTCCATCCCCCTCCCTCAGGCCTCGAGGGGGGATCTGGCCGCGGCTCCGCCCTACTTCCCCCTGGCCGGGGGCCTTTTGGGAGCGATCATCACCGGGATCTATACGATGGGCAAGGCCTGGGTGGGCCAGGGGTTTGCAGCGGCAGCCGCGGTCTGCGCCCTGACCCTCCTCACCCGGGGGGTGCACCTGGACGGCTTGGCCGATACCTTCGATGCCCTGGGAAGTGGCAAGGAGAGGGAGGAAATGCTTCAGGTGTTGAGGGACCCTCACGTGGGTGCCTTCGGGGTTGTGGCGGTGAGCTGTGTGCTGATCCTGAAGTTCTCGCTGCTACTCAACTTGCCCCAGGGCGGATGGAGGGCCCTCGTCCTCTTTCCCGCCCTCGGGAGGATGGGACTGCTGGTGCCCCTCTCCTTCCTGCCCTACCTCCGGGGGGAGGGTAAGGTGAGCCCCTTCTTGCCCCTTCAAAGGGGGACCTTTCTCCGGGGGCTCCTCTTCACCGCAGTCCTCGGGGCACTCCTTTACGGCTTCAGGGGACTTATGGCCTTGATACTTGTCCTCGGATTTTGCTATCTTCTCTCTTCCTTCTTCCGAAGGAGGCTGGGCGGCATGACGGGAGACGTGCTGGGGGCTACGGTGGAGATGGCGGAGGTGGTGTCCCTCCTCTGCTTAAAAGTTGTAGCGTGACGATGGACCACGTTGAGGAGGTGGGAGGATGGAAGATCTGGGAAGGGTCATCAGGGGGGTTGGCCCCTTAGACCAGGCGGCCGTCGAGAGGGCCAAGAAGAGGACCGAGGACCTGCTCATGCCCTATCTGGCCCTGGGGAGGCTTCACGAGATCTCCTGGCAGGTGGCAGGGATCATGGGGCGCATCCCTGAAGGACTTCCACGCAAGGTGGTGATGGTGGCTGCCGGCGATCATGGAGTGGCCTCCGAAGGGGTGAGCCTCTTTCCCCAGGAGGTGACGCGGCAGATGGTCTCGGGATTCCTTCGGGGATTTGCGGCCATCAACGTCATCTGCCGGCACGTGGGGGCCAGGGTGGTGGTAGTCGACTTCGGTGTCAAAGGGCCCACTGAGCCCCTGTGGCTTGAGGCCTCGGACAGCTTCTACGATATGAAGGTGGCCCCTGGGACGGGGAACATCGCCACAGGTCCGGCCATGAGCCAGGAGCAGGCCTCTGAGGCGATCCTCAGGGGGATTGAGGTCTTCGAGAAAGAGGCCTCCAGGGGCCTTGACATCGTCGCCACGGGCGACATGGGGATAGCGAATACCACCCCTTCTGCCGCCGTAATCTGCGCCTTGACGGGCTCAGATCCTGAGGAGATAGTGGGAAGGGGAACGGGCCTTGACGATGAGGGACTGAAGAGAAAGGTCCAGGTGGTCCGCAGGGCCCTGGAGGTAAACCGGCCCGATCCAGGGGACCCGCTGGGTGTACTGGCCAAGGTGGGGGGGTTCG
>CAYRAR010000206.1:0-2178 GCA_964422255.1 uncultured Thermodesulfobacteriota bacterium | reverse complement strand
TTCCGGGAGGGGAAACACTCTCGTTCTTGTAATAGATCCGAGCAGGGGTCCCGACGTATTTCTCCAGTGCCTTAGCCCTTACCAGGGGGGTGGGCCTCCAGAGGCTGTAGGCCCTGAGGACGTCGTCCGGGATCTCTATCCACCTCTCTGGGGACATCTCCTGCTCTATGAGCCCCCTCGGGAAGATGGGAAGCAGGTCCTCCGGTGTCACCGGCTTCCCCGTGACAGGGTTGATGGGGGGAGGGAGCTCTTCAGGCAGGTCGGGTAAAACGTTGTACCACTTCTTCGGCATATCCTTTTCGGAGAGCAAAATCTTCTTATCGTCCATGGCTTCCCTCCCTTATGGTTCTATTGAAAGAAGCTGAAGATAAGGGCTTTTTATAAAAAACCGGATCAGAGGTCAAGATAAAACGGTCTTTGGTTTGAAAGATAAAGAGGCGCAAGGGGAGATCCTTGCGCCTCTTCAGGAGGGCCTCAACGGGGCGGTTACTTCGTGAGCAGCCTCTTGAGCTCAGGTCCCGTCTTGGGGCACTTCTTCAGGACGTCCTTCCAGCCCGCTCCATAGGCCGCCTTGAGGAACTTCTCCTTTTCGGCAGGCGGCAGGTCTATGACCTTGATACCGGCCTCGAGGAGGGCAGGACGGTCCTTCCTGGCCAGGTCCTGGAAATAGGCCACGGCCTTCCTCTCGGCCTCCTTGGCCGCCTCCGTCAAAAGATCTCTCAACTCCTGAGGCAGCTTCCGCCAGGTCTTCAGGTTCACGAGCACTGGGTTTGGCACCTGATAGAAGCCGGGTTCCACGACGTATTTGGTCAGCTTATGCCACCCCCAGTCCCGGATCCCCACAGAGGGCCAGCAGTAGCCGTCCACCACGCCCCTTTGCAGCGCCGTGTAGACCTCGGTGGGGGGGATCACGATGGGGTTCCCCCCGAGGGCCTTGACCACCTGTAGGTACATGGGCGACACGCGGATGTTCAGCCCCTTGAGGTCGGCCCTCTGTATGGCCTTTATGAGGTACAGGTGGAACCTTATTCCCAGGCCCATCCTCCCCAGGTAATGGATCCCCAATCTCTTCTCGTGAAGGTCGTTGAGGTAGGCCCAGGCCCCCCTGTCCCTCTCCTCCCATGGCATGAAGTCGGACAACTTCAGGGCATCGACCTCGGGCAAAAGGGACACGTAATAGGCGTTGGTCGTGTAACACATGTCTATGAGGCCCGTCTGGACGGCGTGGACCTGCTCCATGGTCTTGACCGCTTCGGGTCCCCCCAGGTACTTAATCTTGAGCCGTCCGGGACAGCTGGCCGCCACCTTCTCCTTCACGGTGTCCAAGAAGATGAAGAAGGCCTTGTTGTCCGTCACGGGCTTGGGCCATGCCGTTACCGCCTTCAAGACATAAGGCTCTCCTCTGGCGAGCTCTGCCTGGCCGAGGAACACCAGGAAGGTACAGATGGCCATGCTGAAGATGGCCAAGGTCCTCAAGTAAACCTGCAGTTTCTGTCGCATCTCCTTACCTCCTTTCTTTAAATTTTTCATTTCATCCCCATCAAATTGGGTAGATAAAGGGATATGTGAGGAAAGGCGATCAAGATGGCGATCCCCAGGAGGTCCACCACCACGAAGGGCAAGGCGGCCTTCCATATGTCGGACATGGTGGTGTCGGGGGGGCTGACGCCCTTCATCACGAACAACAGGACACCGAAGGGGGGCGTTATGAGGCCCAACTCCAGGTTGACCAACATGATGACTCCGAACCAGATGGGGTCGTATCCCAGGGACGAGACTATGGGCATGAAGATCGGCAAGGTTATCATCATGATGGAAACGGTCTCCATGAAGCTCCCCAGGATGATGAGGGCGATCATCATGCTGATGATGATCACCAGGGGGTGGATCTGCTGCTTCACTATGAACTCCACGAGGCTCGGGGCAGCCCCTGTGAAGGCCAATATCTCGCTGTAGGTGTTGGAGACGACGATGATCGTAGATCGACTTCTTCATCACCTCCCGGTTCATCTTCCCGTAGGCCCACGCCAGCAAGAAGGCCCCGAGCGTCCCAGTGGCTGCGGCCTCTGTAGGGGTCGCTGTCCCGAGGAGGATGACCCCCACGACCATGAAGACTATGAAGCGAAGGGGCAAGAAGTACTTGACCGTGGACCTTATCCTCTCACCGAGGGGGGTCTC
>CAYRAR010000205.1:0-2202 GCA_964422255.1 uncultured Thermodesulfobacteriota bacterium | reverse complement strand
CTCACCTTCCCCTTCCACCTCAAAACTGGTACCTATGTCTTTACCCCTTACCAAAAGGCAAAGACTTCACAAGGGAGGTCATTGGATAACGGATCGAGATAAGGTATACTTCGGTCCCTAAAAGGGGCAGGATGGAGAAGGTGATCGTAATAGGAGGAGGGCTTGCCGGGTGCGAGGCCACCTGGCAACTGGGCAGGAGGGGGATCGGAGTCATCCTCTACGAGATGAAGCCGAAGAGGTTTTCCGAGGCCCATCGATCGCCCCTCCTCGGGGAGCTCGTCTGCAGTAATTCCCTCAAGGCGATGGACCTCTACACTGCCCACGGGCTCCTCAAGGAGGAGATGCGGCGGATGGGCTCCCTGATAATGGAGGCCGCCTCCAGGAGCCGGGTCCCGGCCGGAGGGGCCCTGGCGGTGGACAGGGAGGAGTTCGCCCGCAGGATCACCGAGGCGATAGAGGGGCTTAAGGAGGTGGAGATCATCAGGGAGGAGGTGAGGGAGATCCCGCAGGAGGGCCTCGTCATCATCGCTACAGGTCCCCTCACCTCAGAGGCCCTCTCTGAGGCGATCGCTCGCCTCACAGAAAGGGAACACCTCTACTTCTATGACGCCATTTCCCCCATCGTCACCGCTGAATCGATCGATTTCTCCAGGGCCTTCAGGGCCTCCCGATATGGAAAGGGAGGAGACGATTACGTCAACTGTCCCTTCACAAAAGAGGAGTACTATAGGTTTGTGGAGGAACTGCTGCGGGCTGAAAAGGTCCCTTTAAGGGACTTCGAGAGGGTGATGCCCTATGAAGGGTGCATGCCGGTAGAGGACTTGGCAGAGAGGGGTCCTGATACCCTCGCCTTCGGGCCGATGAAGCCCGTGGGCCTCATTGATCCCCGCACGGGCAAGAGGCCCTATGCGGTGGTGCAGCTTCGGCCCGAGGACAAGGAAGGGGCTCTCTACAACATGGTGGGTTTTCAGACGAAGCTGAAGTACAAGGAGCAAGAAAGGGTTTTTAGGATGATCCCCGGTCTTGAACGGGCGGAGTTCGTCCGCTACGGGAGCCTCCACCGGAACACCTTCATCGACTCCCCCAGGCTCCTCAATGAGCACCTCCGACTGAAAAAGGAGCCGAGGGTGCTTTTCGCAGGGCAGCTCACCGGGGTCGAGGGCTACGTGGAGTCAGCCGCGATGGGGCTCCTGGCAGGGATAAACGCCGCCAGGATCATCCAGGGGAAGCCCCTCATCCCCCCTCCCAGGAGTACCGCCTTCGGGGCCCTCATCGGCCACATCACCAACACCTTCTCCCCGCAGTTTCAGCCGATGGGGATAAACTTCGGGCTCTTCCCCCCTCTCGAGAAGAGGGCGAGGAAGCGGCAGAGGAGGGCGCTTATTGTGGAGCGGGCCTTAAGGGATCTGGAACGATGGAAGGAGGAGCTTGAGGGATGATCGGACTCTCCACGGTCTGGACGATGAAGAGGGGAGCAAGCACCCCTCAGGAGGTCCTCGATCCGACCCTGGACCTGGGATTCGAGGCGATAGAGCTGGAGTTCCGAATAACGGGGAAGCTCCTTGAAGGGATGGCACCGAGCCTGAAGGCGGGCGCGCCTCGGGTGATAAGTGTGCATAACTTCTGCCCTGTTCCCGATATCCTCCCCCCACAGAAGGCAGGAGGTGACGCCTTCAACATCGCCTCCCTCGACAGGGAGGAGAGGGAAAGGGCCGTCCACTACACCTGCCGGACCCTCGAGGTGGCCCATGAGCTGGAGGTCGGGGTGGTGGTCCTTCACCTGGGATATATCGAAGGAGAGGAACGGAAAGACGCCCCCCAGAGGGCCTTCAGGGAGGGACGCTGGGGAAAGGAAGAGCTCCAGGAGTACCTCAAGGAACGATCCCTCAAGGCCCCGGTTCATCTTGACGCCGTCTTTTTCAGCCTGGAGAGGGTGCTGAGGAGGGCCGAAACCTTAGGGGTGAAGGTAGGGGTGGAGAACCGCTATCACCTCTCGGAAATACCCCTGGGGGAGGAGATAGGGATGGTCCTCGAGGAGTTCGCGGGAGGCCCCATAGGTTACTGGCACGACACGGGCCATGCCGCGGTGGCAGAGGCCCTGGGGGCCATACGTCAAAGGGATCTCCTCGAGAGGTATGGTTCGAGGATGATAGGGATCCATCTGCACGACGCCCAGGGAGTGGACGACCACCTTCCCCCGGG
>CAYRAR010000204.1:0-2204 GCA_964422255.1 uncultured Thermodesulfobacteriota bacterium | reverse complement strand
GGGGAGAAGGTGGAGATAGAGGCCGATCTGGTGGTCCTGGCCGTGGCCATCATCCCCAATCCCGATGCCAAGGAACTGGCGAAGATTCTTAACATTCCCTGCGACGATTACGGCTTTTATACCGAGGCCCATCCCAAGCTCCAGCCCGTGGAGAGTGCAACCCGTGGGGTCTTCATCGCAGGCTGCTGCCAGTTCGCCCGCGACATCCCCGATTCCGTGGCATCGGCAGGGGCCGCCGCCGCCAAGGTCTGCAATATATTTTCCCAGGATGAGCTGGTGGTGGAGCCGAGGATTGCCCACATAGACCCTGAGGTCTGCAGCGGCTGCTTCAACTGCATGGAGGTCTGCCCCTTCGGAGCGATCACCGAGGCGGAGCACGAGGGGAGGAGGGTGGCTCGGGTGACGGAGACCCTCTGTCAGGGTTGTGGCAACTGCGCCGCCACATGCAGGACGGGCGCTGCCACCGTTATGGGCTTCACCGATGAACAGTTCTACCAGCAGATCGAAGGACTCTTTGGAGAAAGGAGGGCAGAGGTTGCTTAGGATAGGGCCCCAGACCGAGATAACCTCCTTCGCCCGGAAGGTGGAGGAGCTCTGTGGAGAGGATGCCTTCAAGTGCATCCAGTGCGGAAAGTGCTCCGCTGGATGCCCGGTAGCCCCTTTTATGGATCTTTTACCTCATCAGGTTATGAAACTGATCCAGCTCTCCTCCGAGGAGAAGGTCCTTTCCTCCTCGACCATCTGGATCTGTGCCTCCTGCGAGACATGCACGACCCGTTGCCCTGAATCGATAGATATCGCCAAGGTGATGGATACCCTCAGGAAATTGTGCTTGGAGCGGGGGACGAAGCCCAAGGAGAAGGAGGTTTATGCCTTCTGCACCGCTTTTCTCAACTCGGTGAAGAAACATGGCCGGTTGTTCGAGGCCGGTTTCATGATGGAGTTCAATGCGGCAACGGGTAAGGCCTTAAAGGAGATGGGGGAGAGCATCTCTTTGGGATTCCATCTCTGGAGGAGGGGGAAGTTGGGATTTCTTCCCTCTTATGTCTCAGAGAAGGGACCTATCCGCAAGGTCTTTGAGACGGCGAAGAGGTTTATGAAATGAGAGAGGAAAAGCTCGGATATTATCCCGGTTGCTCGGCTGAGGGTACTTCCAAGGAGTTCGACTCGACCCTCCGGGAGGTCTTCTTCAGGCTGGGGATCCTTCTGGAGGAGATCCCTGACTGGAACTGCTGCGGTGCATCCCCTGGCCATGCCCTCTCAGAAGAGGTGGGGGCAGCCCTCTCCTATCTGAATCTCCTTAAAGCAAAGAGGGCGGGTTTGGAAGAGATCCTCACCCCTTGTCCCTCCTGTTACGCCAACCTCCTTAAGGCCTCTCACTTCTATATAACTGATCCTGATGTGGCCAAAAGGTGGAGGGAGACCTATGGCCCTATCGAAGGGGATCCCCCCAGGGTCTATCATCTTCTCGATTACCTTATCGAGAAGGTCGGAAAGGATAAGGTGGGAGGTTACGTCAAAAAACCCCTTGAGGGGTTGAAGGTCGTTCCCTATTACGGCTGCTTGAACCGCTTCCCCTATGTGGAGATGGACGACAAGGAGAACCCCGTCTTCATGGACGAGGTGCTATCCTGGCTCGGTGCAGAGGTGATAAGCTGGTCGTACAAGAACAACTGCTGCGGGGCAGGGCTCTCCGTGCCAAGGACAGATATCACTCGAGAGCTCGCCTCAAGGTTGCTTAATGCCGCCAAAGCCTATGGTGCCGATCTGATCTCGGTGGTCTGTCCCCTCTGTCAGTTCAACCTGGACAGCCAGCAGAAGTACGCCGGCAAGAAGATACCCGTCCTCTATCTCACCCAACTGATGGGCCTTGCCATCGGCGTCCGGACCGAAAACCTCGGCCTCTCCATGCCCTTCGTGGAACCCACGGGACTTTTGCAGGAAAGAGGGCTTATCTGAGGTTCTGAAAGCCCGTCGCAAGGGCATGTAATACCTCACTATGGCAGTTCTCCGATCTGCCGAATCCACCTAATATAAGTTTTTCCGTTTCCTGAAGTCGTTTTATTTAAAACGGGGAAGTTTTGCGGCTATTCTGTTTACTGCCGCGCTGTAATAGAATCCTTTTATCTTCTGTAAGGACTTTCGTCCAAGAGCCATAACATTTCTACCCCTTTGGTTTAATATTGATTCGGTTTTTTTCTCAA
>CAYRAR010000203.1:0-2230 GCA_964422255.1 uncultured Thermodesulfobacteriota bacterium | reverse complement strand
CCTTTTTCATGGGGAGGCCCGTGATGGGCATCGGTGCCTATATGCCGAAGATAGACTTCGAGCGGGAGTGGGTGAAAAACCCCTACGGCCAGATGGCGGGGACCTTCTCCTTCGGGGCCTCGGTGGCAGAGGTCAGGGTGGACGAGGAGACCGGCCTTGTGAGGATAGAGCGATTTGTGGCCGCCCATGACTGCGGCAACCCCATAAACCCTATGGCCGTGGAGGGGCAGATGGAGGGGTCCGTCGCTCAGGCAGGGGTCGCCACCGTGATGGAGGAGTGTCGGTGGCATGAGGGATTTTTGCTCAATCCGGACCTTCTGGAGTACAAGGTTCCCCTGGCCTGTGATATGCCGCAGATAGAGCCGATCATCGTGAGATCCCATGACCCTGAAGGGCCCTTCGGCGCCAAGGAGGGGGGGCTCACCATCCGGATGAACGCCCACAGCGCCGTGGCCGCGGCGCTATATAACGCCCTCGGGGTGCCGCTCAAGGAGCTTCCCGCCACGCCGGACAGGGTCCTTGAGGCGATCGAGAAGGGGAAAGGAGGAAGGAGATGATCCTCCCTCAGGCCGAATACCGGAAGGCGAGGAGCGTGGAGGAGGCCCTGGCCCTCTTCCACCACTACGAGGGGAGGGCGGCCTTTCTTGCCGGAGGGACGGACCTCATCCCCAGGATGAAGCTCCGGCTTGCAAAGCCCCTTGCCCTGATAGACCTCAAGGGGATAGAGGAGCTGAGGGGGGTGAGGGAGGAAGGTGACTGGGTGAGGATAGGCCCCCTGACAACCCTATATGACCTCAGGGCCGAGGAGCTGATAAGGGAGGAGTGCCCGGCCCTCTTCGAGTCCCTGGAGGCGACCTCCTGTGAGACGCTCCAGATGCGGGGGACCATCGGGGGAAACCTCCTTCAGGAGAGCCGCTGCCTCTTCTACAATCAGTCTGAGTTCTGGAGGAAGGCTAAGGGATTCTGTCTGAAGATGGGAGGGGAGCGCTGTAACGCCACGGGAGGCACCCGCTGTTTCTCCAACTACGCGAGCGACAACGCCCCGGCCCTCCTCTCGTTGGGGGCGAGGCTCAAGACGGTGGGTCCACAGGGGGAGAGGGAGTTCCCCTTAGAGGAGCTTTACACCGGAAGGGGGGAGAGGCCCCTGAGGCTTACCCCGGGGGAGATCCTGGTGGAGATCCTTCTCCCGAAAGGAAGGACAAAGGGGGGTTATGAGAAGCTGAGGGTTCGGGGGGCAATAGATTATCCCCTCCTGGGGGTCGCCTTTACGGCCCGAAACGGGGAGAGGAGGCTGGCCCTCGGGGCCGTGGGTCCCAAGCCCATTTCCTTACCGGTCCAGGACCCTGAGGAGGCGGCAGAAAGGGCCTCAGCGGAGGTGTCCCCCATCCCCAATACGATCCTTTCCCCTCCCTACATAAAGAGAATGGCCAAGGTCCTCTCTTTGAGGGTGATGAGGAGGGTGCTGGAGGAGGGATGATGGAGAAGGTGAGGGTGAACTTTCGGGTAAACGGCGAGGAGGTATCCTTAGAGGTGAAGCCCTACGAGACGTTGCTTGAGGTGTTGAGGGATCGGCTTGACCTCACGGGGGCGAAGGAGGGCTGTGGCCTTGGGGCCTGCGGTAGCTGTACCGTTCTGCTTGACGGTAGACCGGTACGCTCCTGTTTGGTGCTTGCCCCTGAGGTGGAGGGCTGTGAGGTGATAACGGTGGAGGGGCTGAAGGAGGGAGAGAGGCTTCATCCCCTGCAGAAGGCCTTCATCGAGAAGGGGGCGGTCCAGTGCGGGTTCTGCACCTCGGGGATGATCCTTACGGCCAAAGCGCTCCTTGATCGCGAGCCCCGGCCCGATCGCCAGAGGATCATAAGGGCCCTCTCCTCCAACATATGCCGCTGCACCGGCTACAAGAAGATCGTCGAGGCCGTGGAGGCGGCCAGAGACCTGCAAGAAGGTTAAGACATCAACTCAGGAGGTGAGAAATTGAAGGAGGCGAGAAAGCTGGACCTGACCAAAAATATGGAGCTTTTCGAACGGGCGAAAGAGGTGATCCCCGGTGGAGTTGTCGGTGCCCGACATCCGAGGAACTTCGTCGAGGGCGAATATCCCATCTTCCTCGAGTCGGGCAAGGGGGGCAGGGTGTGGGATATAGACGGGAACGAGTACATCGACCTGATGTGTGGCTACGGGCCCATAAGCCTGGGTTACAGGGAGAAGGAGGTCGATGACGCCGTCATCG
>CAYRAR010000202.1:0-2247 GCA_964422255.1 uncultured Thermodesulfobacteriota bacterium | reverse complement strand
AAGAGCTCCTTCAGCCGGTGCTCTATCATGACGAGGGTCACCCCACCCATCTGAAACTTCTCTATCAGGGGGATTATGCTCGCTATCTCGCTCATGCTCAAGCCGGAGAAGACCTCGTCACAGATGATGAGTTCGGGCCGCAGGGCCATACACCTGGCCAGCTCCAGCCTCTTCAGGTATCCGGTGGGGAGGGCGGAGGCGGGCTTATAGGGGACGAAGGAGTCCCTCTCGAACCCTATCTCCTCCAGGATGTCCACCGCCACCGTATCCCTGTCGCCCATCTTTCCTCCTCCCCTCCATCCCCCCATCTTCCGGGCCCGGGGCGAGTAGAGGGGGACGATCAGGTTCTTGTAAGCGGGCAGGCTATAATAGGGTCTCATGATCTGGAAGGTGCGGGCAAGGCCCTCATTGGCGATCCTGTGAGGGGGCCAGCCGGTGATGTCCCTCCCGCGGAAGAGGACCCTCCCCGCCTCCATCCTGACGAAGCCCGTTATGCAGTTGACCAGGGTCGTCTTCCCCGAGCCATTGGGGCCGATGATCCCGAAGACCTCGCCCGGGTAGACCTCAAAGCTCACGTCCCGCAGGGCCTGAACCCCTCCAAAGGCCTTGCTCACCCCACTCACCCGAAGGATCGGTTCCCTCATACCTTCACCCATCTCTCAAACTGGTGATACTTGCGCTGGGCGTATACCATGATCCCCTCGCTCCTGAAGACGATGAAGGCGGTGAGGATCAGGGCGTAGATGGCTATCCTCAGGGTCCCGAAGGCCCGTAAAAGCTCCGATATGGGAACTATTATCAGGCTCCCTACTAAGGCCCCGGCCAGCGATCCCCCTCCACCTATCACCGTGGCCGCTATGGGCATGATGGAGAAGTCGAGGGCGAAAAGCGATATCCCGGCCCACATGTAAAGGTGGGCGAGGTAGGCCCCGGCAAAGCACCCCAAAAGAGATGCGATGAAGACGGCCAACGCCTTGTAGCGAGTGATGTCTATCCCTGAGGCCTTCACCGCCTGATCGTTGTCCTTTATTCCCCTGAGGACCAGTCCTATATCCTCGTTCACGAGCCTGCGCAGGCCGAAGAGGCCGAAGAGGGTCAGCGATATGATCACGTACTGCTCCAGCCAGACGTTGGGGAAGCTCACCACCCCTGCTATCCCGTCGGTCCCCCCGAAGAGGTTAAAGGCCTCGATGATCCTCGAAAAGATCAGAGGATACATTAGTGTCACGATAGCAAAATAAATCCCCCTTAAAGGAAGACAGGGAAGAAATAATAGAGTACATATGGCCGCCCCCCCGATGGTGGCTGCTGGAATCGAGAGGAGAGAGGGGAGGCCCAGCTGGGTGTTGAGCAGGGCGGCCACATAGCCCCCTACCCCCACGAAGAAGGCCCCTCCCAAGCAGACGAGGCCCACAAAGTTGGCCAAGAAGTCGAAGGAGATAGCCAGGAGTCCGTAAACGCAGATGATCGAGACGATCCTCTGCCAGTAGGGAAAGGGGAGGAGGCAGACGGGGGCGAGGAGGAATCCCCCTATCAGAAGCAGCCGCGGGAGGATCAGATAGGTCAACTCCTGCCAGTGGGAGATGGCGTAGATCCCCTCGGTGCGGACCCTTATGCCCCGATCTATCCTCTCCTTCCTCAGCATCTGTTCCATCTCTTTATACCCTCTCCTCCAGCTCCTTCTGCCTGCCGAAAAGCCCCGAGGGTCTGAAGATCAGGGTGAGGATGATGGCCAGCAGAGCCACCACCATGTGGAAGTGGGAGGCGATGTAGGCTACGCTCAGGATCTGGGCGAAGCCGATGATGAAGGAGGCGAGCACCGCCCCTGCCCAGCTGCCCAACCCCCCTACGATGCAGACCGCTATAGCGAAGATCAGGACGCTGTAGCCCGCCTCTATCACGATATTACCCAGGGGCAGAAGGACCACAGCCGCAAGCCCTGCTAAGGCCGACCCCATCCCAAGGGCCACGGTGGCGGTAAAGTCGGAGTCTATCCCCAGCATCATCGCGGCCCACTCGTCCTGGGCTATGCCCCGTAAAGCAAGGCCCAGGCGGGTATGGTGGGTGAAGACCCAGAGGAAGGCCACCACCAAGGCTCCCACCGCGATGATGACGATCCTCTGGAGGTCCACGGGCACGCCCATTATCTCCACGCTCCCCTCGATGAAGGTCGGGAGGGTGTAGGTCATCCCCTTGAAGCCGGCCCAGCGGAGGGTCTCCAGGATCGCCAGCCCGATGGCGTAGGTT
>CAYRAR010000201.1:0-2280 GCA_964422255.1 uncultured Thermodesulfobacteriota bacterium | reverse complement strand
CCCTCCTGGCGCATCTCCTTTATGCGGCGGTAGCACTTCTCTTGGAACTCGGCATCGCCCACGGCCAGCACCTCATCCACCAGGAGGATATCGGCATCCACGTTTATAGCCAGGGAGAAGCCCAGCCTGGCGTGCATCCCGGATGAGTAGGTCCTTATGGGCGAATGGATGAACTTGCCGAGGCCCGAGAACTCTACGATCTGCGGGAGCTTTCTCTGGACCTCCCTGCGGCTCATGCCGTAGATGGCGCCGTTGAGGTAGATGTTCTCGATGCCGGTCAGTTCCGGATGAAAGCCCGCCTCAAGCTCTATCAGGGGAGAGATCCTTCCCCTGATCTCCACCGTCCCCCGCTCGGGCCTAAGGACCCCGCACATCACCTTAAAGAGCGTGCTCTTTCCCGCCCCGTTCTTCCCGATTATCCCCACGGCCTCCCCGCGCCTCACCGAAAGCGACACCCCCTTCAAGGCCCAGAATTCCTCATAACGGTTACCGCCGCGGAAGAGGTTTATGAAGGCCTCCTTCAACATGGTGGCCCTCTCCTTGTGGATCCGGAACTTCTTCCATACGTCAGAGACCACGATCACCTGCTCATCCATCACAGCACCTCGGCGAATCGGTACTCGAGGCGTCGAAAGACGGACCAACCGACGAGGAAAGCCATGGCGATCAAGAGGGCCGCGATCATAAGTTGCCCGAAGTTAGGGGCCTGTCCGTAGAGGAGAACCTGGCGATAGGAGTGGACGATCACGGCCATGGGGTTGAGCATGTAGAACCTTAGGAATCGCTCAGGCACCATGGATACGGGGTAAAAGACCGGCGTGACGTAAAACCAGCCAAAGAGGAGGAACTCTAAGATAAAGCCCACATCGTGGTAGAAGGTATTGAGGGAGGTGAAAAAGAGGGAAAGGCCCACAATGAGGAGGACCTGAAGGGCGATGATCAAGGGGAGGAGGGCGATGTAGGGGGTGATGGTGACGCCGAAGGCCAGCATGAAGCCGAAGAGGAGTATCAAGGAGATGAGAAAGTTTACCAATCTGGCGAGGATCACGCCGAGGGGTATGATCTCCCGCGGGAAGTAGATCTTCTTGATCAGGTTTGCGTGCTGAAGGATCGAGGAGGCCGAATAGGAAAGCCCGGTGGAGAAGAAACTCCAGGGTAGCAGCCCACAGAGGACGAAGACCGGATACTTCTCCACCTTGATCCGTAAAAGCATGGAGAAGACCACCGTGAAGAGGATCATCAGGATCAAGGGTTCAAGCAGCGCCCACAGCACCCCGAGCACAGATCGCTTATACCTGACCTTGAGGTCTCTGATGACGAGGTTCTTCAGTAGCTCTTTATATTTGAACAAACTGAAGGCCATCTCGCTTGCTCAGTTTTGGACCCTGATAGCCGATGTCTTTACTAATAGGCCCCTTTATGGACACACCTTCAACCCCTCAATTTTTCGAAGATCTTCATCGAAGGAAAGAATTTGGCCAATTCCCCTCTTTGTGACATTTGCAGCTATTAACGCATCCCCGAAGGAGAGCCTTTTCTTGACGTACAGGCCTAAAGCTTCAACGACCTCTTCCTGATCCTCACAACCAATTTTAGGGGTATTCAGGATGGAGAGTACATAATCCCTTATCTGCATCCTTGAGAGCCTTTTCCTCTGTGGTGTGTATCTGTGAATCCCTTCAAGTACATAAACCACCTCGCCTATTACCTGCTTGGGAAGATAGAGCTCGTCATACCTTGCTTGAGCCTCTGAAAGGGCCCTGAGGGCCTTCTCCGTCTGCTCCCTTTTCAGGATTATGCTCAGAATAAAACTACTGTCGATGGCTATTGAAACCTTCACCTTCCCGCGCCTCCTCTATAAGGGTCTTTAGGGAAACACCTTCTTCAATCTCTATACTGCCTGCCACGTCAAATAACGTCTTTCCCTTTCTGAGCAACACGCCTTCCTCCACTTCTTCCATAGAGATGATGTCACCCTCTTTGATCCCGAGCCTTTCCCTTATCTTCTTGGGGATGGTGATTTGTCCCTTTGGCAGGACCTTGGTCAAGACCATTCTCCCCTCCTATGGTTTTTTCCACTTGAAGATAATCTGTAGGAATAATTCGTCAAGTAGGAATTAATAAGAAAAGTAGTTAATTCATCTGATCTATGATCTATGCCGAAAAGTCTAGCGGCTGGAGGCATTTTATGGTCGGGCTGCGGAAAGCAGATCCTTGTAAAGTTCCTCCTGCCTCTTCACCATGTCCCCTACGTCGAACTCCCAGGCCGTCTTTCGGCCC
>CAYRAR010000200.1:0-2281 GCA_964422255.1 uncultured Thermodesulfobacteriota bacterium | reverse complement strand
TGGCGAACCTCAACTCCTTCTGCTCCCCTTCGGGGAGTTTGTAGGGATCGATGTAGTTGTCATCTGAGGGGAGACCCTTCAGCAAGAGCTCCCTCTGATGGGATATACGGAGTTTCATCAAGATGTAAAGGGCCTCTTGCAGGTCCATGGCAAAGCGAGGGTTCAGGATCTCTCGTTCCTCCAAGGCCTTTATCCTCTCAAAGGTGTTGGTCTCCTTTACGCCATAGGTCTTGGCCATCACCCGCACGATCAGGACCAAAGGGGCCCAACCCCCGAGCTTGAGGTTGATCTTCCCCTTGTGTTCCCCCGTCTTCTCGGTGACGAAGCGACGGAAGAGCCCCAGGGGCAGGGGGATGAGGATCGCCGAAGAGGCCATCTCGTTCACCAGGTTTCGGTTCTGCACCAGGTGGGCGTTGGCAAAGTCGATGAGCTCCTCAGCCAATCCCTTATGGCCCCCTACGAAGCGGAGGTCCATGAGGATGATGAGGTCCAAGACCGTCAAGGGCCCACGGCCGTAGCTCACCTTCCCCGCGATGCGCTCCTTCCAGCCCTCGAGGTCGGCCCTCCATTTCTCGTTTACCGGCATGACCCCGCCCTTGCAGCGCCTTATGCCCACCTCCTCAAGGCGCTGGACCATCTTCTCGGAGAAGACCTCAAAGTACTCATCGAGGGCATCCCTCTCCCTGGGGGGACGGGGCTCCCCGGCCATCTTGAGGAGGCGCCGCTTCAGCAGCTCCCCCTGCTGCAGCAATCGCCGAGCCCCCTCTTCATCCCATCTATAGACCAATAAGTTGTCCTGATCGGTGTAAAGGGTCTCCTCCCGCCTCCCTTCGCTCCCCATGGCCATCCACGCATAGGGGCTCGGTGGGGGACCCCAGCCCTCGGCCTCCATCTCCCCCTCCACCAGCAGGAGGAGCCTCCTGGCTATGGCACCTCTGCAGTCGCTACAGAGACCCTGAACCTCCCTCACCGAGCGGCTCTCCTCGAAGGCCTCAAGGGCCATGTGGGTCAACTCCCCGTGGAGTTCCTTGAGGGCCTCCCTATCAGCCCCCTCGATCTCCTCTATGAGGCTGCGGTAGCGGCGCTGGAAGGAGAGCAAGGGGGCCTCTTCCCCCTCCAACTCCTGGCGCAGGGCCTTGAGGAGGGCTAAACGCTCCTCATAGGTCAGCTTTTGAGGGTAATACTCCTTGAGGAACTCCTCGGCCCTCTCCCTCAACATGGAGGCTCGTCATGGGAGGTAAGCTCTCGCACCACCCTGAGACGCCCCTCGAGCTTACCTCGGAGTTCCTCGAGTTCGGCAGCCTTCTGCCTCTCCTTGAGCACGACCTCCCGGGGGGCACGCTCCAGGAAGGCCCGGTTGGAGAGCTTCCTCTGGACAAACTCCAGCTCCTGCAGCACATTCCTCAGCTCCTTCAGGAGACGAGCCTCCTCCCTCTGGGGATCGGGCACCAAATCCTTGAAGGGGACGAAGACCTCCACACCCTGAGCGATGGCGGCCGCAGCGGCCTCAGGGGGCGCCCCCCCGCGGACCACCTGCAGCCCGTCGACGAAGCCAAGGCTCCTGATGAAGAGGGCGTTCTGCCGCAGTTCCCCGGCGACCTCCTCATCCTCCACCCTCAGGATGACGTTGACCCTCCTGGTAGGGGAGACCCCCATCTCGCCGCGGATATTGCGCACGGCGGTGATCACGCCCATAACGCGCTCCATCTTGCGGCTTGCGGCCTCATCCGCTGGGACATCCTCGGCCTCTGGCCAAGGGGCCACCACCAGGCTCTCACCCACATGGGGCAACCTCTGCCATATCTCTTCGGTGATGAAGGGCATGAAGGGGTGGAGCATCTTGAGGAGCTTGTCGAAGACGTAGACCAAGGTCCGCTGGGTGTTGAGCCGCAGTTGGGGGTCCTCCCTCTGGTAGAGGAAGGGCTTTATGAGCTCCAGATACCAGTCGCAGAAGCGGTGCCATACGAAGTGATAGAGGGCCTGGGCCGCTTCGTTGAAGCGATATTCCTCCAAGGCGCGGGTGACCTCCCCTATGGCCCTCCTCAACTCGGTCAGGATCCAACGGTCTGGGAGGCTGGGCTCCCCTTCGGGCAGCTCCACCCCATCGCCGGGGTAGTCTGTGAGGTTCATGAGGGAGAAGCGAGCCGCGTTCCAGAGCTTGTTGCAGAAGTTCCTCGAGCTCTCGATCCTCTGCTCCGAGAGCCTTATGTCCCGCCCCTGAGCGGCCAGCACCGCCAGGGTGAAGCGTAAGGCATCCGTTCCGTAGCGCTCTATCATCTCC
>CAYRAR010000199.1:0-2283 GCA_964422255.1 uncultured Thermodesulfobacteriota bacterium | reverse complement strand
GATCGGAGAGATAGCCGATCAGGCTGTAGAGGAGGAGCATAAGGCCGGTGATCTGTTCTTACGGTTAAAGGCCCCTCTGGAGATGGCCCCACCATCGTCTTGAGCCGAAAGTGTGAGTTGACAAAAATGAAGACGTGAATAAAATAGATGTAGACTTCCAAAAACAGGAGGTTTTAATTGAAGGTCAAACGCGATCATTTGAGGAGGAGGGGAAAGATCACCCTTTCCATCCCCCCTCGGGATGTGCCCTTCGTTGAGTCTCTGATCAAACGTTTTCCCAACAGGTCCTTCTCTGAGATAGTCCTCAGCAGCCTGAAGGAGAAGTACGGGGAAAGGGGGCTTCTCACCTCGCTGGGGGGCAGCCTCAAGGCCTACGCCAGGGAGCAGACTGAGGATATGGAGCGAGTCCTGAAAGAGGTGGCTATGAATGCCGCGCAGGAAGGCCCTGATTCTTGATACCAATGTGATCTTACGGTTCCTGCTGGGGGATTTACCCGAGCTGTACGAGAAGGCCTATCGGGTTTTCCAGCAGGTTGAGGAAGGTGAACTGCAAGTGCTCCTCACCGACATCGTCCTTTCGGAATGTGTATGGGTGCTCGAGAAGTTCTATGGCCTTCCACGGGAGCAGATTGCGGAGAAGCTCTCGGTGTTCCTTCAGGCTGAGGCCATCCTGACCGAGACGCCGAAGCCCACCCTCGAGGAGGGCCTGTCCACCTGGAAAACTTCCTCTCTGGACTGGACGGATGCATTGCTGGTGGCCAAGGCCATGAGCCGTGACACAAAGCTGATCACCTTTGACGGTGAGATAGCGAGGAAGTTCACCGAGCGTGTCTTCCCAATTTAATAACTTAACCAACAAATTTAACGAAGTAGTGGCGCCTCCAAAGGGATTTGAGATAAAAAATCCTTGCAAATTTATCAGCTTGTGATAAAATTTCCATATGAATTTGCTCCCTCGTTACCTTTCTGAGAGACTACCCCGCGGGGCGCCGCCGAGGCGCCTGGTTGTCATCACCGGTGCCCGTCAGGTGGGGAAGACCACCCTGGCCCGCCAACTTTACGGTGATCGGTATCGCCATTTCGGTTTGGATTCGCCGGGGGAGAGGCTGCGGTTGCAGAGGGTGGCGGCTGAGGCATGGGGGCAGGTGGTGGGTGAGGCCGTCTTTGACGAGATCCAGAAGGCGCCGCAGCTCCTTGAGAAGATCAAGTGGGCCTATGATCGGAGAGAGATAAATTTTTCGGTCCTTCTCGGCTCATCCAGGATTCTCCTCCTTGAGAAGGTGAGGGAAACGCTTGCCGGGCGGGTCTTCCTTTATGAGCTCTGGCCCTTGACGTTGGGGGAACTGGCCCCCTTTTATGGTGGAAGTTTTACGGAGAAACAGCTTCTTGGCCTGCTGCTCGAGGATCTGCAGGAGGGCATCCGGTGGCTTTCGGGCCACTCCACCCCAGTGGGCGAAGAGGTCGGTAGGATCCGGGCGGCCATGGATCATCTTCTCACATTTGGGGGGTTTCCCACCCTCCTGGAATATCCTCCTGAGGATCGCTTTGCCTGGCTTGAGGCCTATCAGAGCACCTATCTTGAGAGGGACCTCGGCGATCTCGCCCGGCTACGGGATCTGGAGCCCTTTCTCCTGTGCCACCGCCTGGCGGCCTTGAGGGCGGCGAGGGTCCTTTCTTATTCCGAACTGGCCCGCGATACCGGGCTTTCGGTCGCCACCGTGAGGCGCTATCTCCGTTACATGGACCTTTCCTATCAGATCTTCCAGCTTCCCGCCTGGTCGAGCAACCCCGCGGTAAGGCTCATCAAGAGTCCAAAACTCGTGTGGCTCGATCCTGGCCTCCAGCGGGTGTTGTCCGGACAACTACAGGGGCTTTCCGGTCAGCAGTACGAGAACGCCCTGATCGGGCAAGTCCTCACGACCCTCTGGTCACGGGGCCAGAGAGCCTCGGCTTTCTATCTGCGCACTGCTGGTGGGCTGGAGGTGGATCTGGTGCTCGAGGTTCCGTGGGGCATTATGGCCATGGAATTCAAGGCGCGGGAGCGGGTATTCAGGCGCGATGCCACCCCCCTTGAGCGAAGCCGTCGCATTTTCGGAGACCGCATGCGGTTGGGACTTGTGGTTTACCGCGGCGAGGAGGCCTTTCAGATGACCGACCTCGTCTGGGCCGTGCCGGACTGGCTCCTTTTGGGCTGGTCCGTAGAGCAAAGCTGAAGAGCCTTTGCGCAGGGTAAGGGGTAAAGACATAGGTACCAGTTTTGAGGTGGAAGGGGAAGGTGAGAAG
>CAYRAR010000198.1:0-2285 GCA_964422255.1 uncultured Thermodesulfobacteriota bacterium | reverse complement strand
TCCCCGTCCCTGAGGAGAGGTGGTGGAGGGCCTTCGGGGACCCGAAGGTGGATGAGCTGGTGAAACGGGTCCTTCAGGCCAACTGGGACCTGAGGGGGGAGGAAGCCCGGATCTCAGCCCTTGAGGCGTCTTTGGTCTCGACGAGGGCCGATCGCCTTCCCCGCTTCGACCTTGAGGCCATGACTTCAAGGTCCAGGACCACCACCGTGATCCCCTTCCCCCGTCCCCAGGAGAAGACCCTCATCACCGACTCCTATGACCTCACCTTTCTGACCTCCTTCGAGCTCGACATATGGGGTCGCCTCGCGAAGGCCGAGGAGGCAGCAAGGCACAGGCTCCTCGCAGAGGAGGAGACCCGCCGGGCCCTGGCCCAGTCCCTGATCTCTGAGGCCATAAGCCTCTACTTCAAGGCGCGGGCCTTAAAGAGGCGAGTATCGGTGGCCGAGGAAAAGCTGAAGATCGAGGAGGAGACCCTCAGGATTGTGGAAGGACGCTACCTGCGGGGGCTCCTCCCCTTGGCCCGGGTGAAGGCGGCAAGGAGGGGGGTTGAGGCCGCAAAGGTCGCCCTCTCCTCCCTCAAGGAGGAACTCGATGGGGTCTCAAGGCAGATATCGCTCCTCCTCGGCGAATATCCCCACCCCTTCCCCGTAGACCCCCTCCCCCGGGGGGCCGTAAGGCACCTTGAACCCGTCCCCCCGGGCCTCCCCTCAGAGCTCCTCCTGAGGCGCCCTGACCTTCGGGCTGCGGAGGAGGGGCTCAAGGCCCTGACTGCGGAGGTGGGGGTAGCCAGGGCCGCCCGCTTCCCCCGGATAAGCCTTACCGGCTCCTACGGTTACTCCAGCGAGGACCTGGAGACCCTCTTTCGGCCCTCCAGCCTCCTCTGGAAGCTGGCCGCGGGGATGACGGCCCCCATCTTTCAGTGGGGGAAGCTCAAGGCCTCCGAGCGCGCCGCATACTCCCGCCTGAGGGAGGCCGAGGCCTCCTACGCCAAAGCGGTCCTTCAGGCCTTCTACGAGGTGGAGACGGCCTTCAAGAGGAGGGAGGAGCTCTTGAGAAGGCGCCTCTCTTTGGAGAAGTCCCTCCAGGAGGCCCTCCAACTGGAGGAGATGGCCCGGGGGCGATGGAGGAGGGGGCTCAGCGACTATCTAGAGGTACTTGAGGCGAGGGAGGCCCGTCTCGGGGCAGAGGAAGAGCTCCTCCTGCTTGATCTGGCTATCCTCACCAATCGGGTATCCCTGCACCGGGCCCTGGGTGGGGGATGGCCCAAATCTCTCGGAAAGGGATCAAAATGAAGGGAAGACACTTCATTCACATCCTCATGGTCCTCTTCTTTCTGGCCGCCGGTGGGGCCATTATGGCCCATCTCATCGCCACCAAACCCCAGGCAAAGAGGAGGAGACCTGAGGTCCCGGTCCCCCTGGTTCGCTGCCTTAGGGTCCACATTGCCCCCCACCAGGTGGTGGTCAGGGGTGAGGGGACGGTCAGGGCCGTAAGGACGGTGGGGATCGTCCCCCAGGTGAGCGGGAAGGTGATCTACGTCTCCCCCAAGCTCTTGGAGGGGGGAGAGTTCGAGGAAGAGGAAGTCCTCCTGAGGATAGACCCCACGGATTGGAGGCTGGCCCTGGAATCGGCCCGGGCCGAGGTGGCAGAGGCTGAAAGCCAGCTCAAGCTCCTTGAGGAAGAGGCCAAAAGCTCAAGAGAGGAATGGCGGCTTGCGGGCAGGAAGGAGCCTCCCCCACCTCTTCTTGTGAAGGAACCCCAGATCGCTTCAGCCAGGGCGAGGCTTCAGGCGGCCAGGGCCCACCTGAGGAAGGCGGAGCTTGACCTGAAGCGGACGACACTGAAGGCACCCTTTCCCTGTAGGGTAGTCGATGTGAAAGTCGGCCTCGGCCAGTACGTGACCCCTGGACAGGTCCTGGCCACCGTCTACAGCCGCGAGGCGATGGAGATCATCGTCCACCTCCCCCTCGAAGAGCTCGCCTGGATAAAGGTCCCGGGGATCAACACGGAGGGCGAAGGGTCATCGGCCCAGGTAAGGGTCCGCATGGGAGGAAGGGAGCTCAGCTGGCCCGGGCGGGTAATCCGGGCAGGGGGAAAGGTGGACGAGAGAACCCGCCTCCTCCCGGTGGTCGTACGGGTCGAGGACCCCTTTCGCAGGAGACCTCCTCTCCTCCCGGGACTCTATGCCCGGGTCAGGATCCAGGGACGAAGGCTCCAAGGGGTATCCCTGATCCCCCGCTCCGCCCTCAGGCGGACTCGGCGTCTCTTCAATTGTCTACGGCTGG
>CAYRAR010000197.1:0-2376 GCA_964422255.1 uncultured Thermodesulfobacteriota bacterium | reverse complement strand
TTAGCTGACAAACTCTGTCGATAACGCCTCCGCTTGCTCCAGCACAATCTGCGTGACCTTCTCCTGCTTGTCGGGTGGGTAGCCGTATTTGCGCAGAATGCGTTTGACGATGACGCGCAGTTGCGCCCGCACGTTCTCCCGCACCCTCAGGGGTGGCGCCTTGCCTCGCGGGCGAATTTTTTCACCCGTTCTCTAAAACTCCCCGGAAATTTTTCATGTAAAGAAAGTTCAACAGAACTTAGGAAAATTGAAGGTATGTACGTTCTTATAGACGAGGCAGCACAGCTCCATGCCCGGTTAGTCTCCAATAGAGGGCGGCTCCGCAGAGGAGGAGAAGGAGAATGATCACGCAGTAGTCGGCTGGGCGGAGGCGAAGCTCCAAATAGGAAGTCCGCTTGCCCCCTCTCCCGAAGCCTTTTGCCTCCAAGGCCATGGCCTGGAAGTTCACAGTTCGCATGGCATAGATCAAAATAGGGACGAGCAAGGGGATGAACTTCCGCATCCTGCTCCAGGGAGAACCCCTTTCCAAGTCCAGCCCGCGAGCCCTCTGGGCCTGGACGATGGTCGCTCCCGCCCCCACAAAGGTGGGAAGGAACCTGAAGGCGGCAGAAATGGCGAAGGCTAAAGGATAGGGGACCTTGAGCCTGATAAGGGCGGTGGTGAACTCCTCGATCCGTGTGGTGGAGAGGAAGATCAAACCTCCTACCAGAAAGATCCCGGCTCTCATCCCCATGGCCACCCCGTAAAGGAGGGGCTCCAAAGAGATCTGCACCCACCGCCAGCGGAAGACCTCAGTAGGCCCGGTGATGAAGAAGGGCCACAGGGCAGTGGAGAAGGCCATAAGGATCAGCAGGATGTACCTTAACCTCCACACATTGGTCATGGAACGGCTCCACCAGGCGAGCAGAAGCACCCCTGCGAAGATCGCCCCTTCATACAGGGGGTGGTTGAAGACAAGCCCCAAACCGAAAAGGAGAAGCAGCGCCCATATCTTGGTGCGGGGATCGAGGCGATGTACTGGCGTAGGGGGCCGGGTATAGAGAAAGATGCTTATCGCCATCTCTACCTCTGTCCTTCGAGAGGTTCTACCACCTCCAACAACTCCTCCACCGTCAAAGGGGTGATCCCCAATCGTTTGCCCAGCCTGACTATAGGAGGTGGGCGCAAAAAGCACCTCTCCAGTTCCTCTTCCCGGGAGAAGACCTCGCGGGTAGTACCGTCCATGAGGATCTTTCCCCCTTCCAGGACCAGAGTACGATGGGCGTAGCGGGCCACGGTGGACATGGAGTGGGTGATGATCAGGATGGTGTGCCCCTTTCTATTCAAAGAGGAGATCATTTCCATCATGGAGCGCTGCTGGGGGTAATCGAGGCCGGTGGTGGGTTCATCGAGTATCAACACCTCGGGTTTTGTGGCCAAGATCGAGGCGACCGCCACCCGTTGTCTTTCCCCTTTAGTGAGGGCAAAAGGGTCTCTCGCCTCATAGCCTATGAGCTCGACGGCCTCTAATGCCTCCTCCACGTTCCTCTTCAGCTCTTCCCCCTTCAAACCGAGGTTCCGGGGACCGAAGGCCACCTCGGAAAAGACCGTTTCGGCGAATATCTGGTGGTCGGGGTTCTGAAAGCAATATCCCACCTTTCCCGCCAGTTCCCTGACGGAAAGCCCCCTTGTGTCCTTCCCGAAAACCTCCACCTTCCCTGAGGTGGGACGAAGAAGGCCCCCCAAGAGCTTTGCCAGGGTCGTCTTCCCCGATCCATTCTGCCCCACTATCGCCACAAACTCCCCCTCCCTGATCTCCAGATCAATCCCCTTCAATGCCTCTACCCCGGAGGGGTAGCGATAGCTCACTTTTTCCATCCTCAAAACCACCTTCCCGCCATTTTGTCTCCGATCCCGCTGCTCAAGGTACCTTTGCGCTTCATCGCGCAACTTCAAGCACTTCCTGAATTCGGTTACCCCCTCCTCGACCGTGAGGGGAAGGGCCTCTTTGGGGTATGAGAGGCGAAGCGCCCGGCTGAAGAACTCGGCTACATCAAGGGGCCTCACCCCTGCCTCTTCCAGCAACCTCCCATTTGCCAAGACCTCCCTTGGAGGGCCTTCCCGCAAGATCCTCCCCTCTTTTAGCAACACCACCCTGTCCGCCCTCAGGGCCTCCTCCGTCTCGTGTTCGATGAGGACCATCGTCATCTGGTCCCTGAGCCTTCCTGCCAACTGTAAGACATCTTCCTTTCCCACAGGGTCAAGGTCGGTGGTAGGTTCGTCCATGACGAGGAGTCGAGGGTGCATGGCCAGAACTGAGGCGATGGCCAAACGCTGTTTCTGTCCTCCAGAAAGGGTGGAAGGTTCTCTATCCCTCATACCCTCACGCACCAAGCG
>CAYRAR010000196.1:0-2388 GCA_964422255.1 uncultured Thermodesulfobacteriota bacterium | reverse complement strand
GGGCCCGATCAGGGCGCTGAACTCCCCCTTCCTCAACCTGAGGGTAACATCCTTTAAGGCCATAAAGTCGTTGAAGGCCTTGCTCACCCCCTGAACCTCGAGGATCACCTCATCCCTTTCCATGGCCCCTCCTCACCACCGTCCCCAGGATTCCCTCGGGAAAGAAGATGACCAGCAGCACGAGGATCGCCCCGAGAAATATCATCCAGGAGGTGGTGAACTTGGTGATGATGTGCTCCAGAAAGAAGAAGATGGCCGCTCCCACCATCGGCCCTAAAAAGAGATTGGCTCCCCCCAGGATGCTCATGAGCACGGGTTCTGCTGACTTGGTCCAGTGAAGCATGGTGGGGGAGGCCATCCGATCGAAGGGGGAGAAGAGGGAACCCGCGAGCCCGGCAAAGATCCCGGCGATCACAAAGGCAAACCAACGATAGCGCCCCACGTCCACCCCCAGGAAGGCCGCCCGTTCGGGGTTCTCCCTCAGGGAAAGGAGCAGAAGGCCGAAAGGGGAGCGGGTGATCCTCCAGAGGAGATAGGAGCTCCCCGCCACCACCGCCAGGGCAAAATAGTAGTAATGGACGGGATGACCTAAGGAAAGGGTAAGGCCAAAGAGCTTGAGGGTGGGGCTTCCGAAGCCCGTTATCCCGTCGCTTCCACCGGTGACCTCCCTCCACTGGTGGACCAGGGTGAAGAACATCATCCCGAACCCCAGGGTGAGCATGGCGAAATAGATCTCATCGAGCCTCACGCTGAGGTAGCCTATAAGCACGGCCGCAGCACCAGCGACGATCACTCCTGCAAGCATGGCGAGGGCCCTGGCTGCCCCCCAGTCCCTGATCAGGAAGGCGGCGGCGTACCCCCCCAAGCCGAAGAAGGCGGCATGGCCAAAGGAGAGGAGGCCCGTGTATCCGAAGAGCAGGTTGAAACTCAAGGCAAAGAGCCCCATGATCAGGATCTCGGTAAAGAGGAGGACGAAGTATATGGGGAGGAAGGACGGTAGAAGGATCAAGGCCAAAAGGACGAGGATGCCTAAAAGTCCATGAACCCTCATATCTCCTCCCCGAAAAGCCCCCTCGGCCTCCAGAGGAGGACCGCTGCCAGAAGGATAAAGGGTATGGCCATGTGGATGCGGGGGACGAAGTGGATGCCGAAGGCATCGAAGAGGCCGAAGATCATCGCCCCAATGAAGGCCCCGGGAAAGCTCCCCAGCCCCCCTATCACCACCACGATGAAGGACTCGATGATGATCTTCTCCCCCATGGCAGGGCCGATGGCCCTAAGAGGGGCAGCCAAGGCCCCCCCTAAGCCCGCAAGCCATGAACCGAAGAAGAAGACATAGGTGAAGAGCTTAGGCACATCCACCCCCAGGGATGAAGCCATCTCCCTGTCCATGGCCGCTGCCCTCACGATCATCCCCACCTTCGTCCTGTAGAAGAAGGCCCAGAGGGCAAGACCCACCGCGGGCCCGAGCACCAGGATGAAGAGGCTGTATACCGGGTAAGGTCTACCCAAGACCTTCAGGGTCCCTGCGAAGAGTCGGGGTGGGTCCACCGTGTGATAGCCCGCCCCCCAGAGGATCCGCACCGCATCATCCAAGATCAGGAGAAAGGCGAAGGTGAGGAGGAGCTGAAGGGTGAGGTGGCGATCGTAGATCTTCCGCAGAAACTGCACCTCTATCGCCATCCCCAAAAGTCCCACGGCCAGAGGGGCCATGAGGAGTCCCAGCCAGAAGTTGTGAAAGAGCCTCATCGCCTGAAGGCACATGTAGGCCCCGAGCATATAGAGGGAGCCGTGGGCGAAGTTCAAAACCCCCATCACCCCGAAGATGGTGGTAAGCCCCATGGAGATGAGGAAGAGCAAAGTCCCCAAGGAAAGGCCGTTCAGTGCGGTGATGATGAGGGTCTCCATCATTTGGAGGGAAAGAAGGGGGCGCCTCCGCCCCCTTCCCTTTACTTCATCTTGCAGCCGGTCTCCTCAGGAGAGGGGGTCACCTCCTCCCCGGAGAAGGTGACCATCGGTTTCAAGATCCGGATGGGGTAATTGGGATCGGCGGCCGTCTTCCCCCAGGTGACGTTCAGGATCGCCTGGTGGTCCTGAGGACGGATGTAGATCTTCCCTACGGGGGCCTCTATCCTAAGCCCCTCGAGGGCCTTTATCACCGCCTCGGTCTTTGTGCTCTTGGCCTTCTCTATCGCCGCCTTCAGGGCATAGATGGCGGTGTAGGCGTTCTGGGCGTTATAGGAGGGATAGGCGTTGTAGCGCTTCTTGTAGGCCTCAACAAAGCGCTTGTTGGTGGGGGAGGGATTTGCCAAGAACCAGTACCTGGTGCCCACCCATACCCCCTCAGGCATCTTGTCCTTCAGGGCATAGAGGACCTCGGTGGCCGCT
>CAYRAR010000195.1:0-2443 GCA_964422255.1 uncultured Thermodesulfobacteriota bacterium | reverse complement strand
TGAGTCCAAAAAACAAATTAAATCGCCGTGGGCTTCGATTATGCCGTTATTTCTCGCTCGGCTTTCTCCTCCATGATTTTGATAAATGTAACGGATAACAGAACCAAAAGTTTTTTTTAGTTCTTCCCCTGTTCCATCAGTTGAACCATCATCCACAACCAAGATTTCTATTTTAGGATAATCCTGGTCAAGGACGCTCGCGATCGCTTCCTTTACTATTTCCTTTCTGTTAAATGTGGGAATAATTACAGTGACTAAAGGTAGCCCTGATAAATTCATGGGAGAAATGACCTCCTCTTCATTTGTCTATATGTTCCCAAGATAATTGAACGAGCGATAGCTTCTATCTTTTCCCGAATACCTACATCAAAAAATAATTGTATTTTCTCACTGAGTTGATGCCCATCAAAGGAACTATCAAGTACTATTCCTCCCTTTTTGTCTTTGATAATCCAACCTGCCCCATTGGAGCGCGTGGTGATGACAGGCAGACCGCTGGATAGGGCCTCCAGGACGACTCTGGAGCAGGCATCGTAGAAGGTGGGATGGACCAGGAGGTCGGCTGCACCATAATACCTTTCCGGGTCCCTGACTTCCCCGGCAAACCTGATCCTTTCCTCACATCCCAACTTTTTCGCCAGTCGAAGGTATGGCCGGGGGTTATCCCTTCCCAGGACAAGGAGGTAATGGTCTTTGCCGGAATCCTTCAAGATACTCAATGCCTCAATTAAGTACCCGAGCCCCTTCATCCTGAAGTTGTGGGAGGAGAAGAGGATCAGGAAGGCATCCTGGGGTATGCCGTAGCGGGTGCGGATATCGGCACGCCACCTCCTGTTCCGCGGGTGAAAACGCTCAATGTCCACCTTCGTGTAACTGACCTCTATTCGATCCGGTGGGATCTTATAATATCGAACGATGTCCTCCTTCACCATCTCTGAGATGGCGATGATCCTTTTTGCCCTCTTGTAGGCGACGGTCTCTATCAGTCCCTGGGCCCACTGCTTGGGGCTCAAGAGCCTCCCTAAGAGCTTCACTCCTCGCAAAAGGGGATTTCTGTAAGCCCGGAGGCTCTTCCAGAACCAGCTCCAGTGGACCCCTCCCCTTGACTGCAGGATATCTGCCCCCCACGTTTCCCCCACGCTGATGGTGAGATCGAACCCTCCCCTCCTCATCGCCCTTGAAGCCATGAGGGCGAAGGAGAGGAGGCGAAGGCTTTTGGGAAAGGGAATCACAGGGATCCTGTGGCGACGGACCCTTTCCCCCATGGAATCCCGGAATCGGTAAGAGAAGACATGGACCTCATGGCCCGAACGAAGGAAGTCCTCGGCGATCTCAGCGACCGACCTCTCCGCTCCCCCCTTCTGGGGGGAAAAATCACCTATGGCCAGGGCCACCCTCATCTCCTCTGCAAGAGGGACCGGTAAAAACCTTCCACCTCCTCGGCCTGTCTGTCGAGGCGAAAGTTCTCGAAGGCGTAACGGCGAGCTTCAGCGCCCATTCTCTCCCTGAGGGCCTCATCCCGAAGGAGCCTCAGGATGGCCCCAGAGAGGGACGAGGGGTCCTCATCGACCACGTACCCCGAGACCCCGTCCTTTACCAACTCGGGCAGCATCCCCCTCCTCGTGACCACCACTGCCTTTCCCAACGCCATGGCCTCCCTGAGGGCCCGGGCCGTCCCGTCAGAGCCCGGGCTGATGAGGACGAATACGTCCATAGCGGCCAGGGTATCGAGATAATCGTCTTCCCTGTAACCAGCAAGGATCGCTCTTCCCCCAAGCCCGAGCTCCCTCAGGGGCTTAAGGACGCTCTCCTCCATCTGGCTGCTTCGCCCCACCAGAAGAAGCCGGGCTTCGGGTAGATCTCTGGATAGCTGGGCAAAGGCCCGAATCAGAAGTTCGGTGTTTCGGTACCGTTGAAACCGGGCCGCAATCCCCACGACAGGGGCCCTTTTCTCTATCCCAAACAGGGAGCGCATATCCTTCCACTCCCGCCCAGTGAAGCGATCGAGGTCAAGGGCGGGGTTTATTTTGAGGACCCTCTTTGAGGGGAACTCTTCAGCGACCTTCCTCTTCCCTCTTTCAGAAAAGGTTATGAAACCGTCGGTTAGGCGCCGAAAGGGATAACGGCTGAGGAGGCCGAAATTCAAGGAGTCAGCTTTATGATCCGTCCTCACAACGGGAGGCCTCATCTTTGAGAGGATCGCGGCCATCCCCCCTACAATATGGTCATGGGAATTGTGGACGTGCACTACCTCTATCTTCTCCCCATCTATAAAGGAGGAGAGCCTCTTCAGGTCGAGTGCCAGCTGCCAGAGGCGGTCCAGTTGGTAGGGCTTGGAAAAGGGAGCCAGCGAGAAATCCTCGGAGCCCCTCAGGCCCCTTTTCCTTATCTCGGACCTTATGCTCTTTTTGGCCCCCTTGGGAGGACGACGGTGGGCGAGGAT
>CAYRAR010000194.1:0-2496 GCA_964422255.1 uncultured Thermodesulfobacteriota bacterium | reverse complement strand
CCTGACCGCCAGGGCGCGATAGCCTTTCTTCTGGAACTTGAGGGTGGAGTAGTGGATGCCGCGCCCGAAGTCGAAGACATAGCCCATGATGCCCGATTCCTCTGCTGCCCACACCCAGGCACAGCTCAGTTGGATGGCAAGGGGTACCCTCACCTTCAAGCCGCAGTCTGACTCGTAGCCCTCTGCCTCCGGGTCGTAGAGGGTCTTCAGTTCCTCGACCGTAGGCATCCGCCAGTCAGTCCAGCGGTAACCCGCCACAGGGGGCATCCGGCAGTAGTCGCGGGCATCGTGCCAGGTGATATCGCCCATGTTGTCGCTCGAGGTCCACATGAGGCCCGTCCGGGTGTCAGTGACGGTGCCGTCGCCGTTGTCCACGAACCGCTCCCCGGCTCCAAGGGGCAGGACCAGAAGGAGCACCAGCCCAACGGTTATTAACCCCACCCTCCTCATGTTCTCCTCTTTTCCTTTCTCTTCTCGAACTCCTCCAATTTTTCCTGCCGCTCCTTGGTGAAGACACAGGCGAGGCACGCCTCCACCTCATAGTCCATGAGGGCTTCGAGGCTCGCCTCCTTGGCCAGCTCAAGGCCCCGCTTGATTACCTTGATGGAGAAGGCGCTGTTTTCGGCGATCTTCTTGGCCATGGCCATGGTCTCTTCCATCAGCCGCTCGTCAGGTACCACCCGGTTGACCAACCCTATTCGCTCGGCCTCCTTGCCGTCGATAAACTCGCAGGTGAAGAGCAACTCCTTGGCCTTCCCCGGTCCCACCAGGTCCTGGAGGAGCCTCATGGCGCCCCCGGTGACTGAGGAGGAGACCCGGGCCTCCGGGGAGCCGAACTTGGCGCTTTCTGCCGCGATCCTGATGTCGCAGGCCAAGGCCAGTTCGTAGCCGCTTCCCAGGGCATAGCCGTTGACTGCTGCGATGATGGGCTTGGGGTAACGGATGATCCTCCGGGAGACCTCCTGGAGGTTCTCCAGGTACTCTCGGTACTCTTCCAGGGTTCGGTCCTTGGACTCCTTGAGGTCCGCACCGGTGGAGAAGGCCCTGCCTTCACCCGTGATGATCACCACCTTAACGCCATCGTCTCCCCTGGCGTCCTCCAGGGCCGCCTCCAGGTCCGTCCAGAGCTGTCGGTTCATAGCGTTGAGGACCTGAGGACGGTTCAGGCGGATGACCGCCACGCCGTCCTGCTTCTCGTAGATGACGGTCTCTAGTTCCATCCCCACCTCTCCTTTCAGGCCATGATCACCCGGGCGTCCACTACCGTGGCTCCCTGCTCGTGGACGATCACGGGGTTGAGATCTACCTCCTTCACCTCGGGTAGGTCCACTCCCATTTGGGCCACCCTGGCTATGATCTCCGTGAGGGCCTCCACGTCCTTGGGGGGCTCCCCCCTTATCCCCTCCAAGATCCTGTAGCCTCTGATCTCTCGGACCATCTCCTGGAGGTCTAGGTCCATCAAGGGGACCACCCGGAAGGAGACGTCCTTCAGGACCTCCACGAAGACCCCCCCTAGGCCGAACATCGCCACGGGGCCGAACTGCCTATCCCTCACCAGGCCGACGATGCACTCCTGCCCCCTGGGGGCCATGGGGGTGACCAGGACCCCCAAGACCTCAGAGCTCACCTCTCTGGCCCTTTTGACGATTTCCTCGAAGGCATCCTTCACTTCCTCCTCTCCCTTCAGGTCGAGCTTCACCCCACCCACCTCCGACTTGTGGAGGATCTGAGGGGATACCACCTTGAGGACCACGGGAAAGCCCATCACAGAGGCAGCCTCCGCTGCCTCCTCGGGGCTTTCGGCCAAGACCGCAGGGGGCATCTTCACCCCGTAGGCCTCCAAGAGTTCCCTGGCCTCGGTCTCCAGGAGGTTCCTCCGTCCAGATGCCTTCACCCCTTCGACGATCCCTCGGGCCCGCTCGCTGTCGATCCCTGTCACCTCCACAGGCCTCGCCCCCTTAAGTTCCTCCCTCCTCAGGAAGAAGCGAACCATCTGAGCCAGCCCCTGAGCAGCCCTCTCCGATGACGGTGTGACGAAAATCCCGCCCTCCCTGAGGATCTCCAGGGCCTTTATGGGCTCGTTGGCGAAGGAGGTGTGGACCACGAGGGGCTTACCCGCCTCCCTTACCAGGCGGACCAGCTCTCGGGCGGCCTTCTCCTCCAGCTCCGCTACATGGGGGGCAATGATCTCCTTGAAGCCGCCGAAGAAACCCGTCATGTAGAGGCAGTCCACAGTCTCCTCTTCCATCAGGGCCTCCACCACCCGGACGATAACCTCGGGGTTCTCCTCGGCCGTGCCCCCGTAGTCTATGGGGTTATGGGCAGGCATCCCCTGGAGCAGATGGGGCTTGATCTTCTCCTGGGCCTCGGGCGGGAGGAGCGGTACCTCCAGGCCTGCCCGCTCGGCGTTGTCCGCCGCGATGGAGTTGTCTCCGCCGCCCTCGGAGAAGATGGCCACGCGGCGGCCCTTGGGCAGGGGCATTCCTGCGAAGCAGA
>CAYRAR010000193.1:0-2501 GCA_964422255.1 uncultured Thermodesulfobacteriota bacterium | reverse complement strand
TCCATCCAGGGCAAAGGCCCTCCTTTTCAGCGGAGAGATAATAGACCCTGAGAAGGCACTCGAGCTCGGCATTGTGGACAGGGTCTTTGAGGGCTCAAGGCTGATGGAGGAGACCATGGATTTTGCCTCCAAGCTGGCGGAAAAACCGCGGGTCGCCCTCCAGATGATGAAGGTGGCAGTGGACAACGGCCTCAGGATGGACCTCCCCACCGCCCTCCAGTATGAGAGCGAATGTTTCATCATCACCTTCCTTTCCGAGGACGGCAGGGAGGGGCTCAGGTCTTTCGTGGAGAGGAGGAAGCCTCAATTCAAGGACAAATGAGAGGAGGGGAAGATGGCCAAGAGGAATGCATGTCTTATAGCAGGGGGGATGTGTAAATGGGGCGTGAGAGAGGCCTCTTTGGTGGATATGGCCCAGGAAGCGGCAAAGGAATGCCTTGCTGACCTCCCGGGCCTGAAGCCCAAGGATATAGACGGCTTTTTTTTCGCTACCTCCTATGCGGGGCGCTGTTCCTTCCAGACCAATACCGCCCCGGTGATCGCCGAAAGGCTGGGCCTTAAGCCCACCTCCATCTGTGCCCGGGTGGATGTCCTCTGTGCCGGGGGGAGTACGGGGATCCTCCTGGCAAAGGGGCTAGTGGAGAGCGGGATGGCGGATATCGTGATGGTGGCGGGGGGCGAGAAGCTTTACACCCCTCAGAAATGGGAGGTCTTCTACAGCGAACTCGCCTCCATAGACCACGACTGGGACGCCCCCAACGGGCTGGGGTTACCGCCGCCCTTCTTCGCCCTCACCGCCAAGGAGCATATGAAACGCTACGGTACCACCAAGGAACAGCTGGCATGGGTCTCGGTGGTCAACTATAATTACGGGGCCGATAACCCCAAGGCCCAGTTCCAGAAGAGACTCACCCTGGAGGAGGCCCTGGAAGCGCCCTTGGTGGTCACCCCCTTGACCCTTTATGACTGCTGTCCCATCACCGACGGGGCGGCCGCAGTGATCGTGGCGGCCGAGGAGAGGGCGAAAGACCTGACCGACAGGCCCCTGGTCTACATCCGGGGGGGTGCTCAGGTGTCGCTCCACAGTGTGTCGGCCAACTGGCCTGGAGAGCACCTTGCCGACTGGGCCCACTTGAGGAGGGCTGCTCAAAGGGCCTACGAGCAGGCGAAGGTGGGGCCCGATGATATAGACGTCGCCCAGACCCACGACTGTTTCAGCATCTCTGAGGTGATAGAGGTGGAGGAGCTGGGATTCTGCCGCAAGGGTGAGGGAGGGGAGTTCGTCGCCTCCGGACAGACGAAGATAGGAGGAAAGGTCCCGATAAATACCGACGGAGGACTGCTTTCCTGTGGCCACCCCTTTGGGGCTACCGGGATCAGGCAGGCGATCGAGATCCTTAGGCAGCTTCAGGGCAGGGCCACCCATCAGGTCGAAGGAGCGGAGATAGCCCTGACCCACAACTTGAGTGGGCTCAACGTGGAGCACACCATCGTGATCTACGGACGGGAGCCGGTAAAGTAAAGGAGGTGAAGAGATGGCGGTCTTGGGGATACCCATCTTGGAGGATAAGTACCCGGTCACTATGGACATGTGGCCCTTAGAGGCGAAGGAGTTCAACCGGATCTATAAGTTTTATGAGAACCTGAAAGAAGGGCGGTTCACCACCACCCGCTGCAAGGCCTGTGGTCATGTGGCCTATCCCCCGCGGGTGATCTGTCCCGAGTGTTATTCCGAGGACCTGGAGTGGATAGATCTCCCCACCAAAGGGAAGGTCCTCACCTTCACCGAGGAGGTGAGGGGGGTGCCCCTCGGCTTTGAACCCCCTCTCATCCACGCGTGGATAGACCTCGGGGAAGGAAGTCCCATCCGCAAGATCCTCAGCCGGGTGATAAACTGCCCCGCGGGGAAGCTTAAGGAAGGAGATGAGGTCAAGCTGGTGGTCTTTCCCGTGCCCTCGCACCCTATCGAGCTGAAGAAGGAGACGAAGATGGCCGAAAGGGTCTTCTTCGCCTTTGAGCCAGTGGAGAAGTGAACCGGAGGATGTATCGATGACCATCAGTGGCGGCTCCTCAAGCCGCCACTTTTTTACAGACGGAGCATTAGCACCCCTGGGAAGGCATTCTTGAACCATCTAAGTGAGGCGCTAAGTCACAGAACTTATACCCCCTTTGAGTCCCTTTATGTCCTGGCTGGTCGATATGATATACGGGAAAGGTAAAGGCGCGAGGTAGAAAGCCCGCTTCCCGACCACATCCATGGCAGATCTGAAAACCTCGAGAACGAAAGGTCCCCCTTCGGGCAGGGAGAACAAATTTAAAGACCCCGCTTGGACAGGGAAATTTGGATTGACTACCGGTTTGATCATAGTTCTGTTTGATGTAATATGGGTCTTTTCGTTTAAAAGGTATACTCCAAGCACTCACATCAGCGCTGCTCCAGTGATAATCGGAGGCATCGGTGTTTATTATGCGATAAAGAAGGGGGCCGGTTTCAGGGTATT
>CAYRAR010000192.1:0-2572 GCA_964422255.1 uncultured Thermodesulfobacteriota bacterium | reverse complement strand
GTAGGTAGAGAGGATCTCGGCGATCTTCCTCTCGACGGCCCGGGAGGGAGAGGCGGGCACCTTGCAGTCGGGACAGAGCACACGAACCAGACGCTGGGCCATCACCATGACCACCGAGGCCGAGATCAGGAAGGGTTCCACCTGAAGGTCCTCCAGCCGCGTGATGGCTGTGGGGGCGTCGTTGGTGTGAAGGGTGGAGAAGACGAGATGGCCCGTCAAGGCCGACTGAATGGCTATCTCCGCGGTCTCCAGATCCCTTATCTCCCCTATGAGGATCACATCCGGGTCCTGCCTCACTATGGAGCGGAGGATGTTGGCGAAGGTTAGGTCGATCTCTGGGCGGACCTGGATTTGATTTATCCCGTCGATCTGGTACTCCACCGGGTCCTCTACGGTGATGATCTTCTTGTCAGGGGAGTTTATCCTCTTGAGAATGGCATATAACGTGGTGGTCTTCCCTGAACCAGTGGGACCGGTGACAAGGATGATGCCATTGGGATAGCGGATCTTCTCCGCGATCACCCTGTAGTCCCGGGGACCGAGCCCCAGGTTTTCCAGTTCAAACTCCTGCTCCTCTTGGTAGAGGAGCCTGAGGACCACACTCTCGCCAAAGACGGTGGGGGTGGTGGAAACGCGGATATCCACCTCCTTACCACCGAAACGGAGCTTTATCCTGCCGTCCTGGGGTAAACGATGCTCGGCGATATTGAGGTTTGCCATAAGCTTCAGACGCGTGATGATAGCCGGCTGAAGCCTCTTCGGTGGGGATTCCACATCGTGCAGTATCCCATCGATCCTGTATCGCACCCTGAACCCCCTTTCAAAGGGCTCGAAGTGGATATCCGAGGCCCTCATCTCCACCGCCCGTACGATCATGGTGTTGACCAGTCTGACGATGGGGGCCTCCATGGCGAGGTATCGCAACTGCTCCTCCTCCACCTCCGTCTCCTCATCGGCTTCCTTGATGGCATCCTGGATCTGCTCAGCGGTGCTCTCGTAGAGCCTCTCCACTGCCTCACGGATCTCATCGGGGTAAGCCAACTTGACCTCGATCCTTTCCACCGCCCAGAGGCGTTTCAGCGTATCGATCAGGGAGAGGTCCAGGGGATTGGCCATCAACACGGTGACCTGCTGGTCCGAACGACTTAGGGGAAGGATCGCGTGCCTGGATAGGAAGGCACCCGAGGTACCCTCGAGCAACAGCGGCTCCTTGGGGAACTCGCTCTTGGGAACGATGGGCAAACGGAGCTCCCTGGAGAGGCGCTCCACCAGCTCGCGACCTTCCTCCTCCCACGGAAAGGGTCCAGGGGCATGAGAAGAACCGTTCTCCTGCGGCTCTTCAGTCCTTTTCAGCAGCCCTTTCACCAAGTCCCTAAACATCCTTATGTTCAGTTTCATTATACACCAGACAGCACGCGAGGATCAGTCCTAAGGCCGACACAAGTACATGGATCCTGAGGACCCCTTCAGTGAGCCCGGCCACCATCGTGTGGACGATGGCCGAGACACCCATGGCCCCGAAGGACCATGTCTCAGGCGAGACGAACCCCACCCAAGCCCTCTTGAGCAACAGGGCGAATACTCCCAGAAGCACCCCGAGCCCCACCAGGCCGTGCATCACCAAAGCATGCAGGTATATGTTGTGGGGCTGATTGTAGTGGCGGATGTATCTGAAGGAGCCCAGCTCCTCCGTCTTGCGAAAGACCTCCTCTTCGTAGTCTCCGGTGCCCGCACCTATCAAGGGGTGATCCAGAAAGATCTGCCACGATGTATACCACATGGCCAACCTATCCCCCACCGACGAGGCAAGCCTTTCCCCCCGCATAAAGGCCCTGACCTCATTGCGGGCTTGCTCCACTCTCTTTCCTATTAGACTATGGCCCAAGAGGCCACCCATGGCGAGGCACGAGAGCACCAGAATGGCCAGGGTCCTTTGACGTCCCCTGAACAAGAGGGACCAAAGGATCAGCACGATGAGCAAGGCGAGCCAGACCCCTCGAGAGGTCGAGAGCAATACCGCCACAAGTGCTATTAGGCCCCCTCCCCAGAGGAAAGCCCTAAGGAGGGGGCGCCTCATGGCAAGCAAAAGCGCCAAATAGAAGGAAAGGGCCGAGAGGTTGCCAAACCAGATGTGGTTCATCAGGGCCTTGCAGGGGAGCTGAAAGGCCCCTTCCCCAAAGACCCCGAGAAACTTCATCAGGGCGATGAGGTCGAGGACCGTTACCCCACCCACGAAAGCCAACAGAACCCGCTCCCTCGAAGAGGAATCCCTCAGATGGAGAAAACACAGCAAGTAGACGCCCGACAGCAGGGCTGCCTTCTTGCACATCTTGAGGCCGCTGATGAGGTCGTGACTCCAGAGCAGACCGAGGATGTACAGGAACAGGAGCAAGGCGAGGACCCTGAAGATCTCATCGTTGAAGGCCCTCCGAAGGGCTGACTTTAAGTCCTCTCTTAACAGGGCCGCGGCCGCAACGAGGGCGATCACGGCACTGAGGGTCTTGCCCAGGGGGAGGGTGAAGGCGTAAAGGATCAACGCCCGCCTCCCAAGGTCAGGACCCACAACTTGAAG
>CAYRAR010000191.1:0-2598 GCA_964422255.1 uncultured Thermodesulfobacteriota bacterium | reverse complement strand
GCCGAATAGTGATAGACCTCGATTACTGTAAGGGCTGCGGGATCTGCGCCGCCGTCTGTCCGAAGGGGGCGATAAGGATGGAGATAGAAGAGGAGTTCTGACCTCTCCTGAAAACCCACCCGGAAAATTTCCAAATTTTTGCCCTTGACTAATTCGCCTAACTGAATATATTAGTATTCAAATTTTTGAATAAAAAGAGGAACGATGGACAGAAGGAAGTCCTTAAAAACAAGTGGTGTCCTCTTGGGCACGGCGCTGCTTTCTCCTCTGCCTGCTGAGAGTTCTCAGGCCTCGGATGGGAAGACCGTCACCACCGTCATCGACCTCACCAAATGCGACGGCTGTAGAGGGGCCCTGGCAGCAGTATCCACAGGGGTAACCCACGTCGTCTTCAAGTTCTTCTCCCTTTATCAGATATTCGGGTTGCTTAACGTCTTCTTAATCGGCGTATGGATCATCGTGGCCGGTCTTACGGCCCGGGCAGTAGTTAAGGGAGAGGCCTTCAAAGGCCACTGAAACTTATCCATAACCCACAGAAAGGAGGGGGAGATGAGCGACGTCCTTTTTCAGCCTCTAAAGGTAAGAGGGCTCGAGATACCCAACCGCATGGTCATGCCACCGGTGAAGCTCGGCTACGGGACCCGGGACGGGGAGGTGACCGAGCGCCACATCGCCTTTTACCGCCGAAGGGTAGAGGGCGGGGTGGGGCTGATCATAACCGAACCGATGTATATCGCCCTCAACGGCAAGGAGATCCCCACCCAACTCGGGGTCCACGAGGACAAACTGGTGGAGGGACTGAGGAAGCTCGTAGAGGAGGTCCATCGGGCAGGGGGGAAGATCGCTGCCCATATAAACCATGCGGGGCGGGCGGCCAACCCGAAACTGGTCCCCCAGGAGCAGATGATATCGGCCTCTGCCCTCACCTGTCCCGCCAACGGGGTCACTCCCAGACCCCTGTCCCTCGAGGAGATACCCCACTACGTGGACCTCTTCGCCCAGGGGGCGAGAAGGGTCCGGGAGGCGGGATTTGACGCCATAGAGATCCCCTTCAGCCACGGATACCTGATCCACCAGTTCCTCTCTCCCCACAGCAACCGCCGGCACGACCCCTACGGGGGTGAGTTTGAGGCCCGGCTCCGCTTCGGTCGGGAGGTGCTCGCCGCTGCAAGGGAAGCGGTGGGTGATCTGCCCATCATCGTCAGGATAAACGCCCGGGACTATGTGGAGGGGGGGTTGGAGCTTAAGGACGCGCTCCTTCTGGCCAAGGAACTGGAGGGAATGGGAGCAGATATCCTGAGCGTGACCTCGGGGACGATGTGCGAATCGGTCCCCTTCTGCCTCTATCCCATAGGCACCCCCAAGGCCAACCTCCTCCCCATGGCCGAAAAGATCAGGGCCCAGGTCTCCCTCCCCGTGATCGTGGCAGGGAGGATCCGCACCCCGGGCCTCGCCCGGGAGGCCCTCCAGAGAGGGCAGGCCGATCTCGTTGGGCTGGGCAGGCCCCTGCTTGCCGATCCCGACCTGCCCCTTAAGGCCAGGAAAGGGAGGGAGGAGGAGATAATCCTCTGTGCCGCCTGCCACCAGGGCTGCCTGGCCGAGCTGAGGAAGGGACAGAGCACCTCCTGCATGTTCAACCCTGAGACGGGAAGGGAGGCCACGGTGAGGATAACCCCTGCACCCAAGCCCCGTCGGGTGATGGTCGTGGGCGGAGGTCCTGGAGGGATGGAGGCGGCCCTTATCGCGGCCAGAAGGGGCCACGAGGTGGATCTCTTTGAGCGGGAGCGAGAGCTCGGCGGACTCTTCCTCCTCGCTACCCGGGTGCCCCATAAGGAGGAGTTCGCCGACTACCTGAGCGCCATGGAGGTACTCCTGCGGAATGAAGGGGTGAGGGTCCATCTGGGAGAAGAGGTCACCCCTGAGCTGGTCCAGCAGCAAAGACCCGATGTGGTGATCCTGGCCACGGGGGCAGAGCCCGTAGTACCCCCCTTCCCCGGCCTCGATGATGTCCCCTGGTGCACGGCCTATGAGCTTCTGGCCAGGAAAAGGAGAGTTGACGCCGGGGAGGTGTTCATCATCGGTGCCGGGACCACAGGTCTGGAGACGGCTGAATATCTGGCCCGTCAGGGAGTGAAGTGCACGGTGGCCAGGCGTCGGGACGTGCTGGGGGATAAACTCGATATGCTCATCAGAAACATGCTGCTCAAGAGGCTCAAGGACCTGGGGGTGGAGGTCCTCACCGGGGTGGAGGTGGTCCGTTTGGAGAAGGCCCCTGAGGGGGTGAAGGTGATAGCCAGGCCCTATCCCGAGGGGGAGGGAGAGCGGGTCTTTGTGGCCGGTGGGGTGGTCATCGCCATGGGCCTTCGGCCCCGCAGGGAACTGGCCGAGGCGCTGAAAGGGAAGGTGGAGCTTTACGAGATAGGCGATTGTATCGAGCCCCGGGAAGCCTTAGATGCCATAAGGGAGGGATTCGAGGTAGGCCTTAAGGTGTGAAATCAGGGCTCAGGGGAAAGGAGCCGCCGCGATTTCTCATACAGTTCGGTGAGTTGCTCCAAGATGCCCTGCCGTTCCTGAGGGGTAGTCTCCCGAACCACCTTC
>CAYRAR010000190.1:0-2600 GCA_964422255.1 uncultured Thermodesulfobacteriota bacterium | reverse complement strand
GCTGGTGGTGGGACTCGAACCCGCAACCTGCTGATTACAAATCAGCCGCTCTACCTGTTGAGCTACACCAGCTTCCCTTTCAAAGAGAAATTTTAGCAAAAAACCTCCTTCTCTCCAAATCCCCTGTTCGGAGAGAGGCTTTTCCCTTTTGGCAAATCAAAGTATAAACCCTTTTAAAATTTTTATCAAGGGGTAATTTGAGGCCCAAGTTGACAAAGGGTGTGGGAGGGAATAACATCAAAAAAGGATGAGGAAAATCTTGTCCCTTTTCTTCCTCGCTTCGTTTTTTCTCTCATTGCCCTCCCTTTTTTCTGCCCCTCGAGGAGAGGTCTTTCTCATAAAGGTGGAAGGGATCATCAACCCTGCGATAGCTAATTACATCGTGAAGGGAGTGGATCGAGCGGAGAGGGAGGGGGGATGTTGTCTGGTCATTCAGCTCGATACTCCCGGGGGGCTCATGGACTCGATGAGGACCATTGTGAAGAGGATCCTTTCGGCCCGCATCCCCGTGATCGTCTATGTGGCCCCCAGTGGCTCCCGGGCCGGCTCAGCGGGGGTCTTCATCACCCTGGCCGCCCACATCGCCGCTATGGCCCCGGGCACTAACATCGGCGCCGCCCATCCCGTCCAGATGGGGGAGAAGAAGCTCAGCAAGGAGATGGAGAAGAAAATAGTGAACGATGCGGTAGCCTACATCAAGACGATAGCGAAGCAGCGGGGGCGGAATGCCCGATGGGCCGAGCAGGCCGTAAGGAAGAGTGCTTCCATCACCGCCAAGGAGGCCTTGCGGCTTAAGGTGATAGACCTTATGGCCAGCGACCTTGAGGAGCTCCTGCAGAAGTTGGACGGCCGGAAGGTGAAGCTCACAGGGGGAGAGAGGGTTGTCCTCAAGACCAGGGGACGAGAGGTGAAAGAGATAAAGATGTCCTTCCGGGATCGGTTCCTCCACACCATCTCCAACCCCAACATCGCCTACATCCTCCTGATGCTCGGGATCTACGGGATATTCTTCGAGCTCTCCAACCCCGGGGCGATCCTCCCCGGAGTGATAGGGGGGATATGTCTCATCCTCGCCTTCTTCGCCTTTCAGATGCTCCCCATAAACTATGCAGGGGTGGCCCTGATCATCCTCGGCATCATCCTCTTCATCGCCGAGGTAAAGATCACCAGTTACGGTCTGCTCTCTGTAGGGGGTATCATCTGCATCATCCTGGGATCGATCATGCTGATCGAGAGCCCTGCCCAGTATCTCCGAATCTCCCTGAGCTTTATTCTGCCGGTGGTGATCGTAAGCGCCGGTTTCTTCCTCTTCGCCCTCACCATGGTTCTTAGGGCCCATCGCCGCAGGCCCACTACTGGAAGGGAAGGGTTGATCGGCAAGGTAGGGGAGGCTAAGGAGGACCTCCTCCCCGAAGGGGTGGTGGAGGTCCAGGGAGAGCTCTGGAAGGCCGAGGCCCCCCAGGAGGTGAAGGCGGGGGAGAAGGTCCAGGTGGTGGGGGTGGAGGGGATGAAGCTTAAGGTGAGGAAAATTTGAGAAAGGAGGGAGAGAGATGTTTTTCTGGCCCATCCTGATCTTCTTGGTATTGGTGATCCTCAGCGCCGCCATAAAGATATGCAGGGAGTACGAGAGGGGCGTGATCTTCCGCCTGGGGAGGTTGATCGGCACAAAGGGGCCCGGCCTCTTCTTTATCATCCCCGGGATAGACAAGATGGTGAAGGTGAGCCTGAGGACGGTGGTCTTCGACGTCCCCCCTCAGGACGTGATCACCAAGGACAACGTCTCGATAAAGGTGAACGCGGTGGTCTATTTCCGGGTGATGTCCCCTGAGAACGCCGTGGTCCAGGTGGAGGACTACCTTTACGCCACCTCCCAGCTCGCCCAGACCACCTTGAGGAGCGTGGTGGGGCAGGTGGAGCTGGACGAGATCCTAGCGGAGAGGGAGAAGATAAACCATCAGCTGCAGAGCATCCTGGACAAGCAGACTGACCCCTGGGGGATAAAGGTCTCCCTGGTGGAGATAAAGCATATAGACCTGCCCCAGGAGATGCAGAGGGCGATGGCCCGTCAGGCCGAGGCCGAGAGGGAAAGGAGGGCGAAGATCATAAACGCCGAGGGAGAGTATCAGGCGGCCCAGAGACTCGCGGATGCAGCCAAGCTGATCCAGGACTTTCCCATGGCCCTACAGCTCCGATATCTTCAGACCCTTAGGGAGGTGGCCTCGGAGAACAACTCCACCACCGTCTTCCCATTGCCCATCGATCTCTTCGAACCCTTTATCAAGGCCCTGAAGAAGAAAGAATAGGCCTTGCTCTGGCTGCTCCTTTCCCTGCTTTCGGCCTTCTTCTGGGCCACGGCCGATGCCTTCACCAAGGGCCGCCTCAGCCACCTGAACCCGTGGGAGATGGCTGAGGTGCGCCTCCTCTACTCCCTCCCCTTCCTGCTGCCCGTCTTTCCCTTCATCCTTCCCCCTCGGCTGGAGCCCGGGTTCTGGAGGGCGGTGGGGATGCTCCTTCCGGTAGAGATAGCGGCCCTCCTCCTCTATATGGCGGCGATCCGCTCCTCACCCCTCTCCCTTACCCTCCCCTTCCTCTCCTTCACC
>CAYRAR010000189.1:0-2609 GCA_964422255.1 uncultured Thermodesulfobacteriota bacterium | reverse complement strand
GGGAGGATGAAGCCGCCCGAAAGCTCCCCCACGACCGCCCACGCCCTTCCCTCGGGTGAAAATCTCCTCCTCCAATGATGAGCGATGGAGAAGGTCACCCCGTATTGGCTGAAGAGCTCCCTCACCCTCTCTGCCTGACGTTCACTGTGGACCACGAAGTAGACCGACCATCCCTCCTCCATCCATTCCCTGACCCTGGAGGCTATCCCCCGAAATCCCTTCCCCTTCACCTCCTCGCGAATCCCATAGAGCCGCTCGCAACGGATGAGGAAGTCAGAAGAGGGATCACCGTCCATCTCCACTAAGGGGCGACCATCGAGCATCTCCAAGAGGGGATCGGGGGGCCAGAGCTTCTCTCCCCTCTCCACCCTGAGCTCTTCGGCCTTCTCCCCTATGGAGATTCTGTCAACGAGGAGGATCGGTGCGTCTGGCGGCAGATAATCGAGGAGCTTCCCCTCCCCCCCTTCGGTGAAGGGGAGGAGGAGCACCTCTTGAAGCTCCTCCTTGGACCTCTGGGTAGTGGGGTCGAAGGACCGGATGGACTCTACGGTATCCCCGAAGAACTCCAGCCTCACCGGGAGTTCCTGATCCGGAGAAAAGAGGTCGAGGATGGCTCCCCTCACGCTCATCTCCCCCCGTTCCTCCACCAGCTTTACCCTCTCGTAACCCAGGGCCTGAAGTTCCCTGAGGAGCCCCTCCCTCTCCATCTCCTCCCCCACCTTCACCCTCCTTGTGTCCCTCAGCCTCTCAGGGGATGGGACTCGCCAGCAGAATCCCTCAAGATCCGTCACCACCACCCTGACCCGCCCCTCAAGGATTCCCCTTAGGGCCTTCATCCGCTGGAAGAGGGCCCCAGGGCTCGGGATGAGGCTCGGAGGATCGGCGGGAAGGAGGGCCACCGCGTCCCTCATCCCATCGGGGGTGAAGAACAGCAGATCTTCAAAGAGGGCCTCTGCTCCGTCCTGATCGGGGAGCACGACGAGGAGCAGGGGGATCTCCTCAGCGAGGAGGGAGAGAAAGAGGGCCTTCGCCCCCCCTTCAAGCCCCCCTACTGATATCCTCTCTCCGAGGCGCTTGCGTAAGGAGGCGACCCCCTTCTTAAGTCCCAGGAGCTTTGGAACTCCCTCTTCCATCTTCTTTCTTCCGGAAGTCGCAGATCTCGGGGAAGAGACAGTGCCCACAGAGGGGGGCGCGGGCCCGGCAGACCTCCCTGCCGTAACGGATCAGGTTCAGGTGCAGGGGGATGGCCTTGCCCTGGGGAATGAGAGGGGCGAGGAGCTCATGAGCCTTGGAGGCCGAGGTTCCAGGGGGAAGGGCACCGATCCGTTTCATTATCCTCAGGATGTGGGTATCCACGGGGAAGATGTCCTCGGAGCAGCCGAAGGCGAGCACACAGTAAGCGGTCTTGGGCCCTACCCCTTTGAGGGAGAGGAGCTGAGAGAGGGCCTCCTCGCGGGGGAGGCGACAGAGGGGGGAAAGGGACCATCCACCCCACCTCTCCTTTACCCATCTCAGGATTTCCTTAATCCTCTTTGCCTTCTGGTGATTGAGTCCCCCTTCCTTTATCGCCTCCGCTACCTCCCGGTCAGGGGCCTCGAGGATATCGGCCCAGCGAGGGAACCTCCTGCGGAGGCCCTCGTAGGCCCGATCCCTGTTTCTGTCGTTGGTGTTCTGGGAGAGGACCGTCCGTATCAGGATCTCCAGCGGATCTCCGGAAGGGGGATCAGGCACCCCGTAGTGGCGATCCAGGGCCTCCTCCATTATGAGGATCTTTTCCCTCGAATCCATTTTTATTGGAATGATACTGAAAAGGGAGGGGGGAGTAAAGGAAGGCGGGAATAGTCAAATGAGGTCCAGGGAGCGCAATTTCCCCTCTCCCGGGGTCCCCCCTTCCCACCCCCGAAACCTGCGGTATCCCTCAAGGAGCGACGGGAGGTCGAGCACCCTCCCCTCGAGGGGTTCGGAGAGGAACCTCTCGGGAAGGGCATCGTCCTCCTCCGAGATCCCTTCCCGCAGGTTGTAGAGCCTCTCCAAGGTCCATATCCTCTCCCCGATCAGGTGTAGATCCTGGGCTTCGTAATCGATCCCGGTGACCGCCGAGAGGGCCCGGGCGTAATAGTCATCGCTCAGGGCGAAGGAGCCGAAGCGGCAAGCTACCAAGGAGTCGAGGGCAGCGTTCAGGTTCTCCTGAAAGATCACGAGGCCTGCCTTCCCGGCTGCGGAGAAGCGGTCCACCTTCTTCGGCACCCCGAGGACCTCGGGCCCGATCATGTAGCTGCGGAGGTGGCAACCCCCGCGGGGGGAAGTGGCGTAAGCGAGGCCCTGCCCCTGGGCCCCTCTCGGGTCATAGGCCGGAAGCTCCATCCCCTTGCTGTGCATGCTCAAGGAGGGGAGGCCCAGCTCCTCAGCCATCCTCCGGGACCCTTCGGCCAGAAGCTCTCCCTCCTCGATCCTATAGGCCACCCGCTCGATCATCTCAAGGAGCCTTTCCCTCTCCCCGAAGGAGAACCTCCCTTCGCAGGCCCCTTTCTCGATGAGCTCCGCGTAGCATGCGAGGGTCGCCCCGGTGGAGATGGTATCGAGCCCAAGCCTGTTGCAGAGTCCGGAGG
>CAYRAR010000188.1:0-2670 GCA_964422255.1 uncultured Thermodesulfobacteriota bacterium | reverse complement strand
TGCCTCTCTCTTGAGGAAAGGGGCCCGTATATCGGCCATAATAGCCTTCCTTTCGGCCTGGGCATGCATAAAGGTACCCCAGGAGATCGTGGAGCTTCAGTTCTTGGGGCCGCGCTTCATGGCCTTGAGGCTTGCATTGACCGTCATCTTCGCCGTCCTCATGGGCTTGACCATAGAGAGGATACTGGACAGCGGCGCCTTTAAGGAGCTTGAAGGACCGAGGAGTTCTCTGATAAGCTAACTTAGAGGATGAGGAGGATAGCCTGTATAATCCTTACCCTTTTCCTCTTCTCCGCCTTCGGCTGGGCGAAGGGTTTAGATGTTCTTCAAGCCGCCTTGAGGCGGGCGGCCCAGAGGGCGATTCCTGCGGTGGTCAACATCTCCACCCTGAGGGTCTACCGTACCCCTGAAGGCCTTCCCCCTTCCCCCCTCTGGCAGGACCCTTTTTTCAGGGAGTTCTTCGGTGAGGACTTCTTCCGCTTCTTCGGCATCCCCCGGGAGAGGGTGGAGAGGAGCCTGGGCTCAGGGGTGATCGTCTCTGAGGATGGGTACATCCTTACGAACCATCACGCGATCGCCAACGCCTCCAGAATCGTCGTCGGCCTCTCCGACCGAAGGGAGTTTGAGGCGAAGGTTGTGGGCACCGATCCCACCACCGATATCGCCCTGCTGAAGATAGACGCCAAGGGGCTACCCTTCCTCACCTTTGGAGATTCTGAGAAGACCCAGGTGGGGGACATAGTGCTCGCCATCGGCAACCCCTTCGGGATCGGACAGACGGTCACCATGGGGATCGTGAGCGCCAAGGGCCGGAGCAATATGGGTCTGGTGGACTACGAGGACTTCATCCAGACCGATGCCGCCATAAACCCCGGGAACTCGGGGGGTGCCCTCATCAACCTGGAGGGGGAGCTCATAGGGATAAACACCGCGATTGTGAGCAGGACCGGGGGGTATCAGGGGATCGGCTTTGCTGTCCCCTCAAATTTGGCCCGCCGGGTGATGGAGCAGCTGAAGAGGTACGGGAGGGTCCTCAGGGGATGGCTCGGGGTGAGCGTCCAGGAGATGACCCCTCAACTGGCCTCTCACCTGGGCCTGAAGGAACCCAGGGGGGCGCTGGTACTGGAGGTAACCCCGGGTTCTCCTGCAGCCCAAGGGGGGTTGAAGAGGGGGGACGTGATCGTCCGATACGATGGGCGGGAGATACGCGCCGCCTGGGAGCTAAGGAACCTTATTGCCCTCACCCCGGTGGGGAAGAGGGTAAAGCTTTCCGTCATCCGGCGGGGGATCAAGAAAGACCTTTACGTCATCATAAGGAGGCAGCCGGAGCGCTCCCTCACTTCCCCTTGAACTGGGGAGGCCTCTTCTCAAGGAAGGCCCCCATCCCTTCTTTCTGATCGACGGAGGCGAACATGTTGGCCCAGGCCGATATCTCCAGTTCCTCCCCCTCTTCCTGGGAGGTCTCAAGCCCCCCGTTCACCAGCTCCTTGGCCACCTTCACGGCCAAAGGACCGTTTCGGGCGATCCTTCTGAGGGTCTTTTTCGCCTCCTCCAGAAGCTCCTCGGCCTTACAGACCTTGTTGACGATCCCGAGCTCGTATGCCCTCTGGGCCTCGATCATCTCGCCGGTGTAGATCAGCTCCTTCGCCTGGGTCCTGCCGATGTGGCGGGGAAGCCGCTGAGTTCCCCCGAAGCCGGGGAAGATCCCGAGGGTCACCTCAGGGAGCCCCAACCGGGCCCCTTCCTGGGCATAGATGAAGTCGCAGGCGAGGGCGATCTCCAGGCCTCCTCCTAAGGCATAACCATTTACCGCAGCGATAACCGGCCAGGGGAACTCCTCGATCATCTTCAGAGTCTGGTGGCCGAGGCGGGAGAACTCATAGGCCTGCTGAGGGTCCATGTCCTTCATCTCGGCGATATCCGCCCCTGCCACGAAGGCCTTTGTTCCCTCGCCTGTCAGGATGAGTCCCCGGACGTCCTCCCTTCGGACGAGCTCCCTCAGGGCGTCTTGGATCTCCTTCAGGGTCTCGACGTTCAGGGCGTTCAGGGCCTTGGGGCGATTGACCTTAAGAACGGCTATCCCCTCCTCCACCTCCACGGAGATGTTCTTGTACTCCATCCCTACTCCTCCCTTTCGACGATCATCGCCATCCCCTGCCCACCACCGATGCACATGGTGGCCAGGCCGAAACGGGCCCCCCTCCTGCGCATCTCATGGATCAGGGTCACGGTCACCCGGGCGCCGGTGCACCCGATGGGGTGCCCCAGGGATATCCCGCTTCCGTGGGGATTGGTCCTCTCCAGATCGAGCTTCAACTCCCTCATGCAGGCTATCGCCTGGGCGGCAAAGGCCTCGTTGAGCTCCACCACCTCGATATCGTCTATGGAGAGCCCCGTTGCCTTGAGGACCTTCCTCACCGCCGGGATGGGCCCCAGGCCCATGTAGGCGGGGTCGACGGCCCCTGAGGCATAGGCCCTGATGGTGACAAAGGGCTTAAGCCCGAGCTCCTTCGCCTTCTCCTTCGACATCAGTAGCACGGCCGCTGCCGCATCGTTTATCCCGGAAGCGTTCCCCGCGGTGACCGTCCCGTCCTTCTTGAAGACCGGGGGGAGCTGGGCCATCTTCTCAAGGCTCGTGTCCATGGGCCTTTCGTCGGTATCGAAGATGAT
>CAYRAR010000187.1:0-2705 GCA_964422255.1 uncultured Thermodesulfobacteriota bacterium | reverse complement strand
TGATCCAGAAAAGGGGATGAAAATCTTGAGGGAATGCGGCCAGACGCCCATCATACCCCCGAGGGTTATAAAGGCTGAGTAAGGATGAGGGTCTCTCCCTTTTTTGTAACATGTGGGGTTTTTTCAATTCTCATATTGGCATTTATTTCCTTTCCTCTGGCCAAGATGATCCTTGCCCCCCCTCTTTCTTCCTTGATCCTCGCCTTAAGGGATGGGGAGGTCACGCAGGCGATAGGCTTAAGCCTTTATACGGCCTTGTGGGCCTCTGCCATCTCCTTTCTCTTCGGCACGCCTTTGGCCTACATCCTTGCCCGAAAGGAGTTCAGGGGAAAGAGGTTTGTAGAAAGCGTGGTGGATGTCCCCATAGTTATTCCCCACCCCGTTATAGGGATCGCCATCCTCTCAGCAGTGGGGCAGGGTACGGTGATGGGAGAGGTGCTCCGCTTGATCGGTGTAAAGATCGTTGGAAGTGCAACGGGCATCGTCACCGTCCTTACCTTCGTGGGGGCACCCTTTTACATCAACGCCGTAAAGAACGCCTTCGAGATGGTCCCCGTGAGGTTGGAAAGGGTGGCAAGGACCCTTGGGGCCTCGGAACTTAAGGCCTTCCTTCTGGTAACCTTCCCTCTTTCCACAAGGAGTGTGCTCTCAGGGCTTCTGATGTGTTCGGCCAGGGCGATAAGCGAGTTCGGAGCAGTGGTGGTAGTGGCCTATCATCCCATGACCGCTCCTGTGCTGATCTATGAGCGGTTTGAGTCCTTCGGGCTCCGTTACTCTCAACCCGTGGCGGTGCTCCTGATAACGATCTCACTTTCCATCTTTATCGCCTTAAGGGTCATCACCTCTTCGAGAAGATGATAGAGATAAAGGATCTGGTGGTAGAGTTCAACGGATTCTCTCTGGGCCCCTTATCCCTGGAGATAGGGGAGGGGGAGTTTTTCATCATTCTGGGCCCCACCGGGGCGGGAAAGACGGTGCTCCTTGAGACCATTGCCGGGGTGTACCAACCCTCAAGGGGACGGATCCTCATCGAAGGGCAAGACCTGACCTTCCTTCCTCCGGAGCGGCGGGGGATAGGGATCGTTTATCAGGATTACTCCCTTTTCCCCCATCAGACGGTAAGAAGGAACATAGAGTTCGGATTGAGGCTGAAGGGGATACCCAAGGGAGAAAGAGGGAGAAGGGTCCAGGAGATGGCCCAGCTCCTGGGGATAGGGCACCTCCTTGACCGTTACCCTCCTACCCTGAGCGGGGGCGAAGGGCAAAGGGTTGCCTTGGCCAGGGCCTTGGCCCCCCGGCCGAAGCTCCTGCTCCTCGATGAACCCCTTTCCGCCCTCGATCCCAGGATCAGGGAAAGGCTTGCCGGCGAGCTCAAGAGGATAAACAGGGAGACAGGGGTGACCTTCATCATGGTCACCCATGAGATAAAGGAGGCCTTAGTGCTCGGTGACAGGATCGCCCTTCTGAAGGATGGGAAGATAGAGCAGGTGGGCAGACCCGATCAGTTTTTCAGCTCCCCCGCCACCCCTTATGTGGCGGAGTTCTTCGGCGTGAATAACGTCTTTAGGGCGAGATTCGAGGGGGATAAGGCGCTGGTGGGGGATGTAATTATTACTTTAAAGGCCCCGCCGAAGGCCCGGGAGGGGTTTGTGGTGATAAGGCCTGATGATATAGTGATCTCCAAAATCCCCACCTCCTCAAGTGCTCGAAATCAGTTTTGCGTGGAGGTGACCTCATTAAGGGATCTGGGTTCATACGTGGAGGTTAAGGCCAGGGTGGGTTCCCTTGAATTTTGCGTCTATATCACCCGATATGCATTGAGGGAGCTCGATCTTAAAGAGGGGGAAAGGGTTTTCCTCTCCTTCAAGGCTATGGCTGTGGAGACGATAGAGATAGTCTCTCCTTAAAGAAACTCCTACCGTCATCTATAAGCATACTTCCGCTGATCAATGGTCAGCATATAAACTGTTTTCTCCTTTTCGTCCATTATGTAAAATATTCTGAAACGACCAAAGCGATACCTCCATCCACATACTGGCTGGTCTATAAAGCGAAGGAGGGCGAATGAGATTGCAAAAAGATCACCAGAGGGGCTATAAAGGGGCTGAAAAATGGAGAGGTTTGCCACCATAGATGTGGGATCCAATTCTGTCCTGCTCCTGGTGGCCGAAAGGGAGGAGGGAGGGTTCAGGTACCTCGTCGATGAGGCGGTGGTCACCAGATTGGGAGAGGGACTGTATAGGGATAGGAGGATAAAGCCCGAGGCGATGGGGCGGACTATAGAGATCCTCGAGAGGTTCAAAGGGATTATGGAGAGTTATGGAGTGAAGGGGGTGGCTGCGGTAGGGACTATGGCCCTGAGGGAGGCGGATAACGCAGAGGAGTTCCTCCAAATGGCCAAAGAGAAGCTGGAGCTGACGTTAGAGGTGATACCGGCCGAAGAGGAGGCGAGGCTCTCTTATCTGGGGGCGATAAGCGGCCTGCCCCTGTGCGGAAAGAGGGTCCTCGTGGTCGATATCGGGGGAGGGAGCACGGAGTTCGTCCTCGGTGAGGGCCCAAGGATACTAAAGAGGTTGAGCTTAAAAGTCGGGGCCCTGGTCCTTACAGAGCTGTTTCTCAAGTCCGATCCGGTAAAAAGGGAGGAGTTCTCGAACCTCTCCGGATACCTGGAGGAGGCCTTCGATCGGGCAGGTCTTCCCGCAGGG
>CAYRAR010000186.1:0-2734 GCA_964422255.1 uncultured Thermodesulfobacteriota bacterium | reverse complement strand
CGTGGTGCGGCTCGTCCGCTCCTTTGATCCCTGAATTGCCTGCTCCGTGCACGTGTTGCACGCCGGCAATATCACCGAGGTTAAGGCGGTTTAAAATCTCTCCGATCTCCAATCCCCCCTCAAAGAGGAGGGAAGTTTCTTCCCTCCTCTTTCTTTTTCCCCTTTACCGAGGGCCCAACTTGACAGCGTGAGGAGAAAGGTGTTTCAATCCCGTTGAGATGAAGTACCACCGCAACGTCCTGGAACTGATAGGGAAAACCCCGTTGGTGGAGATAAGGAAGCTCAACCCCAATCCCCGGGTGAAGCTTCTGGCGAAACTCGAGTCCTTCAACCCTGGCGGATCGGTTAAGGACCGGATAGCCCTGAGCATGATAGAGGAGGCGGAGAAGCGGGGAGAGCTCACGCCCGGCAAAATCATCCTCGAGGCCACCAGCGGAAACACCGGGATCGGCCTGGCGATGGTCGCCGCGGTGAAGGGGTACAAGGTGCTTCTGGTCATGCCCGAGTCGGTGAGCCTGGAACGGCGGAGGATCTTGCAGGCCTATGGGGCGGAGATCCTCCTCACCCCTGCTCAGCTGGGCACTGACGGGGCGATAGAGGAGGCCTATCGCCTCGCCCGGGAAGAACCCGACAGGTTCTTCCTCACCGATCAGTTCAACAACCCCGACAACCCCCTGGCCCACTATCGAGGGACCGCCGAGGAGATATGGGAGCAGACAAGGGGTAAGGTGGATGTGGTGGTGATCGCCATGGGCACGACGGGAACCCTCATGGGGGTGGCCCGCCGCCTGAAGGAATACAACCCCGAGATCAGGGTGATCGGCGTGGAGCCCACCCTCGGCCACAGGATTCAGGGGCTCAAAAACCTAAAGGAATCATATGTCCCCGGGATATTTGACAGGGAGCTCATTGACGAGAAGATGACGGTGGAAGACGAAGACGCTTACAGGACCTCGAGGAGGCTCGCCCGAGAGGAGGGGATTCTCGCCGGGATGAGCTCAGGGGCAGCGGTCTGGGCGGCCTGCAAGGTGGCCGAGAGGATGTCCGAAGGGGTGATCGTGACCATCCTCCCGGATTCCGGGGAACGGTACCTCAGCACTCCCCTTTTCGAGGAAAAACCGACCCTGAGCCTGCGCCTTTACAACACCCTGAGCCGGGGCATCGAACCCCTTCGCCTGCAGGACCCCAAAAGGGCCCTCATGTACACCTGTGGTCCCACCGTCCACGGCCCCCTTCATCTGGGGGAGTGGAGGAGGCTGGTGGTGGCCGATCTCCTCCGTCGTCTCCTCGAGGCAAAAGGGATCAAGGTAACCCATGTGGTAAACATCACCGACATAGACGATAAGACGATCTCCCGGGCAGAGAGGGAGGGGGTGACGTTAAAGGAATTGACGGAGAGGTATGCAGAGGAGTTCTTTCAGGAGGCACAGGAGTTGGATCTCCTTCCGGCAGATCACTACCCGAAGGCAAGCGAGCATATAGAGGAGATGATCAGGCTCACCGAGCAGTTGATGAAGAGGGGGTACGCCTATGAGAGGCTTCGTTCGGTCTATTTCGCCATCTCCCGCTTTCGAGAATATGGGAAGCTCTCGAAGGTGGACCTAAGGGGCATAAAGGTGGGCCATACGGTGGATCTGGACAGCTACGAGAAGGACAATCCCAGGGACTTCACGCTCTTTAAGCGATGCAGCCTCCGGGAGTTGAAGGCCGGGATCTACTACGAAACCCCCTGGGGAAAGGTAAGACCAGGGTGGCACATCGAGTGTGTGGCCATGGCCATGAAGCATCTGGGGGAGACCCTTGATCTGCACACCGCGAGCACCGACCTCATCTTCCCCCACAACGAGAACGAGATCGCCATCGCCGAGGCCCTGACCGGGAGGCCTTTCTCCCTCCATTGGGTCCATGCCGAGCTGGTCTACCATGAGGGGAAAAAGATGTCCCATGAGGGGGGAAACGCTGTGACCCTGGGGGAGCTGTTGGAGAAGGGCTTCACCGGAAGGGAGATCCGCTACTTCCTCCTCTCCACCCACTACAGGAAGCCCCTTCACTTCTCCTACAAGGCCTTTTACGGAAGCGTGCGGGCCTGGGAGAGGCTCAACGACTTCTTGGTGTTGCTCATTTACTGCAAGGAGGGCCCTGACTATCCTCCCCTCAAGGACGCCGTTCAACAGATGGAGGAAGACTTTTCCCGGGCCCTGGATGATGACCTGAACGTCTCAGCGGCCCTGGCGGCCATCTTCCGCTTCATCCGCTGGGCATCTCCCCGGATCCAGAAGGAGGGACTTTCCCCTGCGGACAGGGAGATGGTCCTTCGCTCCTTGAGACAGATGGATAAGGTCCTCGCGGTGATGGAGTTTCCGCCTCAGGACCTCCGCAGCCGGGTAAGGGAGCTGCTCGAGCGGAGGGCGGAGGCAAGAAGGAGAAAGGATTTCGGACTCTCGGACAGGCTCCGCGATGAAATACTCGCTCTTGGGATCGAGGTGATCGATACCCCCGAGGGGGAGTTCTTACGGCGCCGGAGAGCTAAGCGCTCAGCCTCCTGAGGGCCTTCCTCCCTATGTCCTTCCTGAAGTGAACCCTCTCCCAGGATATCTTGGCCACCGCCTCGTAGGTCCTCCTCATCGCCTCGGCGATCCCATCCCCCACACCAGTGACCCCCAGGACCCTGCCCCCTGCCGTGTAAAACTTCCCATCCCTGAGGACGGTCCCGGCATGGAACACCACCACCCCT
>CAYRAR010000185.1:0-2771 GCA_964422255.1 uncultured Thermodesulfobacteriota bacterium | reverse complement strand
CCTTCCAGAGATGGAGCTTGAGGTAAAAGATGAGAGGGTGGTAGGAGGGAAGACGATACGGAGCGCCCCGTGCGGCAGCACCTACTTCGTGGTTGAGGAATTGAAGGGTACCCGAATTCAGGACGCCGAGGAACGGGCAGGGATCTTGCATCACAACTATCCATGTCTTGCTACCATGAACGTGGACTGGCAGTTCAAGGACACCCTCATGCACCGGGCCGGATATTTCACCAAACAGGCGGTAAAATATGCCCTGAAAGGCCACCTGAAGAGGTAAAACTGAAGTAGGAACCGCAGTGTCAGCAGGGAAAAATTTCCATTATCGGGGATTTATCTCATTGTTGTTGACCCTCTCTTTTGTGGTTTCGGTGGTGTCCGGAGCGGTGCTTTTTCTCGCACCCCCTGGCAGGATAGCTCACTGGACCAACTGGAAGCTATGGGGGCTCACAAAAGAGGGATGGGAGACGGTTCACACCGTTTTCGCTCTTCTGCTATTGATCACAGGGATACTTCATCTATTTTGGTTCAATTGGGGTGTCTTCTGGGGTTACGTGAAGAGGAAAGCTGAGCGGGGGATCAAGCTGAAAAGGGAACTGGTCCTATCGGTCATCTTGAGCGCTTTCATCTTAGTAGGTGCTATCGTCTCTGTTCCGCCATTCAGCTCCCTTATGGACCTTGGGGAAAAGATAAAAGGGATGTGGGAAGAGGCGAAGAAACCGCCTCCCATTCCCCACGCAGAGCTCATGTCACTGGAAGAATTATTACAGAAGCTAAGCATTCCTTTTGAGGATGCTTTAAAAAAGCTCGAAGCCAGTGGAATAAAGGTTAAAGATAAAAGGGCGATAGTCAAGGATATAGCAAGGGAAAATGGACTATCCCCTTTGGCCATCTATGAAATAATCACCAAAGACGTAGAGAAACAGGTTCCAGCGAGTGGAGAGGGATATGGAAGAAAAACCCTGAAGGAGGTTTGCGAAGGATTAAACATACCCTTAGAGGCCGCCGTCTCTATGTTAAAGGAAAAGGGAATAGAGGCCAGCGGAGATGAGAAAATGAGGGAAATATCTTCTCGATACGGAATGAGTCCAATCAGCATAGTCAACATCCTTGCTACGGAAAACAGGAAGAAAGAACATAAATAGAAACCTTCCAAAGAACTTGACATTGCCATCAAAAAAGACAAAATTGGTCATATGCTTCTTAACCAAGAAGACTTAATGGCCGTAATTCCATAGAAAAGCCGGCTTATGACGCATGTCCTTGCAATAATGGGCAGCCCTCGCAGGGGGGGTAATACAGAGACGCTGCTTGAGGCCTTCCTCGAGAGAGCGAGAAAGGACGGGGTAGAGGTCGAGAGAGTCATCGTAGCAGAGGAAAAGATAGGTCCCTGTTTGGGATGCAGGCACTGCGAAAAAGAAGGAAAATGCAAGATCAGCGATGGGATGGGACGTATCTACCCCCTCCTCAGGCAAGCCGACCTGGCGGTCCTAGCTACACCGGTTTTCTTCTACGGCGTGCCTGCCCATACCAAGGCCTTGGTCGATCGGGCCCAGGTCCTCTGGGCGAGGAGGTATGTAATGGGGATCAAAGACCCCAAAGCCCCCTGGCGTAAAGGGATACTTTTGGCAGTAGGGGCCACAAAGGGGAAGAACCTCTTTTCGGGACTTGAGCTCACAGCGAGGTATTTCTTCGAAGCGGTGGGGGCCAGCTTCGAGGGCACGTTGGGCTTCAGGGAAGTCGACAAACCCGGGGACATCAAGTCCCATCCCACTGCTTTGGATGAAGCCAGGGAGCTGGCAGGAAAGCTGGTAGACCCCCTGACCGGAAGGAAGCGGGTCCTTTTCCTATGCAGGGATAATGCCCGCAGGAGCCAGATGGCGGAGGCCTTCCTGCAATGGGCAGCAGGGGGGAGGCTCGATGTGGAGAGCGCAGGGGATAGGCCTGCTGGAGAAGTGGACCCTTTGACCCTCGAAGTGATGGCGGAAAAGGGCATAGACCTGGCCTTCCGCCGACCAAAGGCCTTGCAGGAATTGGACCTCAGGCGTCCCTTCGACCTCGTCGTGAGGATGGGCTGTGAGGTCTCCTGTCCCCATGTACCTGCCCTGCGGGAGGAGAATTGGGAGCTTGAGGACCCCGCTGGCAAGCCCCTTGACGTCTGGAGGCGGGTGAGGGATCAGGTGGAGGCGAAGGTCGAGGAACTGGTGAATCGATTGGAGGAATGAGAATGGAATTCTCGGAGAAGGTCAGAAAGGCCCTCGAGGAGCTCAAACCGAAGCTTGAGGAACTGGCCGATGGACACGTGGAACTTGTGGATGCGGACCCGTCAAAGGGGGAGGTCACCTTGAAGCTCATCGGGGGAAGGCTTTGCTGAGCCGGACCCGATGTGGCCCTCAGTTTGTGGGCCGAGCACCTGTTGGTCCAGAGGGTCCCAGAGATTAAGCAGGTTAAGACCGTCAGGGATTGAGGAGAGGAGGATGAGCGTACTTCACTTTCGCGCGGAAGAGGTGCTCGAGATGGCTGAGGAGATCGAGGAAAAGGGGATGGGGTTTTACTGCCGGGCAGCAGAGCTCTTTTCCGAAATGGCAGACACCTTCCTGGAGCTGGGCCATGAGGTCTTCCCTTCTTGAGTACAGGGGCACTATTGACCCTCGCAGGAAAGGAGGTCGGCATGGCTGAAGGACCATCCCGTCGGGTCCTGCCGAAGGGATTCCCCAGGGAGAGGCTCAAGGACATGGACCCTGCCACCATCGACAATCGGGAGCTGGAAATAG
>CAYRAR010000184.1:0-2785 GCA_964422255.1 uncultured Thermodesulfobacteriota bacterium | reverse complement strand
GGCCCTGCAGAATAAGGAGGAAAGGCCTTTAGAGCAGGCGGCCCAGAAGGTGGACTTGGTCACCTCGGAACTGCAGGAGACCATCATGCTCACCAGGATGCAACCCGTGGGAAACCTCTTCGGCCGCTTCCCCCGGGTGGTGAGGGATCTGGCCAAATCCCTTGGGAAAAGGGTGAAGTTGACCATCGAGGGCCAGGACGTGGAGCTCGACAAGACCATCATCGAGGCCCTCACCGATCCCATGACCCATCTGGTCAAAAACGCCATAGATCACGGCATCGAGCCCCCCGAGGAGAGGGAGCGCCTGGGGAAGGACCCGGAGGGGCACCTCATCCTCAGGGCCTACCACGAGGCAGGCCAGGTGAACATAGAGGTGATCGACGACGGCCGGGGGCTCGACGAGGAGAAGATCGTCCGCACGGCCATCTCCCGCGGGATCGTCACCGAGGAGGAGGCCCGCACCATGTCCCGCCAGGAGCGCTTCGCCCTCATCTTCCGCCCTGGCTTCTCCACCGCCGAGAAGGTCACCGAAGTGTCGGGCCGCGGCGTGGGGATGGACGTGGTCAAGACCAACCTGGACAAGCTGGGGGGGCAGATAGAGATAGAGTCAGAGGCCGGTAAAGGCACCACCTTCAGACTCAAGCTCCCCCTAACGCTGGCCATCATACCTAGCTTGCTGGTGGAGGCGGGCGGGGAGCGCTTCGCCCTCCCCCAGGTGAACGTAAAGGAGCTCATCAGGGTCCCTCCGGAGCGGATAAAGGAACGGGTGGAGGTGGTGGGCAAGGCCAGGGTGTTGAAGCTGCGCGATCAGATCCTGCCCCTGGTCAGGCTTTCGAGGGTATTGGGGCTTAAGCCCATGTACCGCGATCCGAAAGGGCACCTCAGGCCGGATCGGCGGGACATCGTCGATCGCCGCTCCCCGAAGAGACCCGCCTTCGACGGTGGGGCGCAGGGCACCGCCCCCTCCAAGGAACGCCGTTCCGGCCGCGACAGGCGTAGCCATCCCTCGGGGGCCCTCAAGGTGGTGGTGGTCTCCGCGGGCCCCTTGGATTACGGCCTGGTGGTGGATGAACTGGAGGACTTCGAGGAGATCGTGGTCAAGCCCTTGGGAAGGCATCTGAAGCGCTGTCAGGGGTATGCAGGGGCCACCATCTTGGGAGACGGGAGGGTGGCCTTGATCCTGGATGTAATGGGGATAGCCCAGATGGCCAAACTCACGTCCATGGCGGGCACGGACCGCGCGCGCCAACTCAGGGAGGAGGCTGAGAAAGAAAAGGCGAAGGACATACAATCACTGCTTCTTTTTAGGAACGACCCCGATGAGCAGTTCGCTGTCCCCTTGGGCCTTGTGCGAAGGATAGAACGAATAAGGGCTTCGCAGATCGAGTTGGTCTCGGGCAGGAAGGTGATCCCCTACAACGGCCAGAGTCTGCCCGTCTTCAGCCTCTCGGAGGTGGCCCAGGTGAAGCCTTTGCCCGAGGTCCCCGAGTACATCGTGGTGGCCTTTGAGGTGACCTCAAAGGAGGTGGGCCTTCTCGCCCTCCCCCCCGTGGACGCGAGGGAAGTGCCCCTGAAGGTGGACACGGAGACCCTGAAACAGCCCGGCATCGTGGGATCGACCGTGGTGGACGGAAAGACCACCCTCATCGTGGACATCTACGAAGCGGTGGAACGCCTTTATCCATCGTGGTTTGAAAAGAAAGAGACCCATCCTCAGGAACTGCAAGGGGAACCTCCCCGGATCCTTCTAGCAGAGGACTCCGATTTCTTCCGCGCCCATGTGAAGAAATTCCTGGAGGATGAAGGATACGAGGTCCTGGAGGCCAGGGACGGAGAAGAGGCCTGGCAGCTACTCGAGGAACACGCCGAGGAAGTGGACCTGGTGCTCTCCGACATCGAGATGCCAAGGCTCGATGGGTTTGGCCTCGCCGAGAGGATCAGGGGGGACGACCGTTTCAGAGACCTGCCCATGGTCGCCCTCACCTCCCTTGCTTCGGAGGAAGACATGGCCCGGGGCAGGCAGGTGGGCTTCGACCAGTACCACATCAAACTCGACAAAGAGGAACTCATCTCGGGGGTAGCGCAACTGCTCAGGGAGCGCCCCCGGGGGAAGGAGGAGCGCCATGAAGATCAAGTATAGGCTGATCCTCGCTGTAGGGGCCTTTTCCCTCATTGTGGTGGCGATGTTCGTGGTAACGTGGGTCACCACCAGCGCCCAGAAGGCCGATGCCCTGGTGATCAACCTGGCAGGCCGCCAGAGGATGCTCACCCAGAAGATGACCAAGGAACTGCTCAACTACTTCCTGGCCACCCGGCGAGATCCACCTCCGGATCGCAAGGCCCTTTCGGCCCTTGCCGAAGGGGTGAAGGAAACCATGCAGGTCTTTGACATGACCCTCAGGGCCCTCAAGGATTCCGGCAACGCCCCCTTGTCCTTGAACCTCAAGGAGACGGAATACCGGTATTGTCCCAAGGCTCCTGAACCCGTCTACAGCCAGCTGGAGAAGGTCTCCAAGATGTGGAAGGAGTTCCAGGGACATGCCGAAAAGGTCCTCGAGGGCGGGAAGGCGGCGGAGAAGAGCCTCAAGTGGATCATGGGAAACAACATGGCGCTCCTCAGCGAGATGAACAAGGCCGTGGGGATGTTCCAGGCCCTGGCGGAGGGGAAAGTGTCACGGCTGCTCCTCTACCAGGTGGTGGGGATAGTGTTGGGGCTGGCCCTTATGGGCTTCGCCTTCCGCACTACGCTCTCAGTGGGGAAGAGGATCGGCCAACTGCGGGAGGC
>CAYRAR010000183.1:0-2868 GCA_964422255.1 uncultured Thermodesulfobacteriota bacterium | reverse complement strand
AAGGGCACTAGAGATCTACGAGGTGTTGGGTCTTCCCCCTTCTCGGGTGCGGGGAGCTCATCGTTTCTCCGAGAGCCCCTATGATGTCCTTAAGATAGGACTCATTAAGGAGAGGGAGGAGCTCTATCAGGGTATTGATAGGCGGGTGGATATGATGGTAAAAGAGGGCTTGAGGGAGGAGACCCTGAGGCTTCTTTCCATGGGTTATGGACCGGAGTTGAGGTCGATGCAATCCATTGGTTACCGGCAGATGGTGCGACACATAAGGGGAGAGTATGACGTGGAAGAGGCCATAAGGCTTATCAAGAGGGATACCCGAAGGCTGGCCAAGAGGCAGATCACTTGGTTTAAGCCCGACAGGGAAATTCGGTGGTACAGATACCCGGAACAGAGGGATGAGATCTTGCGGCTCATCCGCTCTTTTTGGGAAAGGGGGAAGAGATGAAGAAGGCAGAGACGGCGGCAAGGGCGCCCATCAAACTCCAGGAGCAGTTTCTCAACCGGATGAGGAGGGAGAAGATCTGGGTAGCCGTAGAACTCATTTCGGGACAGAGGCTCTTTGGCCATATTACGGGATTCGACAACTTCTGTGTCTATCTCAAAGGGTACGGAGAGGAAGAGCATCTCATATACAAGCACTCCATCGCCTACATCACCCCTACCCCTGAGGGCGAGAAGGGCGGCTGATGGAGATAAAGCCGATCATAGAAGCGCTCCTGTTCGTCCACCCCGATCCTTTGGGTGTCGAAGAGCTACGAAGGGCCTTCCCTGAGTGGAGGAAGGAGGAGGTCGAGGGGGCACTGAGGGAGCTCACCGAGGAGTATGGAAGGATGGGGAGGGCATTTCACTTGGTAGAGGTGGCAGGAGGGTATCAGTTCCGGACCAGGCCTGAGTACGCCCCCTGGATAAAGCGTCTGAGAAAGGTAAGGCCGATGAGGTTGAGTCGCGCCGCCCTTGAGGCCCTGGCCGTGGTGGCTTACCGGCAGCCGGTGACCAGGGCGGAGGTGGAAGAGATAAGGGGGGTGGACTCAGGATGGGTTCTGAGCTCGCTGCTCGAGAAGGGATTGATCCGTCCCATAGGGCGGAAGGAGACGGTGGGAAGGCCCCTCCTTTACGGCACCACGAAAAAGTTCCTCGAGGTCTTCGGCCTAAAGGACTTAAAAGAGCTGCCCACCCTCAAAGAGATAGAGGCCCTCGCGGGAAAAGAGGGTTGATGCCCCTTGTACGTTTGCAGAAAGTACTGGCCGAAAGGGGAGTAGCCTCCAGAAGGGGGGCGGAGGAGCTGATCAGGGAGGGGAGGGTGCGGGTGAACGGGGCAGTGATCACTGAGCTGGGATACAAGGTGGATCCGGAAAGGGATAGGATCGAGGTGGACGGAAAGCGGATCCCTCCACCCCCTCCAAAGGTCTACTATCTGCTATATAAACCTTACGGGGTGATCACCTCCCTGAGCGATCCCCGGGGACGCCCCACGGTTAGGGACCTCCTCCGGAGGGTTAAGCTCAGGATATTTCCCGTGGGGAGGCTCGACTGGGATGCCGAAGGTCTGCTTCTCCTTACCAACGATGGGGAGCTGGCGGCGCGGCTCCTCCATCCCCGCTACCAGGTCCCCAGGGTTTATCTGGTGAAAGTGAGGGGATTACTGGAGAAAGGGGAGGTGGAGAGGCTCAGAGGGGGGATCCCCCTTGAGGACGGTCCAAGCCCCAGTATGAAGGTGACATTGGTAAGAAGGACGAAGAGCAACACCTGGCTTAAGGTCACCCTTCATGAGGGAAGGAACAGGATAGTGAAGAGGACCTTCGCCGCCATCGGGCATCCGGTGATGAAGTTGAGGAGGGTGGCCTTTGGCCCCTTGAAGATTGGAGGGCTGCGACCGGGCGAATACCGGGCTTTGAGCTCTGAGGAGATAAAGAGGCTTAAACGATGGGTGGAGATCCAAAATTAGAGTTGAGAAGGAAACTCATGCACAGTTTCGGCCTCCCCATTCCCATAGGATACTACTTCGTCTCCAAAGAGACCCTCCTCATGGTGCTCCTTCCCGTCTTCGTGCTCTACGCCGGGGCTGATCTTCTGCGGCTATATCATGAAGGGTTTCGGCGATTTTTCGATCGCATCATCACCTCCCGTTTTCTCAGGGAGCGGGAGTACAGGGGACTCATAGGCTCCACCTATTTTTTGATCGGCGCAATAGCGGCCATTCTCCTCTATCGGAGGGAAGCGGTGATCACCGCCCTCTTCATCCTGCTGATCTCCGATACCTTCGCCTCCTTGGTGGGAAGCGCCTGGGGCAAGAGGAGGCTTTTCGGTCCCAAGACCCTGGAGGGGAGTGCGGCCTTCCTCATCACCGCTTTGGTGGTGGTCTTCCTCTCCTTTCCCAAGCCCTTCCCCTGGGGGGTCATCAGCGCCTTCCTCTGTACCGTGGTGGAAGCCCTTCCTTGGAAGATAGACGACAACCTCGCCCTCCCCTTAATCGGAGGAGGGATCCTTCATTTGGGACTAACTGTTTAAGAGACAAGAGGCCTAAGAAGGATTTGGAGAGTTTCTTTAAGCGGCACGGGACATCTGCCTCTCCTTGCGGCGCATCCTCCTTATGGCCTTAGCCCGTTTGATACGGGCCCGTTCGCTCTTGCTCAAAAAATAAGAGTGCTTTTTAAGCACCGGCTGTACGTTTTTTTGGAAGTCTTTTTTCAGCTTTTTGATCATCTTTTCCAGATCATCCCGTTCCGACAATTTCTTCACCTCCTTGAAAAAAATCAGGCGTCCAGAAACTGGAAAAGACATTATAGGCCTTTTGGCCCACCTTTTCAACCCTTCGAGTTGCCTCATTTGAAATCTACTTAAAAGGGGTATCGTTTCGTCAAATCAAAA
>CAYRAR010000182.1:0-2869 GCA_964422255.1 uncultured Thermodesulfobacteriota bacterium | reverse complement strand
TTGCCTTCCCCTTAAGGTCCGGGTCCTCAGCCCGCAGCAGGTGGAGGAGGCGAAGAGGGCATGTGACATCTTCTCGACCTGCTCCTCCCTCAGCCAGCTCGAGGAGGTGATAGAGAGGAGCGACCTCCCTCTTCCCCTCGTCGAGATCCTGACGGCGATGAACAAGAAGCTCGACCTCGTCCTCTCCCTCCTCACCTCGGGGGAGGAGTTCACCAGGATGATCCGCGAGGAGACGAAGGAAGTGGAGATCAGCGGTTCCGGCCTGGCCTTCTTCTCCCCCCACCCCCTCCCCGTGGGGACAAAGCTGAAGATAAGCCTCCTCCTTCCCACCGCACCCTTTCACATCATCGAGGCGATCGGTGAGGTGGTGAGGGTGGCGAAGAGAGAAGACGGGAACCTCATCTGTGTGGCCTTCCGGCACATAAGGGATGATGAGAGGGAGGAGATCGTCCGCTTTACGTTTGAAAAGCAGAAGGAGATGTTGAGGGATAAGCCCCACTGAAGGGGTACTCTATCTTCTGTCGCTTCATCTTCTCCAGGAGCGTCGTCCTCTTTATCCCCAGGAGCTTAGCCGCTTCACTCTTGACCCCGTTGGCCTTCCTCAGGGCATCGATGATGAGCTGCTTCTCGAACTCGCTCACCGCCCGGGAGAGGTTGACGGTCCCCTTCTCCCCGCCCCTCTGGGAGGGGATGAGCTCCCCCTCCCTGATCTTTTCCGGCAGGTCCTCAGGCTGAACCATCCCTTCCCCTTTCAGCACCACCAACCTCTCCACCAGGTTCTCCAGTTCCCTCACGTTCCCCGGCCAGTCATACTCCATCAGCAGGTTCATCGCCTCGGGGGAGAACCCCTCCACCCTTCCCCCTCTCAGGGTGTTGAAGACCTTCAGGAAGTGAAGGATCAGCAGGGGGATATCCGACCTCCTCTCCCTTAAAGGGGGTATGTGGATGGGGATCACGTTCAGCCGGTAATAGAGGTCCTCGCGGAATCGTCCTTGCCTGACCAGCTCCTCCAGATCCTGGTTGGTGGCGGCGATCACCCGGATGTCCACCCTCACGGTCCTCGTGTCCCCGACCCTCTCAAACTCCCTCTCCTGGAGCACCCTCAGGAGCTTCACCTGCAGGGCCGGGCTCATCTCCGAGACCTCATCGAGGAAGATGGTCCCCCCGTCCGCCAGCTCAAACCTCCCCTTCCTGTCCCTCACCGCCCCGGTGAAGGCCCCCCGAACATGGCCGAAGAGCTCGCTCTCCAGGAGCTCCTGCGGCAATGCCCCGCAGTTTACCGCCACGAGAGGTTTTGAGCGACGAGGGCTCCTGTAGTGGATCGCCCTGGCGACCAGCTCCTTTCCCGTCCCGCTTTCCCCCGAGATGAGGACGGTGCTATCGGTGCGGGAGACCTTCTCGATGAAGTCGAAGAGCTCCCGCATCGCCTCGCTCTGACCGACGATGACCGGAAGGCCCTCCATGGGACGCCCCCCGTTAAGCAAAAACCTTGCCTAAAAACCTCCAGAGCTCTTATTTCAGAAAATCCTTAAAATTCAACGAGTTACAGAGAAGGGCCTTTCCGGGATCTGTCCAGGAAAGGGGATTTTATTCCTGAAAACAGGACTTTGTCCTGAAAATCGGATCAAGACTTGGGTAGGGTGAGCTGGTGTTCTTTCAGCAAGGCGTAAAGACGGGAGCGGGAGAGGCCGGAGATGCGGCAGGCCTCCTTGATGTCCCCCTGGGTGAGGGAGAGGAGGTCCTTGAGGTACTGTCTGTCCATCTTCTTCCTGAATTCCTTGAGGGTGGGCAATTCTTTCCGGGGCCTCCCTGTAGGTTCTTCCATCCCCAGATCCTCCTTGGTGGCCTTGGTCCGCATCAGCTGGATCCGGATGTAGGTGGGTAGGTGTTCCGGAAAGAGGATGGGCTCGTTGATCGCCACGGTGAGGGCCCACTCCAGGGCGTTTATCAGCTCCCTCACGTTCCCTGGCCAGTCGTAGGCCATCAGGGCGTCGAAGAACTCGGGGGAGAAGCCCTTGTTCTCCACCCCGTAATGCTCGCAGAGTTTGGCCATGTGATAGATGGCGAGCTCCTTCACGTCCTCGATGTGCTCCCGCAGGGGGGGGATCTCTATGATGAAGGAGCGGAGGCGGTAAAGGAGGTCCTTTCTGAACCTGCCGCTCTCCACCATCTTGTCCAGGTCCCGATTGGTGGCTGCTATCAGCCGGAAGTCGCTCCTTATCTCCTTCTTGCTCCCGATGGGGCGGAAGGTCTTCTCCTGCAGGACCCGGAGGAAGGGCTTCTGGAGGGAGAGGGGGAGTTCTCCTACCTCGTCGAGGAAGAGGGTACCGCCGTCGGCCTCCTTTATCAGCCCGTCCTGGGAGCGGTCCGCACCGGTGAAGGCCCCCTTCTCGTAGCCGAAGAGCATGCTCTCCACCAAGGTGGCGGGGAGGGCCGTGCAGTCTATCACCACGAAGTTCTGCTTGGCCCGGGAACTGTTGTTGTGGATGGCCCGGGCGAAGAGCTCCTTTCCCGTGCCCGTCTCCCCGGTGATGAGCACGTTGGCCTCGCTTCCCGCTGCCTGGGCCAGCAGGTCGTAGCAGACCTTCATCTTCGGGCTGCTCCCCACGATCCCCTCGAGCTTCAGGGCCACAGGGGGCCTCTTCCCCTTCTTGACGTCCCGGTACTGAAGGGCCCGCATCAGGGAGAAGGTGATCACCTTCAGCGAGAGGGGTTTCTCCATGTAGTCCCAGGCCCCGCTCTTTATGGCCAGCTCCGCCCCACTCGGGTCCCCGTATCCGGTGATGATGATCACCTCAGGCGAGAGGGGGAGTTCCCTAATCCGGGGCAGGGCCTCCAGTCCGCTTCCATCGGGGAGCCTCACGTCCAG
>CAYRAR010000181.1:0-2880 GCA_964422255.1 uncultured Thermodesulfobacteriota bacterium | reverse complement strand
CCTCCCTGAGGCATGGCCACTGGCACTGCCCCCAGGGCCTTGGCCACCTTGGCGCTGAAGCCAGTGGAGCGGATTTTCAAGCCCTTGAGGTCCTCCATCTTATATACCGGCTTTTTGCTGTGAAGCAGCCCTGGCCCATGGGCGTGAAGGTACAGCACCTTCACCTCATTGAGCTCTTTGGGACGGAACTTCTTGTAAAACTCGTTAATTACACAAGTGGCCACCTTCCCGCTGGTGTAGCCCATCGGCAGGTCGATGGCCTCAATGGCAGGGAAACGCCCCCTCGTGTAGGCGAAGCAACTCATCCCTATGTCCGCCACCCCTTTGAGTACTCCATCGTAGATCTGGTTCCCCTTGAGGAGGGCGCCACCTGGGAAGTAGGTGATCTTGACCTTGCCGCCGGTCCTCTTCTCTACCTCCTTTATCCAGGCTTCACCGAGCTTGGCCTGAATGTGAGTGGGCGGGAAGAAATTGGCGTAATTGAGCTCAATGACCTCTGCCACTGCACCCTTACCGAAACCGAGCACAAGGCTCACAAAAAAGATAAAACCTACTGCCCATACCACCTTTTTCATCCTTCCCTCCTCCTGCTAAATTTTAAAAGACGACAAGCCCCTCAAAACCTAATCCTCTTTTCACCTCACCCCCCTTCTCCTCCTCTCACCCCCTTTCGCCAACGATTCTGAAAAGTTAATCTGCTGCTTTCCCGTTAGTTTAGACCAGCGAAAAACTGTATGTCAAGAGAATGAAATACCAACGGCCTCTGAAACCCTATTCCGAGTATCCCAGCCCCCGCAAGGCCTTCTCGTAGGCGGCGTAGGTCCGGGGGTCGTAAAGGACGAACCGGACGAGCTCGATCTCTGGATGTGCCTTCAGAAACTCTGTCACCGTCTTTAAGGCTATTGGGGCCGCTTCCTCCAGGGGATAACCGTACGCCCCGGTGCTTATGGAGGGAAAGGCGACGCTCCTGATCCCGTTCTCCAGGGCTACCTCAAGGCTCCTCCGGTAAGCGCTCGCAAGCAGCCCCGGGGCCCTGCTCCCTTCCTTCCGGTAGATCGGTCCCACGGCGTGGATCACGTATTTGGCCTTCAGCTTGTAGCCCTTGGTGATCTTGGCATCCCCCGTCTCACAGCCACCCAGTCTCCTGCACTCCTCCAGGAGCTCTGGCCCTGCCGCCCTATGGATCGCCCCATCCACTCCCCCTCCTCCCAGGAGGCTGGGGTTGGCGGCGTTAACGATCGCCTCTGTATCCTGCTGGGTAATATCCCCCTGAACCAGCTCAAGGGTCGATCCGTTTACTTTCACCTTCATCTCGCACCTCCATGAAGGTATTGGTAAATCACTTCGGCTGTCTTCGGCCCTATCCCGGGAACTCCGGCGAGCTCCTCCACCGACGCCCCCATCACCCCTTCCAGGTCGCCGAACTTCCTGAGGAGGGCCCTCTTCCTCTCCGGCCCGATCCCCGGGATATCGTCGAGCAGGGAACGGGTCACCTCCCTGCGCCTCAACCTCCTGTGGTAGGAGATGGCAAAGCGGTGGGCCTCATCTCTGATCCTCTTCAGGAGCAGGCTCGATGGCCTCCTGTCCTTGAGCACGATGGGATCCTTCCCCCGGGGGATGAAGATCCGATCCTCCTCGGCCTGATCCCTCTTCTTCGCTATGCTGAGGCAATCTACCCCTTCGATCCCCAGCTCCTCAAGGACCTTCAGGGCCACCTTCAGGTGCCCCTTTCCACCATCTATCAGGAGGAGATCGGGCATCTCCCCCTCCTCCTGAGCCCGTTCCATCCTCCGCCTCAAAACCTCATAGATCATCGCATAGTCGTCTATCCCCCTCACCCCCTTTATCCGGTAGCGCCGATACCGATCCTTCGCGGGGGAGCCGTCAAGGAAGACGACCATTGAGCCGACGGCCATATCCCCGCCGATATTGGAGATGTCGAAGGCCTCTATCCTGCGAGGCAACTGACTCAAGCGAAACCGGCTCCGGAGCTCCTCAAGGACCCCCTCTCCGCCTGCCCCGCTAAGCCTTTCCCGGGCGTTCTCCTCGGCCATCCTCAGGAGCTCCTCCCTCCTCCTGTCACCCTGAGGGGAGACGATCCGGGTGCCGAGGTAAGCGCTCAGAAGGGGGGCATCCTCCAGCTCTTCGGGGACCACCACCTCCTGGGGGATATACCTCCCCTTCTGATAGAACCTTCTCAGGAAGGAGGAGAGGACCTCCTCATCGGGGAGCCCTACATCCTTCAACTGGAAGTACTGGCCCCCGAGAAGTTTCCCTCCCCGGATGTTGAGCACGTATATGCCGATCTTTCCCCCGTGGCGCACCATGGAGAGTACGTCCTGATGCACCGGCCCCATGGTCACCACCTTCTGGCGCTCGACGATCTTCTCCAGACTCGCGATTCTGTCCCTCAGGCGGGCCGCCTCCTCAAACCTCAGTTCCGCTGCCGCCTCCTCCATCTTCTTCCTCATCTCCTCTATCACCTGGCTGCTCTCCCCCTGGAGGAACCTTGTCACCTGCTCGACCATCTCCCGGTAAACCCCCTCATCCACCTCCTGACAGCAGGGGGCAAGACATCTCTTCATTTGGTAGTTGAGGCAGGGGCGGCTCCGGTGAGCGAACTGAGAATTGCTGCAGCTTCGCAGGGGGAAGACCTTGTGAAGCACCCTCATCGTCTCCCGCACCGCTTGGGCCGATGGGAAGGGGCCGAAATAGATGGCCCCGTCCCCCTTCACCTTCCTCGCTATCGAGAGGCGAGGCCAGCGCTCCTGGACGCTCAGCCTGAGGAGGGGATACCTCTTATCATCCCTTAACTTGATGTTGTAGCGGGGTTTGTGCTCCCTTATCAGGGCATCCTCGAGGATCAGGGCCTCCTTCTCC
>CAYRAR010000180.1:0-2900 GCA_964422255.1 uncultured Thermodesulfobacteriota bacterium | reverse complement strand
ATCTTTAAGGACGCAGAAATATATATTCAAAGAGAGGCTATGGAGCAGCCCGGGTAAGCTCATCGCTTTTTACCTCACACTGAGGCCCTGAAGGCCTACCTGATGGCCCAAGGGGAGGAATTCATCCTCACCCATTCCATAGCCCGACTCTGTGACCTTTGTTCCGAATACGATAAGGGGTTCCTGGCCTTAAAAAAGGAGATCAAAGCGCTGACCCCCTACTATGTGGAGGCCCGATATCCGAACGCCCTTGAGGAAATCCCCGCCCTTTATTTCGACGAGGAAGACGCTAAAAGGGCAATAGAGATGGCCAGAAAGGCCCTTGATTTCGTTAAAAGGGCCATGAACCCTTAAAGGGAACTCCTCAGGACACCCTTATCCAAAAGAGGGATTGTCAAATGCCCTTTTCGGATGAGATAATTTGTCTTCGCCGAGGCCTGAGAAGATGGACCTTTCAGTGGTCATCCCCGTTTACAACGAGGAGGATAACCTCCGCCCCCTCTGGGAGGAGTTGAGGGAGGTCCTCGAGGGGACGGGGCGCACCTATGAAGTGATATTTGTGCACGACGGAAGCACCGACAGGAGCTTCTCCGTCCTGCGGGAGCTGGCCCGGGGAGACCCCCACATCAAGGTGCTGAAGTTCAAGAGGAACTGTGGACAGACGGCGGCCTTTGATGCGGGGTTCAGGATGGCGAGGGGGGAGGTGGTGATCACCATGGACGCCGACCTCCAGAACGACCCCAAGGACATCCCCCGTCTGCTGGAGAAGATCGGGGAGTACGATCTGGTCTGCGGGTGGCGCCATCGCCGCCAGGACCCGTGGCTGAAGAGGGTTTCCTCGAAGATCGCCAACTTCGTCCGTAACAAGGTGAGCGGGGATTACATAAGGGATACGGGCTGCTCCCTTAAGGCCTTCCGCCGGGAATGCATCGAGCGGCTCAAACTCTTCGAGGGGATGCACCGCTTCTTCCCCACCCTGGCCAGGATGGAGGGGTTCAGGGTCGTGGAGATCAAGGTAAACCACCGGCCCCGCCTCTTCGGGAAGACGAAGTACAACATCCGCAACAGGGCCCTGAGGGCCTTTCTCGATCTGCTGGCGGTCCGCTGGATGAAAAGGAGACACCTCGATTACGAGGTGGAGGAGGTTTTGCAGTGAACGGATGGCTTATCTTGGGGTTCAGTGGGCAGGTCTGCTTCTTCATGCGCTTTCTGGTCCAGTGGATAGCCTCGGAGAGGAAAAAGAGGAGCGTCATCCCCATATACTTCTGGTATCTGAGCCTCGCAGGGGGGCTGACCTTGCTCATTTACGCCATTCACATAAAGGACCCCGTCTTCATCGTGGGACAGAGCACCGGGGCCTTCATCTACATAAGGAACCTCATGTTGATCTACAAGGAGAAGAAGCGGGGCCGCTCCCCGCAAATCGAGGATTAACGGAATGATATCCCCTCTCTTTTTCGATCTGTATGGGAGATTCTTCACGAAGGTCCCCGATCCATTGAGGAGGGCATGGGTCAGCACCCTGGTGCCCTTCCTGTCCCTCACCCCTCTCGGGGCAAAGGTCAAAAGGGGGATGGACATCTATCTCGGTCCGAGGAGTGACGGGGCGCTCCTGGTGAGGAGACACCTCGATTTCCTCGTCTCCCTCTTCCACCAGTTTGTCCTGCTCAGCTTTGACCGATGCTGGCAGAGAAAGGTCGAGAAGGTAAAGGTCGAGGGAGAGGAGATCCTGAAGGGGGCCCTGCAGGACGGCAAGGGGGCCTTCCTCGTCACCTCCCACTACGGCCCCTTTCTCTTCGCCCTCTCCAAACTCACCCCCCGCTATCCCTTCTCCATCGTGGTGAGGAGGTTGAAGGACCGGCGCTGGGAGGGGGTGCTGGAGAGGACCCGGCGGAGGGTGGGGCTAAGGACCATCTATGCCGAGAGGGCGCCCCTTAAGGTGCGATCTGCCCTGAGGGAGGGGAGGGGGGTCATCTTCTTCCTCGATCAGTATCTGGTTCCCGGCCTGACCTCCTCCCGGAAGGACAAGGCCATAGAGGCCTTCCAGCTCCTGGCCTCCCGGACGGAGGCGCCGGTGATCCTCTTCTTCTGTCGTCAGGGGGAGAGGGGTGAAGCGGGGATAGAGTTCTTGCCCCCCCTGGACGACCCCTCCCCTGAGCGGATAAGGGAGATCATGGAGAGGGAGATCATGCGACAGCCTCATCTCTGGTTCTGGTGGATGAGGCTGGGAAAGAGGAAGAGGAGGAGAAGGGATGTATTACGAGAGGGCAGGTGAGGAGAACACGGAGAAGACTCTGGAGCTGGCCCTTGAGGGGGCCCTCCAGAGGGGGATCAGGCACATCGTCGTCGCCTCCACCCGGGGCAGGACGGGCCTTATGGCCGCAAGGCTCTATCAGGGCAAGGGAATAAACCTTATCATCGTCACCCACAATGTGGGTTTCTCGGGGGAGGGGGTGGACGAGTTCGATCCCGAGGCCCGTCGCCAGATCGAGGCGCTGGGAGGGAGGGTCTATACCGGGACCATGGTCCTGCGGAACCTGGGCACCGCCATAAGGGACCTTCAGGGCTACAGCCAGCAGGACCTGGTGGCCAACACCCTGAGGATCTTTGGACAGGGGATGAAGGTCTGCGTGGAGATCGTGGCCATGGCCGCCGATGCCGGGCTCATCCCCTTCGAGGACGTGGTGGCCGTGGCCGGGACCAACAGGGGGGCGGATACCGCCGTGGTGATAAGGGCCAACTCCTCCAACCGCTTCTTCCAGATAAAGGTTCGGGAGATCCTGGCCAAACCGAGGGATTTCTGAAGCTCAGCGCCCTTAAAGGCGTTCAAAACCCCCGCATTTCGGTCCGTTTGACAGCGATCCTGCCGTTCCTCTAAAATCTCCTCCGAAGGCGCTAAT
>CAYRAR010000179.1:0-2917 GCA_964422255.1 uncultured Thermodesulfobacteriota bacterium | reverse complement strand
TTCTATGTCCTTCTTTTTTTCCTCGTGGCCGTCCTCTTCACCATCGTCCCGGTGGTGATCTCCCTCCTCATCGCCCCCCGATCGAGGGGGCTCAAGACGGATGACATTTACGAGTGCGGCATGGAGCCCTTCGGGAGCGCCTGGATACGTTACAGCGTGCTCTTCTACCTCTATGCCTTGATATTCATCGCCTTCGATGTGGACGTGCTCTATCTCTTTCCCGTGGCGACGAGCTACGTGAAGGGGGGGAGGACGGACGAGTTCCTCTCCCTTCTGGTCTTTCTTCTTCTCCTTGTCCTTGCCATCGCTTACGCCTGGGGAAAGGGGGTCTTTGAGTGGAGACGAGAGGGCCGATAATCCGGTTTGCCCTCCTGGAGAAGGTGCTCAACCTTGCCAGGGCCAATTCCCTCTGGCCCATCACCTTCGGTCTCGCCTGCTGTGCCATAGAGATGATGTGCGCCGCGGCCTCCCGGTTCGATCTGGACCGGTTCGGGGCCAACGTCTTCCGGCCTTCCCCCCGTCAGGCCGACCTGATGATCGTCACCGGGACCATTACCAAGAAGATGGCTCCGGCCATCGTCACCCTCTACGAACAGATGCCCTCCCCCAAGTGGGTGATCGCCTATGGGAACTGCGCCATCTCGGGGGGACCCTTCGTCTTTGAAGGGCAGTACAACATCATCGAGGGGATAGACAAGCTGATCCCGGTGGACGTATACGTGCCGGGCTGTCCTCCCAGGCCCGAGGCCCTGATCGAGGGGATCATCAAGCTGGAGGAGAAGATCACGGGCTGGCGGAGATTCCCGGTGGCGGAGAGGAGATGGTAGCGGAGCAGCTGATCGAGGATATCCGGAGCTCAAGGCCCGGGGTCGAGGTAAAGGAGGTCCCTTACCAGCAGAGGGGATACTGGTTCGACCTGAGCACGGGGCCTGAGGAGATTGAGGAGGTGGCAAGGCTCTTCGACAGGCACGGTTACTACATCGAGGATGTATGTTGTGTCGATTTTAAGGAGTACCTACAGCTCGTTTACCACTTCAACCACTGGGACGATCCCCGAAGGATCTCGGTACGGGTGAACCTCTCGGCTGAAGACCCCGTTGCCCCCTCTATTTCCAATGTCTACGAAGGGGCAGGGTGGCATGAGAGGGAAATCCACGAGTTCTTCGGGGTCCATTTCGAGAACCACCCCAACCTCTCCTATCTCTTCCTGCACGAGGGAATAGACTTTTACCCGCTCCGTAAGGAAAAGGTCCCCGTCCCCGAGGAGAAGAAGAGGCTCCTCTCTTCTCTGCCCGTGAGCGAATCCGATGACGTCTTTTTTGTCAACATGGGCCCCCAGCACCCCAGCACCCATGGGGTCCTGCGGCTGATCCTGAAGATGAACGGGGAGTACATCGAGAGGGCGGAGCCTGTGCTCGGGTACCTGCACCGGATGCAGGAGAAGATGGCCGAGAACAGGACTTACCTCAAGTACCTCCCCAACGCCTCCCGGCTCGATTATGTGGGGGCCATGTCCTATAACCTCTGCTACGTGAGGGCAATGGAGAGGCTCTGCGGGATAGAAGTCCCTCCCAGGGCCGAGTACGTGAGGGTAATAGCGGTGGAGCTGAACCGGATAGCGAGCCACCTGCTCTGGCTCGGGACCTACCTGCTCGATCTCGGTGCCTTCACCCCCTTCCTTTACGCCTTCGACGACAGGGAGCAAATCCTCGACCTCCTGGAGGGGATCACCGGCTCAAGGCTTACCTACTGTTACTGCCGTTTCGGAGGGCTCTACAACGACGTGGATGAGGACTTCGTCGAGGGGGTCAAGGCCTTCCTGAAGAGGATGTGGAAGAGGTTCAAGATCTACAATGACCTGGTGACGGGCAATGTGATCTTCATCCATCGGACCAGGGACATCGGGGTCATTCCGAAAGAGGTGGCGAGGCGCTATGGGGTCACGGGCCCCAACCTGAGGGCCTCAGGGGTGAGCTATGACCTGCGAAAGGCCGAACCCTATGGGGCGTACAAGGAGCTCGAGGTGGAGGTGGCCGTAGGGGAGAAAGGGGACGCCCTTGATCGGTACTTAGTCCGGCTTCAGGAGATGGAGAACAGCCTCAGGGTGATAGAGCGGGCGATAAAGGAGCTCCCTGATGGCCCTTACAGGACCGAGGTGAAGAAGCTCAAGCCCCCCGAGGGGGACGTCTACTTCGCGGTGGAGGGGCCAAGGGGAGAGGTGGGAATCTACATCGTGAGCGACGGCTCCACCACCCCCTACAGGCTCAAGTGGCGAAGCCCCTCCTTCTCCAACCTGACCTGCTTCCCCGAGATAAGCAAAGGGGTGCTGATAGCCGATGCGGTCTCCATCTTGGGGAGCCTCGATCTGGTTATACCGGAGATGGACCGATGAGGGCCTTGAGAAGGACGTTCGGGGACGACGTGGTAAGGATCGGCTTTGGCCTCGTGGGGGCGGGTTTTGTGGCCCTGCTCGTGCTCCTGCTACTGGGCCTTTTGGGAATGAAAGTGTGGAATTTCTTCGCCCCTTATGGGAGGGAGGCTATTAGGGCCATTGTAGGCCTTGTGGGAGTCCTGGGATTCGTGCTCTTTAACGCCCTGCTCCTTGTGTGGGCGGAGAGGAAGGTGGCGGGCCACATGCAGAGGAGGATCGGCCCCAAGGAGGTGGGACCTTACGGGCTGCTGCAGAGCATCGCCGACAGCCTCAAACTCCTGGGTAAGGAGATCCTCACCCCCCGTTTCGTGGACCGTCCCCTCTATTACCTCGCCCCGATCATAGTCTTCATCCCAGTCCTTGTCGCCTTTGTGGTGATCCCCTTCGATGCCCGGCTCCAGGTCCGGGACATAAACGTGGGGATCGTGTTGATCCTCGCCTTCTCCTCGCTCAATGTGATAGCCATCCTGCTTGCGGGTTGGAGCT
>CAYRAR010000178.1:0-2917 GCA_964422255.1 uncultured Thermodesulfobacteriota bacterium | reverse complement strand
GGGCTTAGGCCTGCAGTGGGTCTTACCCAGCCTCACGAAGAGGGCATGATATTCCTTGAAAAGCTCCACATCGTGGGGGAGGTTCTCCATGAAGAGCTCCTGGACCTCCTGGTAGGTCGCCCCTTCCTCTATGATATGGTGCCGGCTCAGGGCCCTCCTCGTGTACGCATCCACCACGAAGACCGGCCTCCCCCCCGCATAGAGGAGGATGCTGTCCGCGGTCTCGGGACCTATCCCTTCTACCCCCAGGAGCTCCTCCCTCAGCTGGGGAAGGGGCCTTCCGAACATCTTTCCCAGATCTCCCTGATACTTCTCACAAAAGTACCTGATGAAGGCCTTAAGGCGCTTGGACTTCACGTTGTAGTAACCCGCTGGCCTTATCAGGGAGGCCAGCTCCCCCCCATCCACCTCCAGCAAAGCCCAGGGATCGAGGAGCCCCTCCTCCTTCAAGTTCCCTATCGCCCTCTCCACGTTTCGCCAGGCAGTGTTCTGGGTGAGGATCGCCCCCACTATCACTTCAAAGGGGCCATCAGCGGGCCACCACCCCTGCGGGCCAAAGCGCTCGTAGAGCCTCCGGTAGATCTCCATCAGGCGCTCACTGAACCTTCCCTTTGCCCCTCGAGCCACTTCCTGAAAGATAATAGCCCTTTTGAAGGGATGACCTTTCCCATTTTTTGTAACATACCATATATCTTGATGTTTTTCAACAGTGCCCCTTGACACTTAAGGAGGCTTATTGTAGTGTATTCCCTCCGTTTTGGGCACCGAAGGGTATCATATTTTTCGAACTTAATCTGATCGCAGGGAGGAAAAAGGATGGGAAGTGTGCTGAAGAAACGCAGAAAGAAGATGAGGAAGCACAAACACAAGAAGTTGCTCGCCCGCATGAGGCATAAGAGAAAATAGAGATGAGGTCAGTCTTCCCGCACCTCGTCCTCTTCCTCCTTACCATAGCATCTACCCTTATCGTCGGAGGGGTGATCTATTCGGCCTCGTTGCTCTCCATCCTCCTCGCCCATGAGATGGGCCACTATCTGGCGAGCAGGTACCACGGGGTGAAGGCGACCCTACCCTACTTCATCCCCTTCCCCTTGCCCCCCTTTGGCACATTGGGGGCGGTGATAAGGACGAAAAGCCCCATCCCCCATAGGCGGGCCCTGCTCGACATAGGGGCGGCAGGCCCCCTCAGCGGGCTATGTGTGGCAATACCCGCAATCGTCGTAGGGCTCCTGCATTCCCAGGTGGTGGACGTCTCCCAGCTCCCTAAGGAGACCATCCAGTTGGGCAACCCTCCACTTTTTGCCTTCATCCAGAGGCTGACCTTAGGGGAGCTGCCCTCCAGCAAGGACGTCATCCTCCATCCCATCGCCTATGCGGGTTGGGTGGGACTTTTTGTGACTGCCCTGAACCTCCTTCCTGCCGGACAACTGGACGGTGGACACATCGTATATTCCCTCTTCGGAAGGTACAGCAGGATCATCTTTCGCATAACCATCCTGACGGCCATACTCATCTGCCTGATTTACAACTTCGGGTGGCTCCTCCTGGTGGTCTTGCTCCTCTTCATCGGCTACCGGCATCCTCCCCCGGTGGACGACTTCACACCCCTCGACGGCAAGAGGAGGCTTGTGGGCGCCATAACCCTGGCGATTTTCTTCCTCTCCTTCACCCCGGTCCCCTTCCCCTCTTGGGCCATGGGACTTAAGGACATTCTCTGGGGGGCCAGATGAGGAGGGTGGACCTTCACATCCACACCACCGCCTCTGACGGGTCCCTCAGCCCTAAGGAGGTGGTCAACTATGCAAGGGAGAGGGGGCTTGCGGCGGTGGCTATCACCGATCATGATACCACCGCGGGGGTGAAGGAGGCCGTAGAAGAGGGGAAGAGGATAGGGGTGGAGGTGGTAGAAGGGGTGGAGCTGAGCGTCGATTTCTCCGGGGGAACGATGCATCTGCTCGGTTACTTCATCGATCCGGAGGACAAGGAGCTCAACGAACGACTCAGGATCGTTCAGAGGGCCCGGGCGGAGAGGAACGAAAAGATGGTCAAGAGGTTGAACGAGCTCGGGATCAAGATAAGCCTCGAGGAGGTCAGGGCCCTCGCCTCCGACGGGCAGGTGTGCCGCCCCCACTTCGCCCAGCTCCTGGTCAAAAAGGGGTATGTCAGAGACGTCGATGAGGCCTTCGAGCGCTTCCTGCGTAAGGGTGGCCCCGCATATGTGGAGAAGTTCAAGTTCCCTCCCTCGGAGGCGATAGAGTTCATCCGCCGGGCGGGAGGGATCGCTGTGCTTGCCCATCCCTTCACCCTGAACCTGGATGAGGGCCCTCTTGAGCGTCTCGTAAGGGAACTTAAGGAGGCGGGCTTGGAAGGGATAGAGGTATTCTATCCCGATCACACCCCGGAACAGACGGCCTTTTACCAGGAGCTGGCAAAAAGGTATGATATGGTAATAACGGGAGGGACCGATTACCATGGGAAGGTAAGGGAGGGGGTCGAGATGGGAGTGGGATATGGCGACATGAACCTCCCCTACTCCATCCTCGAGGGGATGAAGGAAAGGAGGGAGAGGAATAGAGCTCTGGGAAGGCGCCCTTTTGGGTCTACTTCAGGGGATTACAGAGTTCCTACCCGTTAGCAGTTCAGGCCATCTGGTCATCCTCCAGGAAGTCCTGAAGTGGGAAGGTCCCCACGTGCTCTTCGATGTGGCCGTACACATGGGCACACTGATGGCCATCCTCGTCGTCTTCCGTCAGGCGATAAAGGGGATACTCACGGGGCTCTTCAGAGAGGAGGGGAGAAAGAAAGTGGCCCTCATAATCCTTGGAAGCGTTCCCATAGGGATCAGCGGCCTTTTTCTCGAGCCGAGGGCAGAGGAGATCTTCTCCTCAGGGAGGGTAGCGGCTACTATGCTCTCCAT
>CAYRAR010000177.1:0-2926 GCA_964422255.1 uncultured Thermodesulfobacteriota bacterium | reverse complement strand
TAAAGCGCGCGATAGAAGAGCGTCTGATGACCCATCCGGAGGTCTACGGCCGACCGCTGAGGCATACCTTGCGCGGCTACTGGAAACTCAGGGTGGGCGATTACCGTCCAGGCTGAGTTAAAGTTCCTTAACCTTGTTTTTCGCAATGGTTTTGATACTGAAAGAGGGTGATCGTCACTTGACATCGGCTTTGGCGAGGGGCTAAAAAGGCTCCGTCATGGATCAGCGAGAGGTTCATTACGAAGAGGAGATCGACCTCTTCGAGTACTGGGAGATCCTCAAAAGACGCAAGAAGATAGTCTTCATCACCGTTTTTCTCTGCACGCTTGTAACAGCGGCCATCTCTTTCCTCCTCACAAACATCTACCGCTCTCAGGCGTTGATCATCCCCATCGTGGAGGAGAAATCCTCCTTGGGGTCGATAGCCTCGCGGATGGGGGCGGTGACGGGGCTTTTGGGGATATCGCCCCTGGGGACCTCAGAGGCCGAGATCGTGAGCCTCCTCAAGTCCGAAGTGCTTAAGGAGGAGCTGATCAAACGTTACAACCTCCTGCCGGTGCTGTTCCCCGAGAGATGGGACGAGGAGAAAAAGACCTGGAAGCCTCCTCCCCTGAGCGTAGGGGTGGTGCTTGCTAAGTTGATGGCGAAGGTACGGGGCAGCGGCCGTGACCCAGATGCCCCTCCCACCCTGTGGGATGGGATAAAGGCGCTCGAGGAGATCATAACGGTCAGGCAGGACGCCAAGCTCGGGACCATAAGGGTCTCGGTGGATTTTCCGGACCCGCAGAAGGCTGCCGAGATCTGCCAGGCCCTCATAACTACCCTGCGGGAACACATGTGTGCCGAGGCCATCAGGGTGGCCCAGACCAACAAGCGTTATCTGGAGGAGGAGCTGGTGAGGACCTCCGACCCCCTGATCCGCCAGAAGATCTACGCGCTGATCGCTGATCAGGTGGAGACCATCACCATGGCCAAGGTGAAGGAGAACTTCGCCTTCAAGGTGATAGATCCCCCACGGGTGCCCGAGGAGAAGGCGAAGCCCCGCCGGGCCATGATGGTGGCCGTGGCCTTCGTGCTCGGAGGGTTCCTCGGGGTGATGGGCGCCTTCCTGATCGAGGCCGTGGAGAAGGCCAAGAGGGAGAGGGCCACGAGGGAGGAACAGGCTTGAAGGACAGGGATGTTGGCGGTATATTTTGTTTCAAATCATGAAACATTATATAAGAAGGCTTCCGGCCCAGCCCATGAGGGAAGGCCTTCAGGTGGCGCCGGTGGTGGTGCTCACCGGGGCGCGGCAGACGGGTAAGACCACGCTGCTTTCTAACGAGCCCCCTTTCAGCGACTGGGTTTACTATTCTCTGGATGACCCGGATGTCCAATCCCTCATCAAAACCCATCCCAGGCAGTTCCTCGGCGATCAGCGAAAGGTGGTCATCGATGAGGTACAAAAGGCCCCTGAGCTCTTCTCTTACATAAAGATGGCGGTGGATGAGGATCGCTCCAGGTCCTTCGTACTTTCCGGTTCCGCCAACCTGCTCCTGATGAAGGACGTCTCGGAAAGTCTCGCAGGGCGGGCCATATACTTTGAGCTCTTTCCCTTCACCCTTCATGAATATTTCGAGAGGCCAAATCCTCCGTGGCTGTATTCGCTCGTGAACGGGGGAAGGGGGCTGCCGACAAAGGTCCCCGAAGGTGTGGAGGAGCTTGACTTCGTGCTCTTCCGTGGCCTTATGCCGGCGGTTGTCCATCTTCGTTCTGCATCTCAGATATCGATGTGGTGGAGGGGGTATATCGCCACCTATCTGGAGAGGGACCTTAGGACCCTTTCCCAGGTGGGGGATCTCGTCTCCTTCCACAGATTCATGGAGGTCCTGGCGTTGAGGTCCGGTCGAATCCTGAAGCAAAACGAGGCGGCCCGGGATGCGGGGCTGTCCTTTGCTACCGCAAGCCGTTACATAGGTCTGCTTGAGACAAGCGGACTTTTCTTCAGATTGAGACCGTTCTTTGAGAACCTTTCAAAGCGCCTGATAAAATCTCCGAAGGCCTATTTCGTCGATACGGGCCTGACGTGTGCTTTGGCGGGGTTCAAAGACGCGAAATCCATCCCCGCGGATTTTAAGGCCCAGTTATTTGAGGGCTTGGTCTTCCAAAATCTTTACTGTTTGGCCTCTTGCTATGGAGCAAACGCTTATTATTTCCGAACCCTTGGCGGCAGGGAGATAGAGGTGGATTTCGTGATTGAGGTAGGAGGGGAGCTTTTTGCCTTCGAGGCCAAATACAGCGATGAGGTCGGGGTGAATGACGTTCGCCCTCTTTTGCAATTCTCCGATTTGGTCTCAAAGAAGCGAGAGGTCTCCTTTTTGGGGATTATCTATACGGGAAGAGAGATAAAAACCCTTCCCGGGGGGGTGGTGGCCATACCCTGGCAGTGTCTGTAGGCCGAAAATAAGTTTGGTCATTTTCGCCAATAGTCGATGTAAAACTTCCCATGTTACGCGATGATAAAAGGTATTTGAGGAGGGGAAAGGTGAAGATCAGTAGATTAAGTGCCCGTCTTATTTCGCTTTCCTTTTTTGTTTTTTTAACCCTTTGCGCGTCTGCATCCTTCCTTCACGCCCAGGTTGCTGAGGAGCTAACGCCCGAGCAGAAGAAGGCCATCGAGCTCTTCCTTCAAAAGGGGGTGCTGACGCCCGAGGCCGTGAAGGCCCTCAAGTCGCGGCCCGAGTTCAAAGGGCTCACCCCCGAGGAGGTGGTCAAGGGGAAACGACTCCTGGAGGAAAAACAGAAAGGGAGAAAGGTCAAAGCCAAGGGGAAGCCGAAGCCGCCGAAGAAGGAAGCGGCTCCACGGAGCATCTTCGATCTATACTGGGCCAGGGAGGCCCTGCCCAAGGAGCCCTGCAAGCTGAAGCCCTTCGGCTATGACCTCTTT
>CAYRAR010000176.1:0-2931 GCA_964422255.1 uncultured Thermodesulfobacteriota bacterium | reverse complement strand
TTCATATGAGGCAACGAATACTACTTCAAGTAGATTTTGTAATGAGGCATCAGGTCCCCCCTCTCGGCGGCAGGAAAGGATCAGGGGGCTGCCTTCTGTGGGCCTCCCATTTTTATCCTCGCGTCACAGATCAAGGGCTCCCCTCGGGAAAGGAAGACGGGGTTCAGGTCCATCTCCAAAATTTGTGGGTTATCTTCCATAAGCCTTGAGACCTTAAGGAGGAAGTCCTCCATCCTCTTCAGGTCTGTCCGTACACCCCTTGCTCCTGCAAGGAGGGGATAGCCTTTTAGCTCCCTTATCATCTGCCGGGCGTCTTCCCTTTCGATGGGGATTATTCGGAAGGCGACGTCCTCGAGCACCTCTGCGAAGATCCCCCCGAGGCCGAACATGAGGACAGGGCCAAACTGTCCGTCGAGGAGGGTCCCGACGATCACCTCCACCCCGTCACCCTGCTCCTGTACCAGCACCCCCTCAAACCTCACCTCGGGCCTCTGGGCCCTGAAGGCCTCGGCTATCTCCCTGAAGCCCTCCCTCACCTCCTCTTCTCCCCTCAGCTTCACCTTCACCCCTCCGAGCTCGGTCTTATGGAGGGCATCAGGAGAGGAGACCTTGAGGGTGACGGGGAAGCCCAACCTGTGGGCGGCCCGGACCGCCTCATCGGCATCCCTGGCAAACTCGGTCCGCAATATCGAGAAACCCTTCCCCTCGAGGAAAGATAGGGCGTCCAGACCCAGTAGCAACCTTGCCTCCGTCATGGCGATCCATCCTCCATCAAGAGTTTCATCCTCCAGAGATTGGCCATGGCCTTGGCGGCCCGCTCGGGGGTGGGGAGGACGACAAAACCCTTCCGCCTGTCCATCTTCCTCACTTCTTCGTCCCATACCCCTGGGGGAAAGGCGAAGCAGGCTATAACAGGCTTGCGGAGCTCCTCCCTCTTCTCCATGTACTCCCTTACCCCCTGGGCCAGCCTCAGGTTGGCTGAGGCGAACATGTTGAGGAAAAGGACCCCATCGGTCCCCTCGTCATCGAGGACCGCCTCCAAGATCCTGACGATGGCCCCGGGATCATACCAGGCAGGCCCCGTATCCACCGGATTACTCCTGATGGCCAGAGGGGGGAGGATCTCGTTTATCCTCCTCTGGGTCTGGGGGCTGAACCGGGCAAGCTCTAACCCCTCACCTTCCACTCTGTCCGAGGCGATCAGCCCGGGACCGGCCTGGCTCGAAAGCACTGCTATCCTCCTCCCGTGAGGGAGGGGGGAGGAGGAGAGGGCCTTTGCCGTATCGAGCAATTCCTCGGTGCTGTCGACCTCCAGGATGCCCGCTTGACGGAGGGCCCCCTGCCATATCCGGTAATTTCCCGCAAGGGAACCGGTATGGAAGCGGCTGGCATCGTCACCCTTCTCGCTCCTTCCCGCCTTGTAGGCGAGGACGAACTTCTTCCCCCTCAGCCCCTTTGCGACCTCCATCAACCGCCTCGGCTCATCTATCCCCTCGATATAAAGGGCGATCACCCTTGTGTCGGAGTCTTCGGCCAGATACTCCAGCATCTCTGGAAAATCGACGTTGGCTCGATTCCCGAGGCCTACCACCTTGGAGAACCCTACCCCCTGCTCCATGGCCAGAAATCCGCTCAGGTGACAGAACCCCCCGCTCTGGCTCACCAGGGCCACCCCCCCTGCCTCCATCCGGGAGAACTCAGGGGTAAAGGTGGCGTTGATTCCAAAGGGCAGATTGACGAAACCGAAGGTGTTTGGCCCAATGATGGGAAGCCCCCACCTCTCGGCGATCTCCCTGACCCTTTCCTGGAGCTCGGCCCCCTCCGATGCCTCTATCTCCCGAAAGCCTGCGGTTATCATCACCACCCCCTTAACCCCCTTCTGCCCGCATTCCTCAAGGACCGGGGGGACGAGGGCGGCGGGAACCGCGATTATGGCCAGATCTACCCGATGGGGGACCTCTCCTAAGGAGCGACAGGACCTGATCCCCCATATCTCTTCCCCCTTGGGGTTTATAGGATAGATCTCCCCTGGATATTCCCCTTACACGAGGCTCTTCATCACGTGATAGCCCAGCTTGCCGAAATTATTGGAAGCGCCTATCACTGCCACAGAGCGGGGGGAGAAAAGATCTTCAAACCTTTCCCTCTTCATCCATCCCCTCCTCAGCCAAGGCTTCGATTTTCGCCATTATCCTCTCCAGGACCTTTCTCTCCCCTGGCCACATGCAGGAGAGGAAAAGGCCGTTTACCTCTCTGTATATCTCGGTCATCTCCTCCCTTAAGGCCTCTGCCCTCTCCGTGAGGTAGATGCGATAGGTCCTCCTGTCGGTGGGGTCTTTCTCCCGCCGGATGAGGCCATCCCTCTCCATCCTGTCGAGCAATCCCGTCATCGTGGCCTTGTCAAGGGCGACTTTCTCGGCGAGCTCGCTCACCGAGAGCCCTTCGCCCTCGTAAAGAGCGATCAGGAGAAAGAACTGGTTATGGGTAAGCCCGTAGGGGGCTAACTTCATCCGGTAAAACCTCGCCATCTTTCGCGAAGCCTTGCCCAGCTGAAAGCAGAGGCAGTCCCTAAATCTCATCTCGTCTTCCATAACCCCTTTTAACTTAAGATACGGAAATAATTTGTCTACAAACTTATTCTATACGAACCAATTTGTCAACGCCCAACCTAAGGGGAGCGGAATCTGCAAAAATTAAGGGGCCTTCTGCCGGTGGGCAGAAGGCCCCTTTCCCTTCAGGCCCTGAAGCGATGGTTTAAAAGACCACCTCGTCCCCATTCCCCACGTACAAGTCGCTCACTGATCCGTAGCGGGCCGTACCCCTCACCACTGGATAGCCCAGATCGATCATCTTCTTCACCGCCGCCAGTCAAGGGAAGGAGTGCTAAGGACTATCAACATCACGGAAATAGGGTTTTATGTCAATCAATGG
>CAYRAR010000175.1:0-2932 GCA_964422255.1 uncultured Thermodesulfobacteriota bacterium | reverse complement strand
GCTTGCGGGTTGGAGCTCCGTGAACAAGTACTCGCTCATAGGGGGGATAAGGAGCGTCTCCCAGAACATTGCCTATGAGATACCCCTGCTGCTGTCCCTCCTTCCAGTGATACTTCTGGCCGGCTCCCTCTCCATGAAGGAGATCGTTGAGGCCCAGAGCAAGGTGTGGTTCGTCTTCTACCAACCCATAGCCTTTATCATCTACTTCATCTGCGCTGTGGCCGAGACCAATAGGACCCCCTTCGACCTCCCGGAGGCGGAGAGCGAGCTCGTGGCCGGGTTCCACACCGAATATAGCGGGATGCGCTTTGCCATGTTCTTCCTGGCGGAGTTCACCAACGTCTTCATCGTGAGCGCTATAGCCACCACCTTCTTCCTCGGTGGCTATAAAGGACCAGTGCTTCCTGGAATCATCTGGTTCTTCATCAAGTCCTATGTGCTGGTCTTCATCATCATGTGGTTCCGGTGGACCTTCCCCAGGGTGAGGTTCGATCAGCTGCTCAACTTCTCGTGGAAGTTCCTGATCCCCCTCGCCCTGGCCAATTTGATCGTCACGGGGTGGTGCCTGAAGCTATGATCGAGAAGCCCAAAGAGGTGATAAAGGGGGCTTGGTCCCTGATCCTGGGTATGGTCGTAACGATAAAGGCCTTCTTCTCTCCAGTGGTGACCTGTCAATATCCGAGGGAGACCCTGAGGATATCCCCCCGGTTCCGGGGTCATATAAAGCTGGTGGAGGATGAAGAAACGGGCAGGCCCAAATGTATCGCCTGTGGGGTCTGCGCCAGGAGTTGTCCCTCTGAGTCGATAAAGGAGGTGGAGGGGGGAAAGCGTGAGGGGGAGAAGAGGAAGAGTGTAACCAAGTTTATCCTCGATTTCACCACCTGTAGCCAGTGCGGCATATGCGTGGAGATATGCCCCACGGGGGCGATCACCTTCTCGGCCGACTACAACCTTGCCGGTTTCTCCAGAGAGGATTTCTACTTCGACCTGGTTGAGGAATTCTACCGGTGGAAGGAGAAGAGGGTTGAGTCTCGGTGAGTTGATATTTTGGGGGATCTGTGCAGTAGTGGTTGTGGGGGCGTTGGGGACGATCTTCGCCAATTCCCTGATCTACGCGGTCCTCTTTCTGGTGCTGGCCATGTTCGGGATAAGCGGCCTTTACATTTACCTCGGCTCTCCCTTCGTGGCCATGATGCAGATCCTGATCTACATAGGGGCGGTATCGGTCCTGGTGGTCTTCGCCATCATGCTCGCTGGCCCCTTCTACAAGAAGCCGACCGAGAGGGGACCTTTCTTCAAGGTGGCCACAGGGGTGGGAGTTTCTGCCTTGGCCTTCATCATCACTGTCAAGATCCTCAAGGGGGCCTTCGAGGCTGGTGGAGAGGCCCCGGAGCTTTACGGGAGAACGAGGCTTTTGGGCAGGGCGATCATGGATCGCTTCCCCCTCCCCTTCGAGCTGATCTCGTTGCTCATCGTCTCGAGCATCATCGGGGCGATCCTCCTGGCCCTGCTCTCCCGGCAACAGCCTCCTAAGGAGGAGTAAGGTGACCCTCTACCAGAACATAGAGGTATACCTCTTCCTTTCGGTCCTGCTTCTCGCCTGTGGGGTGGCGGGGCTGGTATTCCGCAGGACGCTCATAGGGATGTTGATCTCGGTAGAGCTGATCCTGAACGGAGCGGGCCTGAATTTGATGACCTTGAATCGCTTCGTCGCCCCTGAAGGGGCAAGCGGTCAGGTATTCACCCTCTTCGTGATGGGGGTTGCAGCCAGTGAGGCAGCGGTGGCCCTGGGGATCATCATCCTGCTTTTCAGGAGGCTGAGGAGGATAGAGGGCGATACCTTAAGAGAGCTTCGGGGATAAGGAATGGAAGTGGTAAGCGCAAAACCTCTGGTCCCCATTGTCATCACCTTAGTGACCATCTTCCTGATCATCTTCTCCCGCAGGAGACCCAACCTGAGGGAATTCTGGTCGATAGCGGGCTCGACCCTCACCTTCCTCTCCGTCCTCCCCATGGTCTCTGAGATCTGGCAGGGTAACACGATCCATTACACCCTTTCGGTCATCGCCCCGGGGATCAGGATCTGCTTCCGGGTCGATGGGTTAAGCCTTATTTTCGGGATCGCATCCTCTTTTCTCTGGATCTTCGCATCCTTCTACAACATCGGCTATATGCGATCGCTCGGGGAGCACGCCCAGACCAGGTATTATGCCTGTTTCACCGCGGCCATCCTTGGAGCCCAGGGGGTCTCCTATTCGGGGAGCCTCTTCACCCTCTATCTCTTTTACGAGATCATCACCATCGTCACCTACCCCTTGGTGGCCCACCATCAGGACGAGGAGGCCTACGAAGGGGGAAAGAAGTACCTCGTCTATCTGATGGGTACATCGAAGGGACTGTTGCTCCCTGCCATGGTGCTCACCTACGTCTTCACGGGGACGATGGAGTTCGCCTCAGGGATCCAGAAGGGGATCTTCCCTCCGGAGGTCGCCCACGGGTGGATAATTGCGGTTTACGGGCTGTTCATCCTTGGATTTGCCAAGTCGGCGATGATGCCGCTTCACAACTGGCTCCCTTCGGCCATGGTCGCTCCGACGCCAGTAAGTGCACTGCTTCACGCCGTGGCCGTTGTGAAGGCCGGGGTCTTCTGCATAAGCCGGGTGATGCTTTCGGTTTTTGGCACTGAGCTCCTGAGCAGTCTCAACCTCGGGATCTATACGGCCTATTTCGCCTCCTTCACCATCATCATGGCCTCGGTGATCGCCCTGACCCAGGATGACCTCAAGGCCCGGCTCGCCTACTCCACGGTGAGTCAGCTCTCCTACATCGTGCTCGGGGTGGCCCTGCTTGTGCCGACGGGGATAGTAGGGGGGATCATCCATATCATCAACCACGGGTTCAGCAAGATCACCCTCTTCTTTTGTGCAGGGGC
>CAYRAR010000174.1:0-3065 GCA_964422255.1 uncultured Thermodesulfobacteriota bacterium | reverse complement strand
GCAAGGTCCTGGCCCTGGAGTTGCTCCGGAGGGACATCGTCCATGCAGGGGCGGGCTTGCCATGGGATCTCTGGGGAATAACCTATAACGAGGCCACAGAAAGTGCTGCCTCTCCTTATAACGATGCCACCGGTGATCCCCCTCGGGCCTTTGCTTTGGGAAACAATGTGACCATAGAGAATGACCCGAACAGCCGGACAGCAGATTATCTCGTCATAAAGGGGGCCTTGGCGGCGAATAACGAATCTACCAGAAAGTGGGGAGAATTGACTCATGACGGAGCTTGGACACTGGAAGAGATGGGAGAGGGAGGAAGTTTTAACGCCAATGATTGGGTCATTCTGGTATCGGCTGTCGAAAGGAGATTGCACCATGACACTTCAGGGAATTGGAGCTTTCGGGGCCCGGCCAGCAGCATAGAAGGCACCAGCGGTCTTGATACAAATACCATATATCTCGCATATGGGGTAAGGCGTATAAACAACGCTGGTGATACCGTCCGGATGCCCTTCAATCGGGTCGATTACTTTCTGGAATACACGAGCAACCTTCCCGATAAATGCAGTCCAAACAGCTACATCCTGTACAGGGCGACCATAAACCACGACACCAGCTCCGGGACCGTTGATGGCAGAAGGAGCAAGGAACCCATACTCGATTGCGTTAGGGACTTTCAGGTGGCCTTCGGGATAGATCCCGATGAGGATGGACAAATCGACCGCTGGTCTGACCGATTGACGATTTCGGCTACCTCTTTAGTGGACATAAACAGTAACGGTTCCCTTGACGCTGAGGATATCAGAAGGCAAGTGAGGGAGGTCCGGGTCTTTATCCTCTACCAGGAAGGGCAAAGATCGGATGAGGTGATCTCTACCAGCACCATCACCCTCGGTGACGGGCAGACAGGGACCCTCAGCACCTTCACCCCCGCAGGGGAGGACCAGCACTATCGGTGGAAGGTCCTCAAGGTCACTGTGAGGCCATTAAATTTGGGGACTTAGAGGGATGAAGAGAATTATCACTTCCAATAATAAAGGCGTGGCCCTCTTTATGGCCCTAATCCTGGGACTGGTTAGCGTGATGTTCTTGAGTGCCCTCCTCTACATGATCAGCACCGGGACCAGGATGTCAGGACTTGAAAGGACTTACTCAACCGCGGTAGAGGCGGCGAGAGGGGGAGCAGATATCGTCTGCAGGCTCCTGAGGAGGGGAGGAGTGGATGTGCAGGATCTGGTCAATGCCCCTTGGGTCACGGTAAGGGACCAACAGTGTTTAAGCGATAAGCTGGGAAATGAGACCTCTAACTGGACCAATTGCACCAATGGTTGTGAGGATGAATATGATGATCTTACTGATATAAGGAATTGTTATGATTTAAGGACTACTGCGGGTTCATATGAAGTAAACGTCAAGATTGTGGATACAAAGAGCTATATAAATACCCACGGTGACACTTGCTATATTTACACCATTCACGCCCTCTCCATTTCCAACGATGACCCCAACGACAAGGCCTGGATAACCTTCCTTTACAGGGTTGAGCCCTAATAGGAGTAGAAATCGAAAGTCTTTCTCCCTTTACGGCATCGCAAAAATGGTTATAATTTAAGCAAAGTCTACCACAGGGACAAAAGAAATGCCCATTAGTGTTTCTTTTATCTTGGTGATACAGAGTTTTGAATGTTAATCGAAAGATGCTCCTTCACCTTTTTCTCCTCTTAGGGGCGGGGGGGCTTCTGGCCTTCGGTATCGTGATGATGAAGATCGCTTATGATCTCCCCAATCCCTTTGAGTTCCTGATCACCTTCTTCAGCGCTTCCTTGGTGATCCTGATCGGGGGAGTCCTCTGTCTGGGGGCCTGCCTGAGGCTCAGGGAGGAGCTTCGAAAACGTTAATTTATCTCATCATGATGGGGCGGGCCGGGTAGGAGTAAGGAGCATCTTCCTTCTCCAACATCTCCTTAAGCGCCCTGAAGATATCCTTTGGGTCCTCTTCTTTTTGGAGTTTCCGATAATAGTAGAGCCCGAAGGGGAAATTCTGCAGAAACCAGAAGGAAAAGAGGAGGAGGCGTTTCCTCCTGAGCTCAGGGGGCGAGAAGGCCTCAAGGTAACGGAAAAACCGTTCGATCACCTCTGCAGGTGAGGGCGCCGGAGGGATCCCTTTCCCCTGCATGACGGCAGCGATATCCCTGAATATCCAGGGGCGAAGAAGGGCGGCCCTCCCTACCATGACTCCACTACAACCGGTCTCCTCCACCATCTTCAACGCATCCTGCGGCCCAAAGACATCTCCGTTCCCTATCACCGGGATGGAGACCGTCTCCTTCACCTCCCTTATCTCCTCCCAGCGGGCCGGACGGCCGAAGCGATCCTTTGCCGAGCGGGGATGGAGAACGAGGGCATCAGCCCCTTCGCCCTCGAGCATCCGGCAAAACTCCTTCAGGTAGGGGAGGTCGTGCTCGGGACCGGAACGAATCTTCACTGTAAGGGGGCCTTTTACGGTACGACGGGCCGCCCGCAACACCTCTCTGGCCTTCTCCATGTCCCCCATCAGGGCCACCCCCCAGCCGAACCTCTGGATCACCCCTCGAGGGCAGGCCATGTTCAGGTCGAAGCCATCGAACCAGCCCCTTTCCTGAAGGCGCTCTAAGGCCAGAGCTATCCGTTGAGGATCGTTCCCCGCCACCTGGGCGAAGAGGGGGCGATCCCTCTCTCCCCGGATGAGATAGGGATCGGACTCCAGTTTCTGGGTGGCCACGATCCTGGAATTGAGCATCTCTGTGAGAAAGAGGCCACACCCACCGAAGGAGGCGACAAGCTCCCTGAAGGCCGCATGGGAGAGATCGGCCATGGGGGCAAGGATCAACGGAGGGTCAATGGAAATGCCGGATATCTGCAGGGGTTCCTGAGCAGGCTCGTCTTCCTTGGGGCTCGAAGGCATATTCTGCGTGCCTTCTCAGGTACAAGTCACTTCTGACAAGACACTTCACGATATCTCACCAGCACCACCAGGGATAACAGCACCAAGGATGTGGAGGAGGCCAGTAATGATAGTGATAAACGTCC
>CAYRAR010000173.1:0-3201 GCA_964422255.1 uncultured Thermodesulfobacteriota bacterium | reverse complement strand
CATAGGCCTCCCAGAGCTCGGCGTTCTTGAAGAAGTCCATGATGGCGAGCTTCAGGTCCTTTCTGGCAGGGGCCGAGGAGATGAGAAGTTGCCTTATTGAACTCACGTCGTACTTCTTCTTCACCTCATCGGGGAGGGCGAGGATCATGATGTAGTGGGTCGGGACCAAGGAGGTGAAGGTGATCTTGTACTCGGAGATGGTCTTCAGCAGATCCTCGGGATCGAAGCTCACCATGTTGTAGACCATCACCGGGGCACTCACCAGGGTATATGCGAAGGAGTAGAAGATCGAGTTCACATGGCACATCGGCATGACCAACATCACCTTATCGGTGGGCCTCACCCCCATGTTTATGTCGTTCAGATAATACTGGGCCATATAGCTTTCATGGGTCCTCACCACCCCCTTAGGCCTTCCTGTGGTGCCCGAGGTGTACATGAAGGTCCAGACATCGGCCCCATCCACCGTCACCTTGGGCTCCTCAGGGGCGCCCTTCGCCATGAGGTCCTCGTAATGGATGTAGCCCTCGGGGGCCTTCTCCGATCCGAGGTAGATGAAGTTCTCCTTGGGGATGTTGGTGAGTTTATCGCGGATGCTGTTTATAGCCTCTACAAAGGGCTCCTCCACGATGAAGGCCTTGGCCTCGGAGTGATTGACCACATATTCTATCTCCGGAGGGGCGAGCCGGAAGAGGACGGGTACGGCGATCTGCCCCCCCTTGGCACAGGCGGCGTAAAACTCCATCCACTCGACGCGGTTATAGGCGATCATCGCCACCCGGTCCTGATAACCCACTCCCATATCGGTGAGGGCATTGGCCAGACGACATGCCCTCTCGTTCCACTCCTTGAAGGTGAAGTTCTTGAACTTGTCCTGGCAGCCCAGCTTGTCGGGAAAGTGACGGGCGTGCATCTTAAGGACGGTCCCCATGTGCATCCATTTGCTCACGGTCATCTTCCTTTCCCCCCTTTCTTTTTAGTTCTCCTCCCAGATCTTCCCTGGATTGAGGATGTTATTGGGATCCAGGAGGCGTTTTATCCCCTTCATGAATTCGATTGCCTTGGGATGCATCGCCTTCTTCAGGAACTTCTTCTTCTCCAGCCCTATCCCGTGCTCCCCTGAAAGGACCCCCCCCAGCTCCACCGCATAGGAAATGATCTCCTCCATCGCCTCGGTGGCCTTCCTGTAATGCTCCTCGTCCTTCCTGTCGGTGAGGAGGCTCGGGTGGAGGTTCCCATCCCCTGCGTGGCCGATCACGGTGTACTCGATCCCCCGGGCCTTGCAGATTTCATCCACCTTTCTTATCAGGTCAGGGATCTTGTTCCTGGGGACGGTGACATCCTCGGCCAGCACCGTGGGGGCAGCGCTGAAGACCGCGGCAAACCCCGCCCGTCTTGCCGCCCAGTAACGCTCCGCCTCGGCATTGTCCTTGGCGACCCTCACCTCCTTGGCCCCGTGCTCCCTGCAGATTTCCTCGATCTTCTTCGCCTCCCGCTCTACCGCCTCGGGGACCCCATCCACCTCAAATAGCAGCAGGGCATCAGCCTCCTTGGGGAGGCCCATGGGCTGAAGCCGTTCTATGCTGTTTATGACCCAGTTATCAAGGAGCTCTATCTTCGATGGGACGATGCCGCTGGAAAGGACCCTGTAGACGTTCTCGCCGGCTACGGCCACATCGTCGAAGATCACCATCAGGGTCTTGGTGGCGGGGGGAAGAGGCCTTAGGGCCACTGTGGCCTTGGTTATCACCCCCAGGGTCCCTTCGGCGCCTGTAAAGAGCATGGGGAGGTCATATCCCGTGACGTTCTTTATGGTAGTGCCTCCCACCTCGACGATCTCCCCGGTGGGGAAGACCACCTCGAGCCCCAGCACATACTGCTTCGTCACCCCGTACTTCACACAGGCCGGCCCTCCGGCGTTCTCCGAAATGATCCCCCCCATGGTCGCCCCGAGAAAGCTCTGGGGATCAGGAGGAAAGAAGAGCCCTTCCTTGGCCAGGGCGACGTTGAAGTCCATAAGGACCACCCCCGGCTCCACCACCGCCACCAGGTTCTCCTTGTCTATCTTCAGGATACGGTTCATCTTGGTGGTGCAGAGCACGATCCCCCCCTGGATGGGGATGGAGCCTCCGCTCACGTTGGTCCCTGCCCCCCGGGGGGTTACGGGGATCCGTTCCCGGTTGGCGAGCTTAAGAATCCGGGATACCTCCTCCGCAGAGGTGGGGAAGACCACCGCGTCGGGCTCCTTCACCCAGTTGGTGGTCCCATCGTAGGCATAGGTGGCCAGATCCTCCCTCTCAGTCAGCAGGTCCTCCTCCCCAACGATCTCCTTCAGCTCCTTAAGTACCCTCTCCTCTAACATCTCTCCTCCTTTTGCGTCCCTATTGCCCAAGCTAATAGCTTTACTTATCTCAACCGTTCCCCTTTGTCAACATGCGAGAATACCGGTATGGTGCATGGGTATAAACATAGGTACCATGTATCTTTTCGTTCATGATTATCAAGGGAGGTAACCGTATAGGTACCTGGGCTTCCAATGCCCGCTTGAGTGATTGGCGGCCACTGCCCCGGCCTTTTGCCGAACAGTATCCCGGTCTTTGAAGACCGCATCTACATGGACGGCACACGGGGTCAGTGGCCACTCCCTCATTCTACCACAAGGAGGTGTCCCATGACCTTTGCTGGCATTGATGTGAGCAAACCCCATCTTGATCTTGCCCTCCTCTCTCGGGACAAGACCCGCACCCTCCGCTTCCCCAACACCACGAAAGGCAGAGGGCTCCTGCTGACTACCCTCTCATGCCACCACCCTGTGTGGGTCGCCCTTGAACCAAGCGGGGCCTACCATCTACCACTCCTTGCGCTCTTGATCAAAGAGGGCTTCAGGGTGGCTCTGGTTAATCCATTCAAGCTCTGCTACTTCCGCAAGGCCTCCGGCGAGCGGAACAAGACCGACCTGAGGGACTCCGTGCTTTTGGCCCGCTACGCCATGGTGTACCGGGAAGAACTCAAGGCCTGCTCCTTACAGGCTAAGATCCTAAGGGAGCTCAAGGAGCTGGTGAGCTATAGGGAGGATTTGGCCAAGAGGGAGCTGGCCATCATAAATCAACTTGAGACTGCAGAGTGGGCTGAGAGCAGAGGGATTCAGTTCCTTCTGCGGAAGGAGCTCGTCCTTGTGCGGGAGCTCATAGACGAGGTACA
>CAYRAR010000172.1:0-3265 GCA_964422255.1 uncultured Thermodesulfobacteriota bacterium | reverse complement strand
GAGAGCATGACGCGGGAGGAGGCCAAAAAACTGGTAGAACGCCTGGGAGGGAGAGCCGCCTCCAGCGTGAGCCGAAAGGTAGATTACGTGGTGGTCGGAAAGGACCCGGGATCAAAGTACGATAAGGCAAGGGAACTCGGCCTCACCATCATCGACGAAGAGGAGTTTAAGAAGTTGGTGGACCTTACAGAGTGAAGGAGCTCCTTTTAAAGGATAAAACCATCGCCGTAGTTGATGATGAACCTGACATCGTGGAGCTTGTCTCCTTACATCTCCGGCGGGCGGGATTCGAGGTAGAAGGTTTTTACAGTGGAGGAGACTTCCTGAGCTTCCTCCAGAGAAAGATCCCCGATCTGGTAGTGCTCGACCTGATGTTGCCAGATATAGATGGCCTTGAGGTATGCAAATACCTGAGGTCTGATGAACGCTACCGCTCTATCGCCATCATCATGCTTACGGCCAGGGCTGAAGAGGAAGATCGTATTGTGGGTCTGGAGCTTGGGGCGGATGACTATGTTGTGAAGCCCTTTTCCCCTAAGGAACTGGTGGCCCGAGCGAAGGCCGTGTTGAGGAGAGGTATACCTCAAAATGGAGAGGGCGGGGTCTGGATAGGAGGCATCCTGTACGTAGATTTCAGCAGATACGAGGCCTCGCTCAAGGGCAAAAGAGTGGAGCTGACCCCTACGGAGTTTAGGATCTTGAAGATCCTCAGCGGAAGAAAGGGCTGGGTCTTCAGCAGGGGACAATTGCTTGATCTGCTCTGGGGTAATGAGAAGGCGGTGACCGAGCGCACCATTGATGTGCACATCAAGAAGTTGCGGGAGAAACTCGGGGAGGCCGGTTCCTTCATTAAGAGCGTCCGGGGAGTGGGGTACAAGCTGGAGGAGGAGTGAAGGGTTCCATATTTAGGCAGATCTTTGGGGGACACCTCATAATCATTCTACTTCTTACCCTTTCCTTTGGCCTTTCCATTTCTCATCTGATAGAAAGCTTCTCCTTTGATCTTCTCAAGAGACACCTGAAAAATCTTGCTTACGGATTAAAACCTCAAGTCCAAGGCCTTATTCTCCGCGGGGATTACGGAACCCTCAATTCCCTCGCCAGAAAAGTGGGGGAGACTACCGGGGTAAGGATCACCATAATAGATCCCCAAGGGGTCGTATTGGCCGACTCGGAAGAGGATCCCGCTTTTATGGAAAATCACAGTGACCGCCCTGAGGTGATAATGGCCATGGCCGGAAGAGTGGGCAGTTCACTCCGTTGGAGTGCAACCCTCAAAGAGGAGATGCTCTACGTAGCCATCCCCATGAAGTTGACGGAAGGGGTAGCCGTTCTTAGAACCAGCTTCTTCTTGAGGGACGTTAACCAGTTTCTTGGCGCCTTCAAGAAGAGGGTAACTGTAGTAGCTGTAGCTTTGGGCCTGTTTTCCCTCATTTACGCCTTTTTCTCTTCTAAAAGGCTATCCGATCCCATCAAAGAATTGGTGCAAGCTACCTCACGCGTGGCCCAGGGGGACTTTGACGCAAGGGTCCTGCCGAAGGGTAGGGGTGAATTGGGAGAACTGGCCGAACGCTTCAACGAGATGGCCGCAAAGTTAAAGGAGCTTTTTCAGGAAAATCTGCAGAGGAAGGAAGAACTGGAGAGGATCTTTTCTTCCTTAGAGGACGGATTACTGGTACTGGACAGAGAGGGGAAGGTGATCCTTTTCAATAAGAAAGCACAAGAGATTCTGGAGGGAAAGGAACTTTCAGATAGATCCTTCTGGGAGATTGGCGATCCCGCCTTTCGAGAAGCCATAAGCAGGGTGAGGAAGACCGAAGGGAATCTGACAGAGGAGCTGGAGATAAGTGGAGGGGTCTTCCTCTTAAGCGCCACCTACTTAGCAACGACTGGCCAGACGCTGGTGCTACTCCACGACATTACTCATTTGAAGAGGATGCAGGAGCTAAAGCGTGACCTTGTGGCAAATGTCTCGCACGAGCTGCGGACTCCTCTGACCGCCATAAAGGGGTTCCTCGAGGCCTTTGAAGATGAGGACTCCAGGGAAGCAAGATCACATTATCTCGAGATAATAAAGAAGCACGTGGATAGGCTCACTAACATCGTCCAAGATCTCTTGGTGCTTTCGGAACTGGAGGACAAGAAGACGAAACTCGATTTAGAGGATGTAGACCTGAAGGCCCTCCTTCAAGAGGTCCTGAGACCCTTCGAGGAGAAAGCAAAGAAAAGGGGCCTTACCCTAAAGGTGGATTTCGATCCCGGCCTCCCCCCCATAAAAGCTGATCCCTTTAGGCTGCAGCAAGCCTTCTTCAATCTTATTGACAACGCTGTAAAGTATACTGAGCAAGGAGAAATCCGCATCTCCACCAAGGGGAAAGCGGATCATGTAGAGATAGAAGTGGCTGACACGGGGATAGGAATCCCGAAGGAACACCTCCCGAGGATATTTGAGCGCTTTTACGTGGTGGACAAATCTCGCTCCCGTCGCCTGGGTGGCACGGGCCTTGGGCTCTCGATAGTGAAGCACATCGTGTTGCTGCAAGGGGGGGAAATAGATGTAGAGAGCACCCCCGGAGTGGGAACCCGTTTCAGGGTTCGCCTTCCCCTCTAAAGAGGAAAAAGGCCCTTTTGCCTTCACAACCGTCCAGCCTCAAGGATCAAAGCCATTCCTTAACGAAAACTTAACAGAAGGTTTATCCTTCCTTAACACAGGGGGTCTATCTATCTCGGAAAAACCACAAGGAGGTGAAGCATGAAAAAGTTGCTGGGACCTTTGGCGGTTTTGGTTCTGGCGGGGTTCGCCCTGGCCGGGGAAAGAATAGTTCTTCAGGGCTCCACCACCGTCTTTCCCATCGCCCAGAGGTGTGCGGAGGAGTTCAGGAGACTGCATCCGGAGGTGAACATCTCCGTCAGGGGTGGAGGAAGCGGTGTGGGGATCGCTGGACTCATTGACGGCACCTGTGACATCGCTGATGCCTCCCGTCCCATGAAGGAGAAGGAGATCGAGAAGGCCAGACGGCAAGGCTTCACCCCGAAGGAGTTCGTCATCGCCAGGGATGCCATCGCTGTGATCGTCCATCGGACAAACCCCTTGGAGGGGATGACCCTTGAGGACCTGAAGAAGATCTATTCCGGCCAGATCACCAACTGGAAGGCCCTCGGAGGGCCTGACCGCAGGATCGTGGTGGTCTCGAGGGACTCTGCCTCAGGGACCTTTGAGACCTTCAACAAGCTCGTGCTGAGGGAAGCTCGCCTCACCCCTCGT
>CAYRAR010000171.1:0-3336 GCA_964422255.1 uncultured Thermodesulfobacteriota bacterium | reverse complement strand
AGCCGCCTCTATCATCTTCAAGGCCATCTCTAAGGTGAGCTCCTTCATCGCCGCTCCTTAAGGGCAGTGGTGGCCACTACATTGGCCCCTGTCCCTAAAAGGTCCTCAAAGATCACATCCCCTAAGGAGACAGGAAGTTTCACCTTCAACTTCGCCAAGGCCCTTACCCCCTCCCTCATCTTCCCCTTAGGGATGGGTCTGTCGGTCCTTACGGGCAGTGTGCCTCCCCCTTCCACAGGGAGGGTGGTCGTGAGGACCCTCACCGGGTTCCTGTACTCCTCAAGCACATACTCCTTTCCTTCCTTGCACCTGTTCCCCTTAAACTCCACCACCTCTCCCCGCTCATCCACCAGAAGCGTCACCCGACAGCCCATAGGGCAGCCTATACAGATGATCCTTTCCTCCTTCACCTCTCTAACTCCACAAGGAGTTCCTTTCCTTCGATCCTCGAGAGCTCGTCGGCCGAAAGCTCCACCTTCAACATCTCACTCGGCTTAACAACCCTGAATTTCCTCTCCCAGATATCGCCGACCCGCACCCTGACCCCTTCTGCCATATCCTTGACCCTCAGATAGAGGGTTACCGGTTGCCTTCCGCTTATCCTCTGGGGCACCACATAGCGGACGCCCTCCCCCGGCCTGATGGCGATCCCTTCCTCCCCTTCCTCGATCCCCTGGGCGAAGCGAGCGGCCCCCTCTCCGGCTATCTCCGCTTCCCAGGAGACGTTATCGACCAGATCGTGGACATGAAGGACATTTCCCCCGGCGAAGATCCCTGGGACGTTCGTCTGGCGCGACTCGTCCACCACCGCTCCCCCGGTCAGGGGATCGAGGAGCACCCCGGCCATCCTCGATAGCTCGTTCTCAGGAATGAGGCCCACGGAAAGGAGGAGGGTATCGCACTCAATGGTCCTCTCTGTGCCGGGGAGAGGCTCTCTGGTTGTTCGATCAACCCGCGCTATAGTGACCGCCTCAACCCTCCTCTCCCCGTGGATCTTCGTCACCGTATGTTCCAGAAATAGGGGGATCTGGAAATCGTGAAGGCACTGAACTTCGTTCCTTATAAGCCCTCCTACATAGGGAAGGATCTCCACCACCGCCAGGACCTCAGCCCCCTCAAGGAGGAGGCGCCTCGCCATGATCATCCCCACATCCCCGGATCCCAGGATCACGATCCTCCTTCCGGGGAGGAACCCCTCGACGTTCACCATCCTCTGGGCCGTCCCCGCGGTGAGGATCCCTGCAGGTCGGCTGCCAGGGATCTGCACCTGGTCCCTGGTCCTCTCCCGACAGCCCATGGCGAGAACGACGCTCTTTGCCTTGATCTTAAAGATCCCCTTTTTCGAGACGGCGGTGATCTCCCTCTCAGGGGAAAGCCTCGTTACCATCGTCTCCAGCATCACCTCGACCCCCAGGTCCATCACCCGCTCGGCGAACCGATGGGCGTACTCAGGACCTGTGAGGTCCTCCCCAAAGTAGAAGAGGCCGAACCCGTTGTGGATGCACTGATGAAGGAGCCCTCCCAGCTGTTCCTGGCGCTCGATCAGCAGGACCCTGGAGGCCCCGGCCTCCTTCGCCCTGGCCGCCGCGGCCATCCCGGCAGGGCCCGCCCCGATCACTGCCACATCTACTTCAAGTGTCTGCGCCACCAAGGAGCTCCTTTGAACGATAAAGTAGAACAGGGGACCCTTTCCCCTTCTTGGTCACTTCCTTCTCCGAGATCCCCAGCTCCCGGGCCAGGATCTTCACCACCCTGGGGGTGCAGTATCCCCCTTGGCAACGGCCCATCCCTGCCCTCGTCCTGAACTTGACCCCATCCAGGGTGGTGGCCCCTCGTCGGATCGCCTCGATCACCTCGGCCTCAGTGACCGTCTCACAGCGGCAGATCACGTGCCCGTAGCGGGGGTCCTTCTGGATGAGCTCCTCCTGCTCTGGCTCAGGAAGCTCGCTGAAGACAGGGGGTGCCTTCCTCGAAGGGTTAAAATGAGGGTTCTCCTCGAGCTTAAGTCCTTCCCCCTCCAGGAGCCTCATCACCTCCTTGGCCGTGGCCGGTGCAGCGCTCACCCCTGGATAGCCGATGCAGACGTTGATGAACCTCGGGACCTTCCTCGCCGGTTGGACCACGCACTCGTGCCAGCCCAGCTCCCAGTTCCTGAACATCATGAACCCGGCAAAGGAATGGATCACCTCCCTCTCGCTCACCTCCGGGAGGATCTTCCGCAGGTTCACCAGGGCGATGTCCATCATCCTCCTGGTTATCGAGTTATCCCCCTTTCGGGCCAGACCCATCACGATGCCGAAGAAGGGGTTTCCGTAGACGCTGGGGCAGAGGATGTTCATCTGACCGGGGGCCTCAGGGCGCATGTGGATCTCGTGACGGACTAACTCCCCCACGTTTTTGTCCAGGACCCCGATATACCCCTTGACGGGGTAGAGAACGAAGTCATCGGCACCGAGGAAGCGGGCCACCCTGTCCACCTGAAGCCCTGCCGCATTGACGATAAAGCGGCTCTTCACCAGCCCCTGGGTCGTCTGGACCTCGAACTCCTCGCCTTTGATGGATATCCCCTTGACCTCCGTCTCCAGGAAGATCTTCACCCCGTTTTCTCTGGCGTTCTCCGCCAGGGCGATGGCAAGCCTCACCGGATCCACTACCGCAATATCCGGGTTGTAGAGGGCCCCTACGACGTTCCTGTTTAGATGGGGTTCCATCTCGAAGAGCTCGTCCCTCCCGATGAACCTCAGGCGATCGAAGCCTACCTTTTCGGCCCTTCCCTTGAGCTTCTGGTATTTGGCCATCTCATCGCTGTTCCTGATGAGGGTGAGCTCCCCGATCCTCCGGAAGGGGACATCAAGCTCCCGGCAGAGGGGCTCCATCAGGGGGACGCTGTCCCATACCAGTCTGCTCCTCCGGTACTCGGGACGAAACTCCAGGGCATCCGCCCCTTGGCAGACTATACACATATTGGCCTTGGTGCTCCCCCAGCCGAAATCGACCTCCTTCTCCACCAAGGCCACATCTACCCTGTAGCGGGCAAGTTCCCGGGCGACCGCCGTTCCCAGGACACCACCGCCTATGATCAGGACTTCCGTCTCAAGCCAGGCCATGGATTGTGAAAAACACCACTTTCGTGCGCAGAAGGCAAGATAAGACCTCTTCCGGAGCTTGGCAGGCCTTAGAGGCCCGCGGCATCGAGGATGTCAAGAACCCGTTCCTCCCGGCCGATGGCCATGATGTGGACTCCGTCGCAGATCCCCTCGTCCCGGATGGTGCGGATCAGACGGGCTGCGATCTCGATCCCCTTCTCTATGGCCTTCCCTTTGGGGGCAGAGGCGA
>CAYRAR010000170.1:0-3398 GCA_964422255.1 uncultured Thermodesulfobacteriota bacterium | reverse complement strand
CCAGACAGCTCCCCTTCCTGCACGTCCACCCCGACCTTCCAGTTAAGGATCTTGTATTCCCTCTGTGATCCCAGCTCTATCTCCTCCACCCGAATCCCATCCTCACAGAGGACGAGGAAGGCCTTCCTCGGGCCGATCTCCCGGAAAGAGAGGGGTTCTATCGTGCCGGGATAGCCGCAAACCGTCCCCCCCTCCTGCCAGAGGCTGGGGTTGTGGTAATGGCCGAGGGCCAGGTAGTGGAATCCTGACCCCCTTACCTCCACCGAACTTATGGGATAGTATAGGGCCCCTTCCTCCCCCAGGTAGGTGAATATCTGGGGATTAGAGATATAGCTCCCGTGACATACCCCTATCTGGTAGCGGGCCGAGCTGGGACGCCTCTTAGCGATGAGATCGCGCCCTGTCCCCTCTGGGGAAAAGGGGAAGAGATGAAGGGCGATTCCCTCCATCTCCAGGATCCCCGGTTCCTCGAAGAGGTGGATCCCCTCCCTTTGGGGAAATCCTCCCAGGACCCCCTGATCGTGGTTTCCGGAAATGGCGACTACCCTCTTACCCCTCTCCAGGAAGGGAGATAAGGTCTTCAAGAAGCCCTCCCTCTCTGCCCTTGAAGGATTAGTCCTGTGAAATACGTCTCCTGCGATGAGGATGAGGTCGGCTCGCACCTCAAGGGCTACCTTCACCACCTTTTCAAGCTGGGAGAGGATGTCCTCCTCCCTTCCCCTGTAGCCTATGTGGAGATCGGCGATGTGGAGCAACCGGGGCATCGGTCAGAGGCATGTTATCAATTCCCCTCCCTTCCTTCAAGGTGATTGCAATGGAGGTTTTTTTATGGTAAAAAATCTCACATCGAGGAGGGAAGGATGCTGAAGAGACTTTTTACGGCAGGGATGGTCTCGGTTATTATTTTCTCCATATCCCTTGCTCATGCCGAGGTCATAAAGAGCAAGAGGATAAGGGTTGCTGAGGTCCATATCCTCTTTCCATCCGGTTCTCCTACCGAGGCCCCCTTTGTGATGACCGATTTCGGCCCCAGTAACATCAACTTCCTGGAGGCGGTTGACATCGTGGTCGACAAGAGGGGCGATCTTCAAGGGGTACGGCTCATTTATACCCCTGGGGATGGTTTCCGGAGGGATGTTTACCTCCATCAGGTGCAGGGCTGGATCCTGCGACAGCCGAGGGGAAGGGCGATATCGAAGGAGATCACGGTGAGGATCGTCACCGTAGATGAACTTATAGGGTACTAAGCAAAATTTAAGGAGGAAAGGAAGATGACGAGGCTGGTTATCCTTTTGATGATCGTGGGATTGATCATGGCCTGCGGCCCCGAGATAAGCACGAACGTCCAGACCTCGGGTCCGACGGTTCAGCAGGCCCTTACCTATCAGGGGCCGAAGGCGAGGATTGCCGTAGCGAGCTTCAAGTGCAAGGCCGCCAAGTGCACTGGGGAGATAGGGGATGGGCTGGCCGATATGCTGGCCACTTCCCTCTTCAGGACCGGCAGATTCGTGGTGCTTGAGAGGGGAGAGGGGCTCGAGGCGATCAAGGAAGAGCTCAATCTGGGGCAGTCAGGATACGTTCAGGCTGGGAAGGCACCCCAGATCGGCCTTCTTGAAGGGGCAGATATTCTGGTGCTCGGTTCCATCACCGCCTTTGAACCCAAGGCCTCAGGGATTGGGGGAGGGGCTGTGGTCCTTCCCCTGCCCGGGGGCGTGGGAATGGCGGTGGGCAAGGAGGATGCCTATATCGCCGCCGACATCAGGCTCGTGGACGTGAGGACGGGCAGGGTTATTAACGCCACCAGGGTAGAGGGAAAGGCGAGCAGTTGGAGGGTAGGGGGAATGGGAGGAGGACCGGTAGGAGGCAATGTGATCCTGGGGGGAGCCCTCGGGGTTTACAAGAACACCCCTATGGAGAAGGCGATTATGGTGATGCTGGATAATGCCGTGCAGGCCATCGCCCAGATGGTTCCTGAGAGCTATTACCGTTATGGAGGAGGGCCTGTGCCTGCTGCTGCTCCTTCACCACCGCCTCCGCCGGCTCCTGCTCCGCCAGCCCCTGCAGCGACCGCTCCTCCTGCAGCCCCGAGCTATGTGGCCTTTCCCGCAGCGAAGACCTTCACCGTTCAGGGGGCGAGGGTGAACATAAGGAGCGGCCCGGGGACGACCTACTCGGTGATAACGGTGGTGAGCGCGGGGCAAAGGTTGAAGGGGCTGGGGAAACAGGGGGACTGGTATCAGGTGGAGCTCCCGGACGGGAGGATAGGTTGGGTCTTCAGTTCCCTGGTGACGGAATAGAGTATTTAAAAATCACTTTCTATGTTCTATGGTGAGTAGAGGATGAGCTGGAGATGTGACATCTGTGGCAAAGGGCCGATGACGGGCCATAATGTGAGTCACGCCAACAATCGCACAAAGAGGGTCTTCAAACCGAACCTCCAGAAGGTGAGGGTCCTTAAGGACGGGAAAGTGGTGCGGCTCAAGGTGTGCACCAAGTGCCTTAAGGCGGGGAAGGTGATCAAGGCTCCCCGCTTGCGGGCTGCCATTCCCTGACCCTCTCCACCCTTACTATCCCCTTTATCTTCCGCAGGGAGTTTATCACCTTGTTGAGTTGTTTGAGGCTGGATAACTCTAAGTCGAAGGTGCTTATAGCGTTACCGTCTCTGGTGGTTCGCACCTCTGCCCCGGTGATGTTCACCCCCTGATCGGCTATAGAAGAGCTTATTGCCGCAAGGAGCCCTTTCCGATCAGCAGAGTAGACCCTTATTTTAGCCGGAAGGGTAGCGTCCTTATCGAGGGCCCACTCCACCTCGATCATCCTGGAGGGGTCCGCCCCCAGGGCGTTGATGCAATCGGCGGTATGGATGGTTATCCCCCTCCCCCGGGTGATGAATCCCACCACCTTGTCCCCTGGCAGGGGATTACAGCAGCGAGCAAAGCGGACCATGATATCCTCGGCCCCGTCGATCTTGATCAGGCCCTTGGAGCCCCGGGCCATGCTCCGGATGATCTTCCCGATCCGGCTCTCTTTCTTCGCCGGGGGTTGCTCCTTCTGGGGGAGGAGGCGCCCTATCACCTGCTGGGTGGTGATCTCCCCGTAGCCTATCGCCGCCAGCAGGTCATCGCTCCCTTTCAGGCTGAATTCCTCGGCCACCCTGTCCAGTTCCCCGGAATTGAGCAGTTTGTTGAACTTCAACCCCGCCTTCCTGAAGTCCCTCTCGCAGAGCTCCTTGCCGAGGTTGATGCTCTTCTCCCTCTGTTCCGCCCTGAGCCACTGGAGGATCTTTGTGCGGGCCCTTGAGGTCTTCACGAAGCGGAGCCAGTCCCTGCTCGGATGACGTTTGGGGGAGGTGATGATCTCCACGGTATCGCCGTCCTTCAGTTCGTAGTGGAGGGGAA
>CAYRAR010000169.1:0-3402 GCA_964422255.1 uncultured Thermodesulfobacteriota bacterium | reverse complement strand
AGGTCCCTCTCCCGGGCCATCTTCCCCACCATCTCCAGTTCCTCCCTGCTCTATACGGTCCCGGTCGCGTTGGAGGGGCTGTTCACGATGATGGCCTTGGTGCGGGGGGTCAGGACCTCCCTTATCTTCTCCTCCCTGAGCCGAAAGTCCGGATAGGTATCAATGTAGCGGGGGACCCCTCCAGCAAGCATAACCTGGTACTCGTACATAACGAAGTAGGGATCAGGGATGAGCACCTCATCCCCCTCGTCTATTAGGCCGAGACAGCAGAGGAGAAGTCCTCCGGTTACCCCCGCGGTGAGCATCACCTCCTCAAAGATTATCCCCTTCTTGCGGAGGTGCTCCCTTACCTTTTCCCTAAGCTCCGGTATCCCCGCAGAGAGGGTGTACTTGTTGAATCCCTTTCTGATCCAGGCGATCGCCTCCTCCTTTATCTCCTCGGGTACGTCGAAATCCGGCTCGCCCAGGCTCAAGTCGATGGGGTCCTTCACCCTCTTGGCCAGGTCGAATATCTTCCTCACCCCTGAAGGCTTTATCCTGCGAATCCTTTCGGCGAGCACCCCTTGCATGCCCCAATAAATAGCAGATGAACCCCCTCCCTGCAATAGATAAAAAGGGAGGGAGGAGGGGGTGGGAAAGGTTTTTGAGAAAAAGAGACGGGGAGGGGGATCAGTAATTTATCTTCTCGACCGCTATCTTATCAGCGATCTCGAATATCTCCCTTCGCTCAACGGGTTTCTCCAGGCAGGCATAAACTCCCATCTCTTTGGCGACTTCCCTCACCCTCTTGTCCCTTGGGGGATACATGATAGCGATCTTGACATCTGGGACTTCCTTTTTGACCAGACGGACAGCCTCAAAGCTGTTCCCCCAGGGCGAGGAGAGGTCGGAGAGGACCAAGTCGTACCCATTGGACTGGACGATCCGTGTGGCGACATCGGGCTTTGATACCCGGCCACATTTGGCAAAGCCCATCTCCATCACAAACTTGAGCAGCAACATCAAGTGCTTCACGTCGTTCTCCACCACCAGGATGGAGACGAGGGGCCTTCCTTCCTCAACACCTTTCAGGAAGGCGTTCACCACGTCCGGGTCGAACTGGATCCCTGCCTTTCTTCTCAGTTCGGCACAGGCCTGGAGGTGGGAGAAGGGGGTATTGTAGTCCCTTACTCTGGTCATCGCCTCATAGGCGTCAGCCACGGCCAGCACCCGGGCCAAAAGGGGGATCTCCTCACCGGCTATCCCTTCGGGGTATCCCTTCCCGTTGTACCACTCGTGATGGTGCTCGATGACGGGCAGCAATTCCTGGACCTCGTCAATCTGCTGAAGGATCTTGACTCCCAGGGTCTGATGGCTCTTTATCAGGGCGAGGGCCTTCCCGTGGAGCTTCCCCTGATACTTGAGAAGCTCATCGGGCAGTAGCAATTTTCCTATGTCGTGCAGCAGTGCAGCCCACTTGAGCACCTCCAGGTCCCGCTGCCCCAACCCCATTTCCCTTCCGATCAGCAAGGAGTAGAACATCACCTTTTTGGAGTGGCGGTAAGTGGATTCGTCCTTTAACTTTAAGGCCGTCAAGAAGGAGGTCGTAATGGCTTCGATCTTCCCCTGATTTAGCATTTTCTCTCTCCCCGATATTGATTGAAAAGGACATTGAGTGAAAAGCAATTTCTGTACCAAATGATGTTTGAGTTTGAATGGCCAAGGATCTGCAGGAATTATCAGGTCGTATGTTGATTTGGAAGGGTGCATAGTGCCATTTTCTGACATAATAAGTGACATTTTTTGTATGTGAGGCCCTTTTCCTTGCAAGAAGGCAAAAAGGGTAATAGACTAATTCCCTTTGGATGGAGCGGATAACCGAATATCTGTATGTCTTCGGGACTTCCTTCAACATATATCTGCTCAGGGGCAGGAGGCCGGCCCTCATAGAAGGGGGGCTTTCCGTCCTTTACGATCCCTTGAGGAAGGAGGTGGAGGCCCTTGGGGTGGACATACGGGAGGTGGAGATGGCCTTCGTCCTTCATGCCCATGTCGATCACATAATGGCTTTCTCCCCGCTTAAGGCCGCCCACCCCCATGTTCAGATCTGTGGTTCTGAGCGAGCGAGGGAGACGCTGTTAAGGGACAGGGTCTGGAGGAGGCTCGTGGAGGTGGACCGTCATATCAGCGGAAGGATCGCCTCCGAATCTGGACTCCCCTACAAGGGTGAGGAACCGAGGAGGCTCTTCATAGACCGGGTGCTCCGGGACGGAGAGGAGCTGGAGATAGGAGGGAACAGGATCAGGGTGATCTACACCCCTGGTCATTCTCCCTGTGCCATCTCCCTGCTGGTGAACGATGAGGTCCTCCTTGTGTCCGACAGCCTGGGAGGGTGGCTCATCAGGAGGAGGGGAGGGCTCCATCCCAACCACTTTTACAACCTCCAGGATTACCTGTCCTCCATCGAGAGGCTTTCCCGGATTCCCTCCTCCGTCCCCTGTCTCGGTCACAACGGCTGCGTGAAGGGGAGGGAAAAGATTGAGGAGTTTATAGGTGAGTTGAGGGAGGCGCTCAATGAAATCATAAAGGAAGTCGGTGAGAAGGTGAGGACGGTGGAGGAGTTCGAGGCCTTCTCTCGGGATCTGGCCGAAAGGTGGTACGTGGGGTTTATGAGGTTCTTCCCCCGTGACCTCTACTTCGATTCGACCAGGCTCCTCGTCAAGAGGACCCTTGCCTTCCTCGGAAGGGAGGAGCTCCTCGAGGCCCTGGAGGCCTGGAGAAATAAAAGATAGGAGGGTGCCATGAAGGTCATCCATTTCAGAGAGGCCAGGAGCTATGAACCTGAGGAGGGATGGAGGAGGGTGAGCCTTTGCGATGAGAAGGGCATATCCGTCGAGTACTTCATCAAACCGCCCCATCACTCTTCCCCCATGCACCACCATCCCCAGGAGCAGGTGATGGTGGTCCTTAAGGGAAAGTTGAAGATCGTCTCCTCGGACGGGAGGGAGGAGCTCCTCGAGGAGGGGGATGCGGTTTTCATCCCCTCGGATGAACCCCACCGGGTGGAGAACGTGCTGGAGGAGCCGTCGATTGGGATAGATATCTTCGCTCCGGGGAGGTCCTTCGATTTCTGGCTGAAGAGGAGGGGGTAGTATGGATCTCTCGGTCTTTGAAGGGATGGAGGCAGAGGAGCTGCGAAGCTACATCGAGTTTCTGCTCTGGCACTACCGGGTGGTGGATGCCTTCTGGTTCATCTACGTGAACGAGGAGTTCGATCAGGAGACCGCCGAGAGGATAAACGAGAGGGTCTGGGGGAGAGTGGCAGGGATGGCGGCTAAGGACCTCATCAGGAGGTTCGGGATCGAGGAGAAGGGCGGTGCGGGGATTGGGAGATGAGGACCTGCTAGTGGTGTGCGGTCCACT
>CAYRAR010000168.1:0-3462 GCA_964422255.1 uncultured Thermodesulfobacteriota bacterium | reverse complement strand
TCGGAGGTGATTCATGGGCATGGTGCCAGGCCTCCTCCGATCCCCGATACCTTCCAAAGAAGGCCATAAAGGCCAAACGGAACATGTAGAAGGCGGTCATCCCCGCAGTGACCGTCCCTATTATCCAGAGGAAGAGGCTCCCATGGGGGCTCGAGAAGGCATTCCAGAGGATCTCGTCCTTGCTGAAGAAACCCGAAAAACCGGGGACCCCGGCGATGGCCAATGTGGCCATCATGAAGGTCCAGAAGGTGATGGGCATCTTTTCCTTAAGTCTTCCCATCCTCCTTATGTCCAGCTCCCCTGCCAAGGCGTGCATCACGCTCCCCGCCCCCAAAAAGAGCAACCCCTTGAAGAAGGCGTGGGTCATCAGATGGAAGATCCCCGCGCTGAAGGCCCCCACCCCCACGGCCAAGAACATGTAACCGAGCTGGCTTATGGTGGAGTAAGCCAGGATCCTCTTGAAATCAACGTTTACCAAAGCCATCGAAGCGGCGAAGATAGCGGTAAGGGCCCCCACCGTGGCCACCACCGCCATGCTCACCGGGGCCATCTCGTAGAGGACGTGGCAGCGGGCGATCATGTAAACCCCGGCGGTGACCATGGTGGCGGCGTGGATCAGGGAGCTTACCGGTGTAGGACCCTCCATGGCATCGGGGAGCCACACATAAAGGGGCAACTGGGCCGACTTCCCCGTCGCCCCCACGAAGAGCAGGAGGGTGATAAAGGTCACCGTGACCGCGTTCAGGGTATGGGCTTTAGCGAAGACCTCATCGAAAGTCAGGGTCCCCAGATGAGAGAAGATGAGGAAAAGCCCCAGCAGGAAGCCGAAGTCCCCCACCCTGTTGACCACAAAGGCTTTCTTTCCAGCGTTTGCCGGGGCGTCCCTCTCAAACCAGAAGCCGATGAGGAGATAGGAGCAGAGCCCGACCCCCTCCCATCCCACGAACATGAGGAGGAAGTTGTTGGCCAGCACCAAGTTGAGCATCATGAAGACGAAGAGGTTCAGGTAGGAGAAGTAGCGGGTGAATCCGGGGTCATCGTGCATGTAGCCCACGGAGTAGATGTGGATGAAGAAGCTCACCCCGGTGACCACCAGGGCCATCACTATGGAGAGAGGGTCCACCTTGTAGCCGATCACCGTCTTGAGCCCGCCAGAGACCACCCAGTCGAAGAGGACCCTATCGGGTATCGCCACCCTCGCCTCCGGGGGCAACTTTAAAAGATCCAAAAATACCAAGATGGAGAAAAGGAAGGAGAGCCCCAGGGCCGAGCACGCAACCCAGGCCACGATCTCCTTCTTGAGCCTCCACCAGCGGCCCACAAGGCCGTTGAAGAGAAACCCCATGGCAGGGAAGGCAGGTATCAGCCAGACGTAATTTATCACCCTATCACCACCTCAGAAGGTTTATCTCGTCCACCTTCACCGTCTTACGGGTACGGTAAAGGAGCACAAAGATGGCCAGCCCCACCGCTGCCTCGGCCGCCGCCACCGTCATGGCAAAAAAGAGGAACAGGACCCCGTCGAAGGAATGGAGATAGTGGGAGGCCGCAACCAGCGTGATCCCCACGGCAGAGAGCATCATCTCTATACACATGAAGATCACGATCGCCTCCCGGCGCACCAGGACCCCTATGACCCCGATCACGAAGATCACCGCACCGAGCACCAGGTAAAAGGCAGCGGGTATCATTTCACCTCTCCTTCTTCACCAGGATCACCGCACCGATGATCCCTATGAGCAAGACCAGGGAGACCAGCTCAAAGGGGAGGATGAAGCGGCTCATGAGCAATCCCCCCACCGTCTTCACATGGCCTATGGAGGCCACCTTCTCAGGCGTGAACTCACCTTCTCTCCCCGGGAGCATCTCCAGGAGGAGCCCGCCACAGAGCTCAACCAGGAGGAGAAAGGAAAGGACGATCCCGAAAATCCTCACCGGGGTGAGCTTCAGGGGCGATGTCCTCCGGCTCTCCTCCACGCTTATCAGCATGATGGTAAAGACTATCAGCATCATGATGGCCCCGGCGTAGACCATCACCTGGACGATGGCGATGAACTGGTTCCGCAGGAGCAGATAGATGACGGCCACGAAGAAGAAGTTGAGCACCAGGAACATGGCCGAATGGATGGGATTGCGCCTGAGGATCACCATCACCCCAGCCAGCACGGCCCCAATGGCCGACACCGTAAAGACTACCCATTCAAAGGAGGAGCCCATCCCTTACCCTTCCTCCCTCACCTTGCCGAAGGCCACAAGCCTCTCCTTGTCCCAAAGGAGGTCCTCCCGCCGATAATCCACCACGTCATAGCGGCGCGAAAGCTTTATCGCCTCCACAGGACACGCCTCAGCGCAAAGCCCACAGTATATGCACCTTATGGCGTTGATCTCGTAGGCCTCCGGATACCTCTGACCGTCCTCCTTCTCCACGGCCACAAGCCTTATGGCGTTGGCTGGGCAGACCGCAACGCAGAGGCCGCAGGCCACACACCTTGTCTCTCCCTTTTCGTTCGTCTCGAAGTAGTGAATTCCCCTCCAGCGAGGGGAAATGGGTGCCCGCTCCTCAGGGTACTGGACCGTCACCGGCCTGGAGAAGAACCTCGAGAGCGTCAGGGCCAATCCTTTCAGAAGCGGTATGATCATATCTCCACTCCCCTTAAAGTACCACGAAAAGCCCGGTAAAGAATATGTTGGCCAATGCGAGGGGCAGGAGCACCTTCCAGCCCAACTTCATGATCTGATCGTAACGAAGCCGAGGGAAGGTCCCCCTCTCCCAGATGCAGAAGAAGGCCAGAACACCCGTCTTCACCAAGAACCATATCCAGGAAAGGGACGGAGGCAGAAAGGGTCCGTCCCATCCCCCGAGAAAGAGGATCGTCGCAAGGGCACAGACCGCTATCAGATGGGTGTACTCAGCCATGAAGAACATGGAGAACTTCATGCTGCTGTACTCGATGTTATAACCGCAAGCGAGCTCCGCCTCGGCTTCGGGCATATCGAAGGGGGTTCGATTTATCTCTGCGAGCATACAGACGACGTAAAAGATGAAGGCAAAGGGTTGGTAAAGGACAAACCAATTGCCTCCTAACTGCTTGTGGACGATCTCAGTGAGGTTGAGGGTCCCGGCGAGCATCAATACCCCCATGAGGGAGAGTCCCAGGGCGATCTCATAGCTTATCATCTGGGCCGCCGCCCTCAGGGCCCCCAAAAGCCCATACTTGTTATAGCCGGACCAACCTCCCAAAACCACCCCGTATTCTCCCAGAGAGGCCATGCCGAACACAAAAAGCAGCCCAATATCCACATCGGCTATACAGAGGCGAACCTCCCTCCCCAGGACCCTCACCGTCTCCCCGAAAGGTATGACGGCAAAAAGCGAAAGGGCTGCCACCATAGAGATCATGGGGGCAATCACGAAGAGGGTCTTATCAGCCTTGGCAGGAATCACCTCCTCTTTGAAGAAGG
>CAYRAR010000167.1:0-3489 GCA_964422255.1 uncultured Thermodesulfobacteriota bacterium | reverse complement strand
TCGATGGCTGAGAAAGTGAAGGGAGAGGGGATTGAAGAGGCCGACCTCGTCCGCTTCCCAAGCGGGGCCTGATTCTCCCTGGAGGGGTAGGGAGGGATGTTTGAGGTAGGAGAATTCGTCGTCTATCCGGGCCACGGGGTGGTCACGATCGAGGACATCCAGACCATGGAGATAGGGGGCAAGGTGCAGAAGGTCTACGTCCTGAGGGTTCTGGATACCCAGATGACCATCATGGTTCCCGTGGACAACGCCGAGATGGTGGGGATGCGAGAGATTATCGACTCCTCGAAGATCCCCGAGATATACGAGTTCCTGAAGAGGAAGGAGAAAGTCGGCCGCAACAGCCACCAGCCCTGGAACCAGCGCTACCGCCAATACATGGAGAGGATAAAGAGCGGGTCCATATTCGAGGTGGCAAAGGTCTTAAAGGAGCTTCACCTTCTCAAGTCGGAAAAGGGGCTCTCCTTCGGAGAGAAGAAACTCCTCGATACCGCCCAGAAGTTGCTGGTCCAAGAACTGGCGGTCTCCAAACAGGTGGAGGAGAAGGAGATAAGGAAGGAGCTCCTCGACCATCTCCCTTGAGACTCCTTCCCTGCTCGCCCCTTTTTCAAGGAGGAAAGAGATGAGGAAATTTCCCCTTACGATGGCACGGCTTGCCCTCCTGGGCCTCTCCTTTCTTACCGGGGGGATCATCATCTATGGGCTTCATCCCTCTCATAGCTTCTTCTGGCTCGGAGGGCTCGGGGGCATAGCGGTGGGGCTGGCGGCCATCCTGGTGGAGAGATGGGTCGCCAAGGCATCGGTCCAGACCCTGCTTGGGGGGATCGGGGGAATGGTTGTCTTTTTGCTCCTCGCCAAGGCGATCCCCATCAGGAACCCCCGCCTCGATTTCCTCCTCCTGATAGTGATGGGATATATAGGCCTGGTGGTGGGGACGAAGAAGGGAAGAGAGATAGCGCTGCTTCTCGGAGAGAAGGTGGGGGGGAGGAAGGAGGTGCCCAAGTTGCTCGATACCAGCTCTATCATCGACGGCAGGATCGCCGATGTCTGCGAGACCGGCTTCCTGGAAGGGCCCCTGGTCATCCCCCAGTTCATCCTGCGGGAGCTCCAGCAGATCGCCGACTCCACCGATCCCCTGCGCAGGAACCGAGGAAGGAGGGGACTGGATATCCTGAACAAGATCCAGAAGCAGTCCCTGGTGGAGGTGAGGATAGTGGACGAGGACTTCCCCAAGATGAAAGATGTAGACAGCAAGCTGGTGGAGCTGGCCAAGAAGATGGGCGGGAAGATCATCACCAACGACTACAACCTCAACAAGATCGCCGAACTGCAGGGGATAGGGGTCCTGAACATCAACCTCCTGAGCAATGCCCTGAAGCCAGTGGTGCTCCCCGGGGAGACGATCCACATACAGATCATCAGGGAGGGAAAGGAACCGGATCAGGGGGTCGGGTACCTGGATGACGGGACGATGGTGGTGGTAGAGGAGGGCAAGAGGCTCATCGGCAAGGAGCTTGACGTGGTGGTGACCAGTGTCCTTCAGACCACCGCCGGGCGGATGATCTTCGGCAAGCCCAAGGAGGCCGCATGAGGGTGGGGATAGGCTTTGACCTTCACCCCTTCGGTGAGGGACGTCCCCTGATCCTGGGGGGGGTCAAAATCCCCTCAGAAAAGGGCCTGGAAGGCCACTCGGATGCCGACTGCCTTACCCATGCCCTCTGCGACGCCCTCCTGGGGGCCCTGGGGAAGGGGGACTTGGGGAGCCACTTTCCCGACACCGATCCCCGAAATAAGGGGATCAGCAGCCTCCTGCTCCTTGAGGAGGTGGCGGAGATGGTCCGGAGGGAGGGCTGGGAGGTGGAGAACGTGGATGCCACCATCGTCGCCCAGGGTCCTCGCCTCGCCCCTTACCTCTCGCAGATGGAGGAGAGGATCGCCCGCACCCTGGGGGTGGAGCCCGGGAGGGTGAATGTCAAGGCCACCTCCCCTGAGGCCTTAGGGGCCCTGGGGAGGGAGGAAGGAATAGGGGCCCTGGCGGTGGTCCTCCTCAGGAGGGGATAGCTTGGAGGTACGGGTCCGTTTCGCCCCAAGCCCCACGGGACTGCTGCACGTGGGGAACGCCCGTCTGGCCCTCTACAACTGGCTCTTCGCCCGGAAGGAAGGGGGAAGGTTCCTCCTCAGGATAGAGGATACCGACAGGGAGAGGTCCTCTCCCGAGCACGAGAGGGCGATCCTTGAGGATCTGAGGTGGATGGGCCTTGAGTGGGATGGGATGCTGAAGCAGTCAGAGCGGCTCCCCATATACCAGGAGTGCGCCCTGAGGCTCCTTGAGGAGGGGAAGGCCTACCCCTGTTACTGCACGCCCGAAGAGCTCGAAGAGATGAGGAGGAGGTATCTTGAGGCCGGTCTCCCCCCGCGCTATGACGGCCGCTGCCGTCGCCTCACCGAGGAAGAGAGGCGGCGCCTCTCCTCCGAGGGGAGGAAGCCCTCGGTCCGCTTCCTCGTGGAGGGGGGAAGGACCGCCTTCCATGACCTCGTCTTCGGTCCTCAGGTGTTCGCAAACGAACAACTGGGTGACTTTGTGATCCTGCGCCAGGACCAGACCCCTACTTACAACTTCGCCTGCGTGATAGACGACCACCTGATGGGGATAACCCACGTGATAAGGGGACAGGACCACCTCCCCAACACCCCTCGGCAGATCATGATATACGAAGCCCTTGGCTTCCCCCTGCCGCAGTTTGCCCACATCCCTTTGCTCACCGATCGGGAGGGAAGGCCCCTGAGCAAGAGGGAGGGGGCCACCACTGTGAGGGGACTTCGCCAGCAGGGCATCCTCTCCGTGGCCCTGGCCAACTACCTCGTCCTGTTGGGAGGTGCAAAGGCGAAGGAGGAGGTTATGGGCTGGGAGGAGATGAGGGAGGCTTTCCGGCTCGAAGGTATCTCCCGCCAGGGAGCCACCTTCGACCTTGATAAGCTCCTTTGGCTCAACAGGATGCACCTGCGAAGGATGAGGGGGGAGGAGATCTCGAAGGAGCTTTTGCCCTTTCTGGGGAGGGAGATTGAGGGGGAGATGCTCGAGATCTTCAGGGAGAACGCCACCACCCTCCTTGACTTCGCCGACTTCTTGCCTATCCTTGAAGAGGAGATACCCCCTATGAAGGAGGAAGCGAGGAGACTCCTTGAGGGGCCCGAGGCCCGGGAGGTGGTGGCTGTGGCCCTCAGGGTGATGGAGGACGGGGTTAGACCAGAAGGGCTCCTTGAGGCGATGAAGAGGAGGACCGGGAAAGGGGGAAGGGATCTCTTTCTGCCCTTGAGGGCAGCCCTCACGGGGAGAATTGACGGCCCTGCCCTGGGGGATATCCTGAGGAGGCTCGATCCCCCGCAGGTGATCTCTCGCCTCAAGCAGGCCCTCGCTCCGGAAGAGGATGGCCCTCAGGGTATATAACACCCTCACCCGGAGGAAGGAGGAGTTCGTCCCCCTGAAGC
>CAYRAR010000166.1:0-3548 GCA_964422255.1 uncultured Thermodesulfobacteriota bacterium | reverse complement strand
AACCTACAGATCCTCCCCTCAGAGAAGATACAGGCCCTTAAGGCCCTGGCTTCAGGGAGGGACCTCTCCGAAGATCAACTCCATGAGGTCCTCGAAGGGGTTCACCTATGTACCAACTGCTACCGCTGCACCGTTACTTGCCCTGTGGGGATCAACCTCCAGGATTTATGGTTCGAGGCGAAGGAGGCCCTCTTCTCCAGAGGGCTCCTTGATCCCTTGGCCCTCTCGCCCCTCTCCTTCTTTCGGGGCCTGATGAAGGAGGAGGTGGGGGAGAGATACGAGGCCCCCATCACCAGGATCAAAGAGGCGATCGAAGACACCTTCCCCGGGATAAGGGAGCCGGGGAAGGAGATCGAGGTCCCGGCCGAGGGCGTCCTTCAGGAGGAGCTCTCGCTATCGGTTGACGCCAGCACCTTTTATGTCTGTTTCGGCTGCCAGACCTGTACCAACGCCTGTCCTGTGGTGGCTCAATATGAGGAGCCCCAGGAGGTCCTCGGCATGCTGCCCCATCAGATCATGCACGCCTGTGCCTTGGGGCTGAAGGACCTGGCCCTTGGCTCAAGGATGCTCTGGGACTGCCTCACCTGTTATCAGTGTCAGGAGCAGTGCCCCCAGGGGGTCCAGATAACCGATGTGTTCTATGAGCTTAAGGGGATGGCCGCAGCCCAGCTGAGGGGATCGGGATGAGATATGCTCTCTTTATAGGATGTAACGTTGCAGCCCGCGTGCCCCAATACGAGGAGGCCACAAGGGCCGTCTTCCAGGAGCTGGGAGTGAGGCTAGAGGACGTAAAGGAGTTCAACTGTTGTGGCTACCCGGTGAGAAACACCGACCAGAAGGGCTTCCTCCTCCTTTCGGCGAGGAACCTTGCCCTGGCCTCTGCAAGGGGGCTTGACCTCATGATCCTCTGTCAGTGCTGCTTCGGCACCCTGAAGAAGGCCCAACGCCTCCTCGAGGAGAACCCCCTTCTCAGGGAGGAGGTGAACGCCACCTTGAGGAGGGAGGGCCTGAGCTATGAGGGGAAGGTGGAGGTAAGACACGTTCTACAGATCCTCTACCACGATGTGGGGGAGGAAAGGATAAGGGAGAAGGTGAGGAGGCCCTTGGAGGGGTTGAAGATCGCCACCCATTACGGCTGCCATGTCCTGAGGCCGAGCAAGGTCACTGAGTTCGACGACCCCTTCTCCCCCACCCTCTTCGACCGCTTGGTGGAGCTCACCGGAGCGGAGAGCGTCCCCTGGGGAAAGAGGCTTGACTGCTGCGGTGCCCCCCTCTGGGGGACAAACGATGAGCTTTCCTCGGCCCTGATGAGGGCCAAGGTAGAGGACGCACGGAGGGCCGAGGCAGAGGGGCTATGTGTGGCCTGCCCCTATTGTTACCTGCAGTTTGACGCCGTCCAGGGGATGGTCTCCTCCGCTGGCCTCCTCCCCGCGATCCTCTATCCCCAGCTCCTCGGTCTCTCCATGGGGATGGAGGCCCAGAACCTGGGCATCGACAGAAACAGGATACCCTTTGAGGTGAAGGGATAAAAAAAAAAAAGTTGGCGGGGGCAAAAAAAAGGGGCGGGGGGGGGTGGGGGGGGGGGGGGGGGATCGGGGGGATACAGGCCTCCCTAGATCTGGCCGAGGCCGGATACAGGGTCTACTTAGTGGAGAGCTCCCCTGCCATCGGCGGCAGGATGGCCCAGCTCGACAAGACCTTCCCCACCAACGACTGCTCTATGTGCATCCTCTCCCCAAAGCTCGTGGAGTGCGGGAGGCACCCAAATATAGAGCTCCTTACCTACTCCGAGCTCCTTTCCCTTGAAGGAGAAGAGGGGGCCTTCAAGGCGAAGGTGCTCAAGCGGGCCCGCTATGTGAGGGAGGACCTCTGCACCGGCTGCGGCACCTGCCAGGAGAAATGCCCGAAGAAGGCCCCCAGCGAGTTCGACCAGGGGCTGGGGCAGAGGAAGGCGATCTACGTTCCCTACCCCCAGGCCATCCCCAACGTCCCGGTCATAGACAGGGAGATATGCACTTACTTTCTCAAGGGCAAGTGTCGGGTATGCGAGAAGGTATGTCCGGCAGGGGCGATAGATTACGAGCAGCAGGATCAGGTCTTGGAGATAGAAGTAGGGGCGGTCATCCTCGCCCCGGGATACGAGACCCTGGATCCCCGGTTCAAGGGGGAATATGGGTACGGCAGGTATCAGAACGTGGTGAGCAGCCTGGAGTTCGAGAGGATGCTTTCGGCCTCAGGCCCCTTCCAGGGGGATATCCGCCGTCCCTCCGATGGTGAGCACCCCCGAAAGATCGCCTGGATCCAGTGCGTGGGATCCCGCAATACCAGCCTGGGGAACGATTATTGCTCCTCGGTCTGCTGCATGTACGCGATAAAGGAGGCGATCATCGCCAAGGAGCACCTCCCGGAGATAGAACCCACCATCTTCTACATAGATGTCAGGGCCTTCGGCAAGGGGTTTGACGCCTACTTCGAGCGGGCAGAGGAGGAGCACGGGGTAAGGTTCGTCCGCTCCCTGGTCTCCCGGGTGACAGAAGACCCCCAGAGCAGGAACCTCCTCGTCCAGTATCTGGGTGAGGAGGGAAGGATGAGGGAGGAGGAGTTCGATCTGCTGGTCCTCTCAGTGGGGATCGGGCCTTCAGAGGAGGCCAAGGAGATGGCAAGGAGGATCGGGGTGGAACTTGACCCTTCGGGCTTCTGCTCCACCGCCACCTTCTCGCCCCTTTCCACCTCCCGGAAGGGGGTTTATGTCTGTGGGGTCTTCCAGGGGCCAAAGGACATCCCCGAAACGGTGGCTCAGGCGAGCGGGGCGGCCGCCTGCGCCCAGGCGCCCCTTGCCCCTGTAAGGGGTGAGCTGATAGAGCCCCAGGAGTATCCTCCCGAGAGGGATACCTCCAGTGAGGAGCCGAGAATCGGGGTCATAGTGTGCCACTGCGGGATAAACATCGCCGGGGTGGTGGATGTGGAGGCGGTGAGGGACTACGCTAAAGGGCTCCCCCATGTGGTCTATGCGGAGAACATCCTCTTTGCCTGCTCTCAGGATGCCCAGGAGAAGCTCAAGAGGGTGATAAAGGAAGAGCGGCTCAACCGGGTGGTGGTCGCCTCCTGCTCACCGAGGACCCACGAGCCCCTCTTCCGCCAGACCCTGAGGGAGGCAGGGCTGAACCCCTACCTTTTTGAGATGGCCAATATTCGTGATCAGTGCTCCTGGGTCCACATGAAGGACAGGGAGCGGGCCACGGAGAAGGCGAAGGACTTAGTGAGGATGGCGGTGGCCAACGCCCTTCTGCTTGAGCCACTGAAGAAGGAGCGGCTGCCCGTAAGGAAGAGGGCCTTAGTGGTGGGAGGGGGACTTGCCGGGATGACCGCCGCCCTGAGCTTTGCCGAGCAGGGGTTTGAGGTCTTCTTGGTGGAGAGGGAGGCGACCTTAGGGGGGAATCTGCGACGCCTCCGCTTCACCCTCTCGGGGGAGGACCCCCAGGCCCTTCTGGGGGGGATGATCTCGAAGGTCAGCTCTCATCCCGCCATCCAGGTTATCACGAACGCCG
>CAYRAR010000165.1:0-3561 GCA_964422255.1 uncultured Thermodesulfobacteriota bacterium | reverse complement strand
GGGGGCGCTTCTCCCTGAAGCAGAAGAGGGATTACCTGATGGATAGGCTACACCGACCCATCAGGGTATGTGGGGTGGTGCCAAACCAGGGGGAGCCGGGCGGTGGCCCCTTCTGGGTGGCGGGAAGGGATGGGACCATCTCCGTGCAGATCGTGGAGAGCGCTCAGGTCGCCCCCACCAAGGAACAGCAGGAGATCTTCCTCTCAGCCACCCACTTCAACCCCGTGGACATCGTCTGCGGCCTGAGGGACCATAAGGGGAGGAGGTTTGACCTCTCCCGGTATGTGGATCCGGAGGCGGTCATCATCACCGAGAAGTCGAAGGATGGAAGGCCCCTTAAGGCTTTAGAGCTCCCCGGCCTCTGGAACGGCTCCATGGCCTACTGGAACACGGTGTTCGTGGAGGTCCCCCTCATCACCTTCAACCCGGTTAAGGTCGTAAACGACCTCCTCCGTCCCGAACATCAATCATGAGGAGGCATGCGATGGAGCGTGTGATAGAGAATCCAGACAGAGTGAAGAAGGCCGAGATAGTGGTGGGCATCCCCTCCTACAAGGAGGCCGACTCCATCGGGTACGTGGTCGGGAAGGTGGACGAGGGCCTCACCAAGTACTTCTGGAGGAAGGAGGCCGTCATCCTGAACGTGGACAACAACTCCCCCGATGGCACAAAGGACGCTTTCTTCGCCACTCCCACCAAGACCCCCAAGCTCTATATCTCCACCCCCCCTGGGGTGAAGGGAAAGGGGAGGAACATCAGGAACCTCTTTGAGGCCGGTGTGGAACTGGGAGCAGAGGTGATCATCATGGTGGATGCGGACCTCAAGAGCATCACCCCCCAGTGGATGCAGTACCTGGCCGAGCCCATCTACTTGGGGAACGACTACGTGATCCCCATCTACGTCCGCCACAAATACGACGGGACCATCACCAACAACATAACCTACCCCCTTACCCGGGTCCTCTACGGTCTGAGGACCCGCCAGCCCATCGCCGGGGACTTCGCCTTCTCCGGGAGGCTGGCCCGGGCCTATCTCACGGAGAAGACCTGGGATGAGAACGTCTATGAGTTCGGGATAGACATCTGGATGACCACCATCGCCATCGCCCGCCGCTTCAAGGTGTGTCAGACCTTCCTCGGGGCCCCCAAGTCCCACCGGGCCAAGGACCCTGGCGCTCACCTGGGTCCCATGTTCTATCAGGTGATCGGAACGGTCTTTCAGCTCGCCATAGACTTCGAGTTCATCTGGAAGGACGTGGCTGATAGCCTGCCCACCAGCATCTTCGGCTTTGGCCTCGGGGTCAAGGAGGACCCTCCCGAGGTGAAGGTGGACACCGAAAGGCTCTACAGGAACTTCCTCCAGGGAGAGGAGGAATACAGGGAGGTATGGGAGAAGGTCATCTCTCCCCTGAACCTCACTGACCTGATGGAGGTGAAAGGGAAGGCTCCCCAGGATGTATCGGTCCCTGCCGACCTCTGGGCGAGGATCCTCTTCGATTACATCGTCGCCTTCCGGGATGAGGCCTTCGAAAGGCCCCTCCTGCTCAACTCCCTCATCCCCATCTACTACATCAGGACCCTCAGTTACGTGAACTCCACCAGGGAGATGGACACCAAGGAGGCCGAGGAGTTCCTGGAGGAGGAATGCCGCATCATGGAGGGGGAAAAATACTACCTGATCGCCAAGTGGAACCAGACCCCGAGGAGGGACGGCCTCCCATCCATCGCCCAGTACCTGGCCGAGGAGCAAACCCCTTGAGGGGAAAGAGGGACGTTCAGAGCGACTTCTTGCGGCTCGAGGGCGAGCTGAAGAGGGGTATCCTTCATCCCGTATACTTCCTTTACGGGCAGGAGGACCACCTGAGGGAAAGGGCGGTGGGGATGATCGTTGAGGCCGTCCTCCCACCCGAGGAAAGGGCCTTGAACCTTTTGTCCCTTTCCGCAGAGGAATCCTCCCCTGAGGAGGTCCTCGAGCTGTGTTCCTCCCTGCCCCTGATGGGAAAGGGGAAGGTGGTCCTCATAAAGGGAAAGGAGAAATCCCCCCTCCTCAAGTCTTCCCTCCTCCTTCAATATCTTCAGAACCCCTCCCCTTCCACCGTCCTCATCCTCTCCGTCCAGGGGGACCTCACCCCAGTACCTCCAGGGCTGAAGGATGAGTGGACGTATTCCTTCCCCTCGGTGAAAGAACGGGACCTCCTCCCCTGGATTCAAAGGATGGCGTCCGAGAAGGGGGTTGAGGTCTCTCGGGAGGCAGCCCAACTGATGAGGGAACTGGTGGGGGCGGACCTCGTCTCGGTGGAGAAGGAGCTCGAGAAGCTCTCCCTCTATGTGGAAGGAGGTCGGATCGAGGAGGAGGATGTACTGGAGACGGTGGGGGCGATGAGGGTCCCCTCCGTATTCGAGCTCGCCTCCTCCCTGGCCGAAAGGGACCTGAGAGGGGCCCTTAAGGCCTTCGACCGCCTTTGGGAATCAGGGGAGCTCCCCTCAAGGCTCCTGGGGGCCATGGCGTGGTACTTCCGAAAGCTCCTCTTCTTGAAAGAGATCCTGGGTACCAGGAAAGAGGGAACTGAGAGGAGGGAGATGGTCTCCCTCGCCAGAAGGATCCCTCAAGAGCGGCTCGAGGAGGCCCTCCTCAGGCTCTACGAAGCGGATCTCGACCTCAAATCCACCTCTTTACCTCCCAGGTTGCTAATGGAAAGGCTGATCGTCAGCCTATGCGGTTGAAGACTCTCCCAGGCGGTTTACCAGGCGGGTCAGGCGGGAGACCTTCCTTGCGGCATTGCGCCAGTGGATCACGCCCTTGCTTGCTGCCTTGTCTATGAAGGGGATGGCCTGGGCGAGAGCCGCCTGGGCCTTCTCTTTGTCCCCCTCAGCCACTGCTTCCCTAACCCTCTTGATCAGGGTCCTGAGGGTGGACTTGTAGTGCCTGTTCCTCAAACGACGGGCCTCGTTCTGCCTGATCCTTTTCAGTACCGATTTGCTCCTCTTCGCCACTATCACCCTCCTCGAGGAAAGGACTTTTAACCAACTTCCTCCCTTTTGTCAAGGGAAAGACGCTTTACCTTCATGCAGTGGCTCATCGCTGGGGGATTCAGCTTACTCGCCATCCTCATCACAGTGATCCCTCGCTGCTCCTTTGTTCCTCTAAAAGTGGTGGATCAAGTTGCTGTTTTAATAGGCGTAGGCAGTGCCGTCAGGTGGTGAGCCACCGTTACCAGGCGGTTTCAGAGAACAGTGGCCTTCCAAATAACCTGCAGGTCAGGCCAAAAAAGGGAATCAAGCCCTGCCTCCTAAAATCTTCTCTGCCTCCTCCTTGTAGGCCTCCATCACGTAAGGAATCCCTGAAATCTTCGCTGCCTCCTCGGTCAAGGCCATGAGGTCGCTGCGGGATATCGTTGAAATCTTGAAGTTCCTGCTGCCGGCCATCAATTGCTGCAGCCCCACCCTTATCTTCTGACAGAATGTATACATAGCCACTGCCCCTAAGGGTATATTTTCGACTTCATTTCCATACTTATCCCTCAACTCTTCGTAGCAGACGAAGATCTCCTCCACGCTGTC
>CAYRAR010000164.1:0-3601 GCA_964422255.1 uncultured Thermodesulfobacteriota bacterium | reverse complement strand
GTTATGGTCGACCCGATACGTGAAGGAAGGGAGGAGAGGACCTGAGGGAACCGGGACATGGAGGGCGATCATGATCGGGGTCTTTCAGGCCGCCGCCATCCTTCCCGGGATATCCCGTTCAGGGGCGACCGTGTCTGCAGCGCTCCTCTGTGGACTGGAGAGGGAATGGGCGGGGGAGTTCTCCTTTCTGCTCGCCATACCGGCCATCGCAGGGGCCACCTTGCTGAAGGCGAGGGACTTCTTCACCCTTCCTTCGTCTGCCCTGGGGGCCTTCGGGGCGGGGGTCATCGTAGCCGCGTCGAGCGGATACCTGTCCCTCAGGTTCCTGCTCGGCTTAATAAGGAGAGGTAAGTTCTATCTGTTCGCCCCTTACTGCTGGGCCGTGAGCGCCGCTTATTTCCTTCTATTGGGGTAAAGATGGGACTTTCCGGACTCCTTCAGGGAGACAAGAAGCTCATCATGGTGGGCGGTAAGGGAGGGGTGGGAAAGACCACCTGTGCGGCGGCCATCGCCCTGAGGATGGCCGAGGAAGGCAAAAGGACGCTTATCATCTCCAGCGATCCTACCCCCTCTCTGTCCGATATATTCGAGATCGAAGTCGGGGACAGGATCACCGGGATACCAGGGGCAGAGGGCCTTTGGGCCCTGGAAATATCCAGTGAGGTGATCCTTTCCCGCTGGAAGGAGCGGTTTGGCCCGGAGATATACGAGGTGGTCTCCTCCTTCGCCGACCTGGAGTATGACTTCGTTCTCAATTACATCGGAAGGGCTCCGGGGATCGAAGAGGAGTACATGCTTTATTACATCGTGGAGCTGGTGAAGAGAGGGGAATATGAGGTGGTGATATGGGATACGGCTCCTGCAGGGCATACACTTAAGCTCCTTCATCTGCCCGAGCTCTTCCTCCGCCACCTTGAAGGGGCCACGAAGTTCTATCTGAATCTCTACAGTTACGTGGAGAAGGCGAAGGAAGCCGTGAGGCTTCGGCGGGGGAAGCGATCGCTGCTTGAGATCATCTCCGGGTGGGAGGAGCTCTCCCGGGAAATCGCCTCCTTCATCAGGGATCGATCCAAGGTGGAATATATAGTGGTCACCATCTCCGAGGCCCTGGGGGTGAGACAGACGGAAAGGATCCTCAAGGACTTGGAGGACCATGGCCTTCGGGCGGGATACCTCATCGTAAACCATTACATAAAGGAGGCGGACTGCGATTTCCACAGGCGCAGAAAGGAGATGCAGGAGGGATACCTTTCCTTTCTGAAGAGCAGATATGGGGAGAAACTCGACTTACTCATCCTCCCCCTCTTTCCCTTGGAGATAAAGGGCCTCGAAAGGATCCGGGAGGTCTCCGTCCTCCTCTTTCAGGACTCGTCATAACCCCTCTTCTCGCTCAACTCCGCTATCTCCTTTAAGAAGGAGGTCTTGTCTCCTTCCCCCAGGGAGTCGAGAAATTTCCCCAAAAAGTAAACGCGATCCCTCCAGCCCATCAGAGAGAGGGGGATCGAGGTGTTCAACTGGACCAGCGCCCTTATCACGTCTCTCCTTGAGGCCCTCTTCCGGAACCTGACGTCTTCCCAGTCCGTCAACGAAAATCGCCAGCCTCCCCCTCTCTCAGCGACCAGGATGTTCCTGGCCTTAAGGTCCTTATGGACGATCCCCCTCTCGAAGAGGAAGGCAATAAAATCTGCCAGCTCTTCGAGGAACTTCCTCTTGGGAAGCGATCCTTCAGCTGAGCTTATCATTTCCTTCAGGTCCTTATATCCCTCATCAGCGCTCATAAAGAGGAAGGCCTTCGAGGGGAGAAGTGCCCTCCTCTGGAGGAGAAAGGCCACAGGCCCCACATCCACCCCCCGCACCAGAAGCCCGTTACCACCAATCCACGCCTTAAGCCCTTTGACCCCTCTGAAGGTGTCCTTTAATCTCTCTTTAAGATTCGGGTAGATGAACTCCTTCACGTATATCCTCTTCCCCCGAAAGTCCACAGAGGAGATGGCGGTGCGACGATCCCTCTTTATCAGCCCTCCCGCCTCACCCCTCATGATCGCTTCATGAGCCTTCAATATCTCAAAGAGGTCCCCCACCTCCCATTCCCTCCTCGCCCATACCTTCCACCCATCGCCCCTCAGGGTGTAAAAACCGGTGCTGTTCTTCAGACACCGCTTCGTCCTGCTCTTCATGTGACGGTACCATATCTTCCTCTCCATCTTCTCTATCTTTCTCAGGGCCTCCCCATGGTCCCCCTTTATCATGTCCTGGTCCTCATCATAAATCCGAAGAAAATGCCCCTTCTCCTCGAGGGAGATCTTTCCCTGGAGGGAGAGGAACAACTGGGCGATGTTCCACAGCCGCTTCCTCTCGGGAACGGATCGGGAGAAACTCGAGCGGTGAAGGTCTATGAGGAACAACTCGCCATCCTCCTCATCGACCAGGATGTTCCCCGCATGTAGATCCTTGTGAAATATCCCCGCCCGATGTACCTTCCTCAGCAAGGCGGCCGCCTTCTCCAGATAGGTCACTGAGATCTTCTCCCGTGGCAGCTCCATAAGGGCTTTGGAGGGGACGACGGCCTCCGCCACAAAAAAGGCCTCCCTCAGTATTCCCCACCTCCGCCTCTCCCCCATGGCCAGCGGCAAAGGGGTGGGAACCTCCCTCCTCCGAGCCACGATGCCCACTATCCACTCCTTTTGGGCCTTCGAGGGGGCAAAAAGATATTTCGCCTTTTCCTTCCATCCCCTTATCTTGTAGTCCTTCACCAAATAGGTGCCCTCGGGCAGGGAAATTATGACGACCTTGCGCGTCAGGGAATCCTTTAAGATCCTTTGGTGGGAAAAGGCCCTCAGAAATTCCCTTGGATCATCCCAAAAGGAGAGAGGCAAGAGCTTCTCGGACCCCTTCCGAAGGGACCACCTTATCCCCCTGTAACCCTGATTTGAGGTCTCATCATAGGACTTCAACGGTTTTTTCGAATCTGGCCGTTTTTATGGAAGGGAAGAGCAGATTTCTCCCCTCACTCTAAGTATCCCAAATCTCGTAATCTTTCCCTTATCTCTTCGTCAACGGATATCTGTGATCCATTTCCCCTCTCAGGGGGCAAATATCTCATCAACTCATCAGCGACCTCTGGTAATGTCATGGGGTTCTTTTCGGCGGCATCTTGGGACAGGTCGAAAACCCAGCTTATCGAATCCCCCCGCGAGTAGTATAGTTTGTACTTGCCCTTCAGCAACGCCTTCTTTTCATACCCAAAGGCCACGTCCTCTGCCAGGATCACCCTCTCCGGAGAGTCATCAAAAAGCCCCCTCCCGTCCAAGTTCAGACTCTCCCATCCCTCAATGCCCATGAGTTGCAGGACTGTGGGCGCTAAGTCCACAAGGCTCTTCCTCTCCCTGCACTCCCTTCCCTTTATCTCCGGAGAGATCAGTATAAGGGGCACCCTTATCAACTCCTGCCAGAGGTGATGGCCATGGGCCACGCCGAAAACCGGCCTGGGATCGTAGAAATGTTCCCTCTCTAAGTCCACGTGGTCCCAGAACTCCTCCCCATGATCGGCGGTGATAATGATCAAAAATTTTCCCAAGACGTTAAGCTTCTTCAGATGATA
>CAYRAR010000163.1:0-3604 GCA_964422255.1 uncultured Thermodesulfobacteriota bacterium | reverse complement strand
GGTAGGGGAGGACCAGGTGGGCCGCCTCGCTGAGAAGGAGCTGGTCAGCCTCCACGGGGTGTCCCCGCTCCCTGAGGGAGTCGAGCTCCTCCACGAGGACCTCAGGGTCCACCACGACCCCATTTCCTATGACGCACTTTTTCCCCTTATGGAGTATCCCCGAGGGGATGAGGTGGAAGATGAACCTTTCCCCCTTTATCACCAGGGTGTGCCCGGCATTGCTTCCCCCCTGGAAGCGGACGATCACATCGGCCCTGGAGGCGAGGAGGTCTATGACCTTCCCCTTCCCTTCATCCCCCCACTGAGCCCCCACGACTACCAGACAAGGCATAAGGACCCCTTAAAGCTGCACTAACTTCACGGAAAGAACGTTAGGCAGGCGGGCGATCTCCTCGATCACCTCTTCAGAGGGGACGGAGTCCAGGTGCAGGATGCAGAGGGATTTCCCCCCTTCCGTGTCCCTTCCGAAGTGCATGTTACCGATGTTTATCTCCTTGGTGCCCAGGGTCGTTCCGATATTGCCGATCACTCCGGGTTTGTCCCAGGTATCTACCAGGAGGATCGTCCCCTCGGGAACCGTCTCCACCCGGTACTCGTTGATCTTCACCAGCCTCGGCTCCTTCTTCCCGAAGAGGGTCCCGGCCACCAGGTGCTCCCCTCCCTCCCCCCTGGCCCTCAGGGTGATCAGGCTGGTGAAGTCGGCCGCCTCGCTCATCTTCGATTCCCTGTACTCGATACCCCTCTCCTTGGCGATGAAGGGGGCGTTGACCTCGTTGACGCTCTCCTCCATGTAGAAGCGCAGAAGGCCTGCTAAGGCTGCCGCTGTAAGCGGGGCCACATTGTGGCGGGTCACCTCCCCCTGATACTCTATGAGGAGCTCCCGGGCGGGGAAGGGGCAGGTCTGGGCGAAGAATGCCCCCATCTGTTTCGCCAGACGGAGGAAGGGGCCGATGGTGGCCAGGGTCTCGGCGTCTACCGAGGGGACGTTCACCGCGTTCCTCACCGTCCCGGTCTGGAGGTACTCGAGGACCTGCTTGGCAATGGCCACGGCGACGTTCTGCTGGGCCTCGGCCGTGGAGGCCCCCAGATGGGGAGTGCAGACCACGTTCTCCAGCTCCAGCAGCGGGTTGTCAGGAGGAGGGGGTTCCTGGACGAAGACGTCCACCGCCGCAGCCCTCACCTTCCCGCTCCGGCACGCCTCGGCCAGGGCCTCCTCGTCCACTATTCCCCCCCTGGCGCAGTTGATGATCATCACCCCGTCCTTCATCCGGGAGATCGCCTCCCGGTCTATCATCCCCTCGGTCTCCTTCGTCTTGGGGACGTGGACGGTGACGATATCGGAGCGCTCCAGCAGCTCCTCAAGCCCCACCAGCTCGATCCCCCTCTGGGCAGCCACCTCCGGGGAGATATAGGGATCGTAGGCCAGGACCTTCATCCCCAGGCCCTTGGCCCTGTTGGCCACAATGCTTCCGATGTTTCCCAGGCCGATCACCCCCAGGGTCTTCCCGTAAAGCTCCATCCCCATGAACCGCTTCTTCTCCCACTTCTTCTCCCTCATCGAGGCAGCGGCCTGAGGGATCTTCCGGGCGATGGCGAACATGAGGGCGAGGGTATGCTCGGCTGCAGCCATGGCGTTTCCACCAGGGGTGTTCATCACGATTATCCCCTTGCGGGTAGCCGCCTCCACATCTATGTTGTCCACCCCCACTCCGGCCCTGCCGATCACCTTGAGTCCCTCGACCCCCTCGAGGACCTCGGCGGTCACCTTGGTACTGCTGCGCACGATCAGGGCGTCACACCCCTTGAGGGCCTCCCTCAACTCCTCAGGGGAGAGCCCCTTCCTCACCTCCACCTCTATCCCCTCGGCCTTCTCGAGGATCTCTATTCCCTGGGGGGAGAGGTCATCGGCGACCAGTACCTTCATCTCTGCCTCCTATGAGCTCAGGATCTCCTCTGCCACCTTCACCCCTTTTCCCATCTCCACGGGATAGCCCATCTCCTTCAGCAGCATCTCCAGGGCCCCTATAGCCTGAAGGACGTCGGTGGGCTGGAAGTATCCCATATGGGCGATCCTGATGATCTTTCCCTTAAGCTTTGCCTGTCCCCCGGCCACTATCAGGCCGAAGCGCTCCTCAAAGGCGTTCTTCAGTTTCTTCCCATCTATCCCCGGAGGGACCTTGATGGCGGTGACCGAGGGGCTGGGAGAGGAGGCGAGGAGTTCGAGCCCTAAGGCCTTAACCGCCTCCCGGGTGGCCCGGGCGAGTTTCTCGTGGCGGGCAAAGACACTCTCCAGGCCCTCCTCCCGGATCATCCTCAGGGCCTCCCTCAGCCCCACCACCAGGGAGATGGCCGGGGTGAACTGGCTCTGATTCTTGCGCTGGGACTCCCTCTCTTTCTTGAAGTCAAAGTAGTACTTGGGGAGCGTGGATCGTTCCACAAATCCCCATGCCTTGGGGCTCAGGGCCACGAAGGAGAGCCCTGGCGGCAGCATCAGGGCCTTCTGTGATCCGCTCACCACCACATCCAGCCCCCAGCGATCCATGGGGAGGTCATAGGTTCCAAGGGCAGAGATGGCATCCACCACCAGGATGGTCCCGTCCCTCCCCCTTACGATCTCAGCGAGCTCTTCGATGGGATGGATCACCCCTGTGGAGGTCTCACAGGCCTGGACCAGGACCGCCTTTATGGAGGGGTCCCCGTCCAAGGCCCTGGACACCATCTCCGGATCCACCGCTTCCCCCCAGGGAACGTCTATGGGGGTGACCTCGATCCCATAGGCCTCGCAGATCTCCCCCCACCTCTCGCCGAACTTTCCGCCCCTCACCACCAGGACATTGTCTCCCGGAGAGAGGGTGTTCACCACCACCCCCTCCATCGCCCCTGTCCCCGAGGAGGCGAAGACCAACACATCCTGTTCGGTCTGAAAGACGTATTTCAGCCCCTCTCTCACCTCCTGGAAGATCTCCTCAAAGGCAGGATCGCGGTGATGGATCAGGGGTTGGGCCATCGCCAAAAGCACCCTCTCCGGCACCGGGGTAGGACCAGGTGAGAACAACTGCTTTTTCATCTTCCCCCTCACTCAAGGATTTGGAAGGATTATCACAAGCCCGAAGAATTTTAGAGAAAGGGTTCAGCTATGTCAACAAGAAGAAAAGGTGGGGGAGAACAAAATTGGTGCCTGGAGCGGGCCTCGAACCCGCAATCCAGAAGCGGAAGGGAAGGTTGAGGGGTAGAAGTGGGGGTTTTTGGACCTCTAACTACACGAAAACGTCAATTTTCGTGTAGCCCCCGTAGTCACGAGCATAGTATCACCCACTTATGCGCAATAGCAGGTTCGAGGGAAAATCAGTATGGTCAAGTTTATTAGACCCCTTAATTACACTTAGACAATTCTACATCAAATTTATGAATTCCAAATATCACTTTTTCTCCCATTTTATCCCTGCCTCATCTAAGGGCTCGTAGACGGCGTTGCGGAGCCAGTTTTGGTCCACGTCTTCGGGAAGATCAGCGTTTACCTCAATGTGTAGCTCGCCTGCCCGGTCTGCCAAGTTTCCTAAGGCGGTAAAGGTTCTGTAGAGCTCAGCTTTTCCTACGTGCAGAG
>CAYRAR010000162.1:3401-3632 GCA_964422255.1 uncultured Thermodesulfobacteriota bacterium | reverse complement strand
TCCCCTCCGCCTCCTCCAGCCCCCTTATCTCCTTCCCCTTTTCGTACTTGCCGGGGTATCCCTCCGAGGCCATGACCACGCAGACGGCCGCCCCCGACGAGAGGCGAAGCCCCCTTTCGGGGAGTTTCCCCTCCACACATGCCTCAAGGAGCGGTACGATGTCCTCCTCTATCCTCACCACCTGGGGCTGGGTCTCGGGGTCGCCGAAACGGCAGTTGAACTCGAGGACCC
>CAYRAR010000162.1:0-3391 GCA_964422255.1 uncultured Thermodesulfobacteriota bacterium | reverse complement strand
CAGGCCGGCATAAAGGACACCGCGATAGGGCCTCCCCTCTTCCGCCATTCCCCTGATGGCCGGGGCCATGATCTCCTGGAGGATACGCCGCTCAAGTTCAGGGGTGACCAGAGGGGCAGGGCTGTAGGCGCCCATTCCCCCGGTGTTGGGTCCCTTGTCGTCGTCGAAGACCGGTTTATGGTCCTGGGAGGTGGGAAGGGGAATGAACCTCTCACCGTCAGAGAAAACGATGAAGGAGGCCTCCTCTCCGTAGAGTCGCCTCTCCACCACCACCCTTTCCCCTGCATCGCCGAAGGCCCTCTTCACCATGATCAGATCTACGGCCTCCAGGGCCTCCTCGCGGGTATCAGTAACGATGGCCCCTTTACCCCCTGCCAATCCGTCGGCCTTCACCACAAAGGGCCCCTCCTCCTCCCTGATGTAGGAGATCGCCTCAGCGGGATCGGAAAAGATGCGGTAGGGAGCGGTGGGGATGCCGTGCCTCTTCATGAACTCTTTGGCAAAGGCCTTGCTCGCCTCGATCTGGGCAGCGGCCCGTGTGGGACCGAAGATCTTAAGCCCTCTCTCTTGGAAGAAATCCACCATCCCCATGGCCAGAGGGAGCTCCGGTCCCACCACCGTAAGGTCTATCTCCCTCTCGGAGGCGAAACAGCAGAGGCCCTCTATATCGGTGGGAGAGATGGGCACGCACTCGGCCACCCTGCTTATCCCCCCGTTTCCCGGGGCGCAGTAAACCTTTTCTACTAAAGGGCTTTGGGAGAGCTTCCAACAAAGGGCGTGCTCCCTCCCCCCTCCTCCTACCACGAGGACCTTCATCCCTCAACCTCCACCCCTTTCAGGTACTGGACGATGGCCCCGTCGTAGTGATGGGTATGGGAGAAGGCCTTCCGTGCCAGCTCCAGGTTGGTCTTGAGAGAGATGCGTCCATTACTCCCCTTCAACTCCTCTATGACCCGGGAGTAATCCGCAGGGTCCACTATCACCGTCACGTACTTGAAGTTCTTGGCCGCTGCCCTTATGAGGGTGGGGCCGCCGATATCTATGTTCTCGATCGCCTCCTCCAGGGTGCACCCTTCCCGCGCCACGGTGGCCTCAAAGGGATAGAGATTGACCGCCACCAGGTCGATAGGCCTTATCCCCAGGGAATCCATCTGGCGGCGATGCTCTCGCTTCTCCCTGTCGGCAAGGATCCCCCCGTGGATTAAAGGATGAAGGGTCTTGACCCTCCCATCCATTATCTCCGGGAACCCGGTGTAGGAGGATACCTCGATAACCTCCAGCCCTGCTGCCCTCAAGGCCCTTGCCGTTCCCCCAGAGGAGAGGATCTCCACCCCGAAGGAAGAAAGGTCCTGGGCGAATTCCACTACCCCTGTCTTATCGGAGACGCTGATAAGTGCCCTCTTGATTTCTCCCATCAAGGCCTCCTCTTGGCGTTTTTGGCCATTCTATCAGAGTCATGGGAGGGGAAAAACCCGAATCTCTCCCGAAGGCGGTAAATGATCTTCCTGTTCTCCTCGTTTCTCATCAGTTCTCTTGCCTCGGCCTCGACCTCGTCGTCGTGCCGGATCACCCCCTCGGAGAGGAAATAATATATGCTTAGGAGCTCATGGGCCCAGGTCACCTCTTCCTCTGCCGGAGGGAGGTCCCTGTCAAGGTATATCTTCCTCTCGTCGAACCTCACCACCGCCCCTATCCCCCGAAGCCGATAGGGAAGGAATCCGCCATGCCCAAAATCCACATACTCCACCGAGAACTCCGGAAGGATTGCCTCGAGGGCAGAAACTATCTCCTGCAACTCCATTCATCTCCTCCTGAAGAGCTCGAGGAGGACGAACATCCCTCCACCCACCAAGATGATGGTCGCTCCGGAGGGGAGGTTGAAAAGATAAGAGAGGAGGAGACCGGCGATGACAAAGATCATCCCAAACAGGACGGAAAGGGCTATCATCCGCTTCATACCCGTGCTGAAGCGTCGGGCAGTGGCTGCGGGAATGGTAATGAGGGCAAGGACCAGGATGATCCCGACGATCCTTATCAGCATCACCACCGTAAGGGCCACCATCGCCAAAAGGAGGAGGTAAAGGGTTCGGGTGGGAAGGCCCGCCACAGTGGCGAACTCCTCGTCGAAACAGACGGCCACAAGCTCCTTGTACAGGGTGAGGGTGACGAGCAAAATGAAGAGATCAAGGACAGCCATCAATATCAGGTCCCCTGTGGGGACCATTAGAATATTGCCGAAGAGATAGCTGAAGAGGTCAGGGGCATAACCCGGAGAGAGCCCCACGAAGAGGATCCCCAAAGCCATCCCTATGGTCCAGAGGATACCGATGGCGGCATCCTCTGAGACCCTGATCCTCTTAACCGTCGCTCCCATCCCCATGGCCGAAAGGAGGCTGAAGGCCAGGGCGGAATGGACCGGGTTCACCCCGAGCAGATACCCGAGACCTATCCCCCCGAAAGAGGCATGGGCGATACCTCCGGCCAGAAAGACGATCCTCTTCACCAGGACGAAGCTGCCGACGATCCCGCAGGCCACCGAAGCGAGGACCCCGGCCAGGAGGGCGTTTCTCAGGAATTCATATTGGAGGATTTCCATCAATGTTCCTTCAAAACTAAATGAGGCACCCCATGGGCTATCAGGGCCACGGGGCATTGATAGACCTCTTCCAGCTCCTTGGGCCTTATCTCCTTGGAATCGTGGTAAAAGAGGCGGCGATTGAGACAAGCTATCTTATCTACATATACTGAGAGGGCGCCTATGTCATGGGTCACCATCACTATGGTCACCTCACCCCGTAGACGATGAAGGATTTCAAAGATCTCCGTCTGGACAGGGAGGTCTATGCTTGAGGTGGGCTCGTCCATGAGGAGGAGCTTGGGCTCGGTGGCCAGGGCTCGGGCGATGAGTACCCTCTGGACCTGTCCCCCTGAGAGGCCCTTCACCTCACGGTCCTTAAACTCCTCCATCTCCACCATCTTCAGGGCCTGAAAGGCCCTCTCTTCGTCCTCGGGACGATACCTGCGGCAAAGCCCTCGCTTCTCCAGCCGGCCCATGAGCACCACATCCCAGACCCGGATGGGAAAGTCGAGGTCAAAAGTGGTGTACTGGGGGACATAACTGACGAACTTCCTCCCCTCCTCAGGGTCCATCCCGAAGACCTTCACCCTTCCCCGCTCGGGCTTGATCAGTCCCAGGATGACGCGAAGGAGGGTCGTCTTCCCTCCCCCATTGGGGCCGATTATGCCAAGAAAATCCCCCTTCTTTATGGAGAGGTTGACATCCTCGAGGACCATCGTCGCCCCGATCCTGACCCAGACCCCTTCTATCCTCACCACCTCTTCGGCCATCTCGTCTAAAAGATAACATCCCCGTCTCTCAGATTCAAGGAGG
>CAYRAR010000161.1:0-3649 GCA_964422255.1 uncultured Thermodesulfobacteriota bacterium | reverse complement strand
GCTCCTACAAGCAGCTTCCCCTGAACCTCTACCAGATCCAGACCAAGTTCAGGGATGAGATCCGCCCCCGCTTCGGGGTGATGAGGGCAAGGGAGTTCATCATGAAGGACGCCTACAGCTTCGACGCCGATGAGAGGGGGGCCGAGGAGAGCTACCGCAAGATGTACGAGGCTTACTGCAGGATATTCGAGAGGTGCGGCCTTCGCTTCCGGGCAGTGGAGGCGGACACCGGGCTCATCGGGGGACGCTTCTCCCACGAGTTCATGGTCCTGGCAGAGAGTGGAGAGGACGTGATCGCCAGCTGCAGCAGCTGTGATTACGCCGCCAATATCGAGATGGCAGAGGTGGGAAGGAGTGAGGGGAAAGGGGAAAAGGAAGAACCCCGCCCCCTGGAGCGGGTCCTGACCCCGGGCAGAAGCCGCGTGGAGGAAGTAGCGGCCTTCCTGGGGGTTCCCCCTTCCAAACTCATAAAGACCCTCATCCTCAGGACGGACAAAGGGGTGGTGGCGGCCCTCCTGCGGGGCGATCATGAGTTGAGCGAGCCCAAGCTGAGGAGGCACCTGGGGGTGAGCACCGTGGAGATGGCCGACGAGGGGACGATCCGGGAGGTCACCGGGGGGCCGATGGGGTTCTCAGGACCGGTGGGGCTGAGGGTGCCCATCGTGGCCGATCACGCCATCTCGGGGATGAGGAACATGGTGGTGGGGGGGAACGAGGAGGACGTGCACCTAATAAACGTCAACCCCGGAAGGGACTTTCAGGTCTCCGAGTTCGCCGATATCCGGGTGGCCCAAAAGGGAGACCCCTGCCCCCGCTGCGGAGGAGAGCTCGAGATCTGGAGGGGGATAGAGGTGGGTCACATCTTCAAGCTGGGGACCAAGTACAGCGAAGCGATGGGGGCCACCTACCTTGACGCCGAAGGGCAGGAGAGGCCCCTGGTTATGGGCTGTTACGGTATAGGAGTGGGAAGGACCGTGGCCGCGGCCATAGAGCAGAACCACGACGAAGACGGGATCATCTTCCCCATGTCCATCGCCCCCTTCCACGTATATCTGCTGCCCGTGAACACCAACGACCCGGAGGTGATGGGGGTGTCGGAGAGGCTCTACGAGGAGCTGGAGGGCGAGGGGGTGGAGGTCCTCTTCGACGACCGGGATGAGCGGGCAGGGGTGAAGTTCAAGGACGCAGACCTCATCGGCATCCCCCTGAGGCTCACCGTGGGGGAAAGGAACCTCAAGGAAGGGAAGGTGGAGATAAGGAAGCGGAGGACGAAGGAGACGATCCTGGTGGGAATAGATGAAGCGGTCCAGAGGGTGAAGGAACTGATAAGGTCCGAGGAAGGGTGAAGATCTACACCCTCGGCACAAGCACCCGGTCTTTAGAGGAGTTCATATCGGTGCTCAGGGAAAATGAGATAGAGGTGGCGGTGGATGTAAGGAGGTTCCCCAGGAGCCGATTCCCCCATTTCGAGGGCGAGGCCCTGGCTCATGAGCTGCCGAAGCAGGGGATAGAGTACGTCTGGATGGGAAAGGAGTTGGGAGGATACCGGAAGGGGGGATATCCCGCTTACATGGAGACCCAGGCCTTCCAGGAGGGGCTCAGGCGGCTTGAGGAGATGGCGACCAAAAAGAGGGTGGCCATCTTCTGCGCCGAGAGGATACCCTGGAGGTGCCACCGCCGCTTCATCTCCCGAAGGCTCGAGGAGCGAGGATGGGAGGTAGTTCATCTGATATGAAGGAAACGATTGACCTTCTCGGTGACTGGCGCAGAAGTCACCTTTGCGGTGAGCTGAGGAGGAGGGATGCGGGGAAGGAAGTAACCCTCATGGGGTGGGTCCACCGCCGCAGGGACCATGGGGGGCTGATCTTCGTTGACCTGAGGGATAGGGAGGGAATCGTTCAGGTGGTCTTCAACCCCGAGGTGAGCGAGGCAGCCCACCGGAAGGCCCACCGGCTGAGGAACGAGTACGTCATCGCGGTGAAGGGGAAGGTGGCCATAAGGCCCGAGGGGACGGAGAACCCGAAGATCCCCACGGGAGAGATAGAGGTGATGGTCGAGGAGCTCAAGATCCTGAACGAGGCCCGCACCCCACCCTTCCCCCTCGAGGAGGGGACAGAGATAGGGGAGGGGGTGAGGCTCCGGTACCGTTACCTCGATCTGCGTCGCCCCCCCATGCAGCAGAACCTGCTCCTGCGCCACAGGGCGGCCCAGTCCATCCGCCGGTACCTATCGGAGGAGGGCTTTCTGGAGATAGAGACCCCCTTCCTCACCCGCAGCACCCCTGAAGGGGCTCGGGACTTTCTGGTCCCGAGCCGCCTCAACCCCGGGGCCTTTTACGCCCTGCCCCAGTCCCCCCAGCTCTTCAAGCAGCTCCTGATGGTATCAGGCTTCGACCGGTACTTCCAGATAGTCCGCTGCTTCCGCGACGAGGATCTGAGGGCTGACCGCCAGCCCGAGTTCACCCAGGTGGACGTGGAGATGGCCTTCGTGAGGGAGGAGGAGGTGCAGGGCTGTATAGAGGGAATGATGAAGACCCTATTTCGGGAGGTGCTGGGAATAGAGCTCAAGACCCCTTTTCCCCGCCTGACCTACGAGGAGGCCCTCTCCCGTTACGGGACGGACAAGCCCGATCTGCGCTTCGGAATGGAGCTGGTGGACGTGACGGAAGTGGCTCGCCAGACCGACTTTCAGGTCTTCCTCAGGACGACGGAGGAAGGGGGGGTGGTGAAGGGGATGAATTTAGAGGGAGGAGAAGGGCTCTCGAGGAAGGAACTGGATGAGCTGGTCAATCTGGCATGCTCCCTTGGGGCCAAGGGGCTCGCCTGGGCAAAGGTGGGGGAGGACGGGTGGCAATCCCCCATCGCCAAGTTCATCCCCCCGGAGAGGCAGAAGGAGATGGAGGGACTCCTCGGGGCCTCAAAGGGTGACCTCCTCCTCTTTGTGGCTGACGAGGAAAAGGTGGTGAACCAGGTCCTCGGGGAGATGAGGCTCCAGATCGCCCAGAAGTTCCAACGCATCCCCCAGGGGGAGTACCGGTTCGTGTGGGTGGTAGATTTTCCCCTCCTTGAGTGGAGCGAGACGGAGGGAAGGCTTGTGGCCGTTCATCACCCCTTCACCGCCCCGAAGGAAGAGGACATAGGAAAACTTGAGGCCTCCCCCCTTGAGGTGAGGGCCAGGGCCTATGACCTGGTGCTGAACGGCACAGAGGTAGGCGGAGGGAGTATCCGTAACCACCGGGTCGACATCCAGAGGAGGATCTTCGAACTCCTGGGGATAGGGGAGGATGAGGCCGAGCAGAAGTTCGGCTTTCTGCTGGAGGCCCTCTCTTACGGCGCCCCTCCCCACGGGGGGATAGCCCTCGGCTTTGACCGCCTGGTGATGCTCATGAGCGGAAGGGAGACCATAAGGGACGTGATCCCTTTCCCCAAGACCCAGAAGGCCACCTGCCTCCTGACAGGCGCCCCTTCCGAGGTGGAACCAAAGCAGCTGAAAGAGCTTCACATAAAGATCGACCTTTAGCCCCTTTGCCAACGAGTCATCAGAGTCCTTCCAACTTTTCCTAAGTTCTGTTAAACTTTCTTTACATGAAAAATTTCCGGGAAGCTTTTAGAGAACGGGTGAAAAAATTCGCCCGCGAGGCAAGGCGCCA
>CAYRAR010000160.1:0-3659 GCA_964422255.1 uncultured Thermodesulfobacteriota bacterium | reverse complement strand
CTACTTCGTGGTCCACAGTGAGCGTCAGGCAGAGAGGGTGAGGGAGCTCTTCGGCCAATACGGAGTGGCCTTCTCCATCGCCCATCACTGGAGGAGACTTTCACCCGAGGGAAGGGCGTGGGTGGTCGTGGGAGAGCTTTCGGGCGGCTTCATCCTCCCGGAAGAGGGGCTGGTGTTCATCAGCGAGGAGGAGGTCTTCGGGGAAAAGGGGAGAGTGGCGAAAGCCCCCCGTCCCTCCGCCCCGCCCTTGAGCAGCTTCGAGGACCTGGAAGTGGGGGATTATCTGGTCCACGTGGATTACGGCATAGGGCTTTATCGGGGGCTTTCCCGCCTCGAGTTTGAGGGGGAGAAGAAGGAGTTCCTCCTCATCGAGTATGAGGGAGGGGACAGGCTCTATGTGCCCATCGAGCGCCTCGATCTCGTCCACAAATACTTCGGGCCAAAGGAGGAGCCCCCGCGGCTTGACCGTCTGGGGAGCGCCTCATGGCGAAGGGCGAAGCGGAGGGCAAAGCGGGCCGCCGAGGAGATAGCCCGGGAACTGATCGAGATATATGCGGCGAGGAAGGCCTTCGAGGGCTTCGCCTTCAGCCCCAGGGACGCCTACTATCAGGAATTCGAGGCCACCTTCCCTTACGAGGAGACCCCGGATCAGTGGCGGGCCATCGAGGACGTGATGAAGGACATGGAGTCCCCCCGGCCCATGGATCGCCTGATCTGCGGAGATGTGGGCTTTGGGAAGACGGAGGTGGCGATCCGGGCGGCCTTCAAGGCGGTGATGGATGGAAAGCAGGTCGCGGTCCTCGTGCCCACCACGGTGCTGGCCCAGCAGCACTACCAGACCTTCTCAGCCCGCTTCCAGGGTTATCCCATCGTGGTGGAGATGTTAAGCCGCTTCCGCTCCCCCAGAAGGCAGAAGGAGATCCTCGAGGGGTTGAGGGAGGGGAAGGTGGACGTGGTCATCGGGACCCATCGACTCCTGCAGAAGGACGTCCGCTTCCGCGACCTGGGACTCCTGATAATAGATGAGGAACAGCGCTTCGGCGTGGCCCACAAGGAGAGGCTCAAGGAGCTGAAGAAGACCGTGGACTGCCTGACCCTGACCGCCACTCCCATCCCCCGCACCCTCCAGATGTCCCTGGTGGGGATAAGGGAGATGAGCCTCATCTCCACCCCTCCTCCTGCCCGTCAGACCATCTCCACCCGCATCCTCCCCTTCGATCCCCGGATCGTGAGGGAGGCGATCATCAAGGAGGTCCGAAGGGGAGGACAGGTCTTCTTCGTCCACAACCGGGTCAAGGAGATCGAGGAGGTCGCCCGAAGGCTCCAGGAGCTGGTCCCCGAGGTGAGGATAGGGATTGCCCATGGCCAGATGAGGGAAAGGGAGCTGGAGCGGGTGATGCTCCGCTTCGTCAGAGGAGAGATAGACCTCCTGGTCTGCACCAGCATCATAGAGTCGGGCCTCGACATCCCCAATGCCAACACCATCATCATCAACCGTGCGGATCGCTTCGGCCTGGCCGACCTGTACCAGTTGAGGGGGCGGGTGGGGCGTTCGGCCAAGAAGGCCTACGCCTATCTCCTGGTGCCGCCCCGGAAGGAGCTGGCGGCCTCCTCCGCAAAGAGGCTCCGGGCCATCCAGGAGCTGAGCGAACTCGGCTCAGGCTTCCGCCTCGCCTTGAGGGACCTGGAGATAAGGGGGGCCGGTAACCTCCTGGGACACCGCCAATCAGGACACATCGCCGAGGTGGGCCTGGAGCTCTACAATGCCCTACTGGAGGAGGCGATAAGGGAGCTCAAGGGGGAGGAGGTCCCCAAAAAGGTCACCCCCGAGATCCATATCCCCATCGAGGCCTATATCCCGGAGGGATACGTGGAGGAGGAGACCCAGCGCCTGGGCCTCTACAAGAAACTCTCCTTAGTGGAGGACGAGAAGGAACTGGAGGAGTTGAAGGAGGAGATAAGGGACAGGTATGGCCCTCCCCCAGCAGAGGTGAGGAACCTCTTTGAGGTCATCGAGTTGAAGATCTGGCTCCAGAGGTATAGGGTGCAGCGTTTCGAGATAAAGGCAGGGGAGCTTCGCCTCCTCCTGTCCCCTGATGGGAAGGTGGACCCTGAGCGACTGGTAAGGTTGGTGGAGGAGTCCAGGGGGAAGGCCAGGCTCACCCCCTCCGGGGAGTTGATCATCACGGTTGGCGCAATGGGATGGAGGGAGTCGATCGAGGAGGCCAAAACCTTTTTGCAGCGCTTGAGCTGAGGTGTATAATGAGGCAAAGGAGGAGAGGATGAGGTCCAATCGATGGGTAATAGGGGCTTTCGTAGTCCTTTCATTTTTTCTATCTTCCTGTAAAAAGACCCCCTCCGGGCCAGAGGGTGAGGAGCTGGTGAGGGTGGGGGACAGGGTCATCACTCGTGAACAGTTTCGCCGAGAGATGGAGCAACTGCCCCAGTTCCTCAAACCCCTCCTCCTCGAAGAAGGGAAGAAGCGGGAGTTCCTGAACAATCTCATAGACAGGGAGCTGCTGCTCCTTGAGGCCTCAAAGAGGGGCCTGGACAGGGACAAGGAGATCCTCAACAAGGTGGAGAGGTTCAAGAAGGGGCTCATCATCGAGGCCCTCCTCGAGGACCTCTTCAGGGGAAAGGACGAGGTGAAGGAGGAGGAGATTGAGGAGTATTACCGGAAACACAAGAAGGACTTCTTCGTGGGCGAGAGGATAAGGGTGAGACATATAGTGGTGAGGACCCTTGAGGAGGCCAAAGAGATAAAGCGCCGCCTCGAGGAGGGGGAGGACTTCGTGGCCTTGGCGAAGAAGTACTCCATAAGCCCTGCAGCCAGAAAGGGGGGAGACCTGGGCTACATAGAAAGGGGAAAGGTGGGAAAGGAGTTCGAGAAGGCCGCCTTCGCCCTGAAGAATCCGGGGGACATAAGCGATATCGTGAAGACCAGTTTCGGCTATCATATAATCCGCCTCGAGGACAGAAAGGAACCCCATCAGAAGACCCTGGACGAGGCCAGGGAGGAGATAAGGCGGATACTGCGGGAGAAGAAGAGGGAGAAGATCCTGAAGGATTATCTGGCAAAGCTCAGAGAGAAGTACAGGGTCGTGATCAATGAGCCCCTCCTGGAGAAGGAGCTGAAGAGGTGAAAAGGGCCCTCTGGAGCCTCTGCTTTCTCTTCATTGTCGCCTGCCAAGAGGGGTTACCCCCTGAGTTTGTGGCAAGGGTCAACGATCAGTACATAAGGAAGGAGGAGCTGGCGAGGGAGATAGCCCTGATTTTTGAGGGGGAGAGCCCCGATGTATCCGAAGAGAGCTGGAAGGCCCTGAAAGAGGCCCTCCTCGATGAGCTGATCGAGCGCAAGATCATCCTCGAAGCAGCCAAGGAGATGGGCATAGAGGAAGGGGGAGAGTGGAGGCAGAGCCTCTCCCTCCTGAAGGAAGGATATGAGGAGCAGGAATGGCAGGAGATGGTCAGGCGATACGGGGGAGAGGAGGAATGGGAGAAGGGGTTGAGGGAGGCCTTCATCAGGGAAAAGGTGATGGAGGCCGTCTGCGGAGGGATCCAGGTGGGGAATGAGGAAATTAAGGCCTATTACGAGGGCCACAGGGAGGACTTTCGGGTACCTGAGAGGGTGAGGGTACGCCAGATAGTGGTCCAGGATT
>CAYRAR010000159.1:0-3664 GCA_964422255.1 uncultured Thermodesulfobacteriota bacterium | reverse complement strand
ATGGAATCCAGATGTAGGTGTTGTGAGGGCCATGGGCGGGACCCATGGCCCTCTTTCTCTTCACCTCAGATCTCCCCACTCGTACATCAGAACGGTGCAGGCGGCGATCGCCGCCGTCTCGGTCCGAAGGACCCTTCCCCCCATCCCCACGGGGACAAACCCCCTCTCTGAGGCCTCCCTCACCTCCTCGGCCTCCCATCCCCCCTCGGGGCCGACGAGGAGGGAAATCCTTCTTGGGGAGATGGACTTCCCCTTCAGGACATCCCGCATCTTCCTCTTGCGCTCACCCTCATAGAGCATGATCTTGAGATCCATGCCTTCGGCCAGATCGAGGGCTTCCCGGAAGGTGCAGTAAGGGGCCACGTAAGGGAGGTAGGCCCTGCGGCACTGCTTTGTCGCCCTGAGAGCGACGTGCTGCCAGCGGTGGGCCTTGGGCTGACGGGCCTCCCGCTCCTCGAGGGAGATGGAACGGCGGGACTTGAAGGGAACGATCGCCTTCACCCCCAGCTCCGTCGCCTTCTGGATGATCAGTTCCATCCTCTCCTTGTCGGGGAGGGCCTGAAGGAGGAGGAGATCTACGGGAGGCTCTGTGGAAGAGGTAAGTTCCTCAAAGACGAAGAGCTGGGCCTCCCCTGCCTTGAGGGCCTCCACCCGCGCCCGGAACTCCCTCCCCGAGCCATCTGTGACCGTGACGGCCTCCCCGAGATGGGGTTCCCGAAGCAGCAGGGCGGTGAAGGGGTTCCCCCGGAGGTCGATCCGCATGCCCACCTCAAGTCCTCGGGGATAGATGATCTGGTGATGGGGCCTCTTAAGGAGGTCATCGAGCATCGGAAGTATGGGCCTCGAGGAACTCCCCACAGATCCTTCCCAGCTCTCCTTCCCTGCCCCACCAGAAGTGATCGGCCCCTGAGACGACCCGGAGGGCCTTCGGCTCGGGCAGGGAGGAGAAGAGCTCCTGCAGTTCTCTCAGGGGGCACACAAAATCGCTATCTCCTGCCACCAGGAGCTTTGGCCCTCCAAAGCCCCGAAGGGGAGAAAAATCGTATATCTGCACCGGTGGCGACACACAGATGAACCCTCCTATCCTCCCGTCCCCCTGTATCACCTGGGTCGCCACCCCTGCACCGAAGGAGTAGCCAGCAAGCCAGAGAGGCCCCTCCCCGGAGAGGAACTCGATTGCCCCCCTCAGGTCCTCCCTCTCCGCCTCCCCTCCTCCATGTACCCCCTCGCTCCTCCCCACCCCCCGGAAGTTGAACCTGAGGGTGGAAAAACCCCTCCGGGAAAACTCCCCCTGAAGGGCCTCCACCACGTTGTTGTACATATCACCCCCATAGAGGGGATGGGGATGACAGATGACGATCCCTTCCCTTTCTCCCTTCTGAAACAGACCCTCTAAGAGGAGGCCGTCAGGGGTGCGGAAGGTGACGGGTTTCTCAGCCATCTTCCCTTTCTTTCCTGTACGGAAGGGCCTCCTCGATGAGCATGATGGGGATGTCGTCCTTTATGGGATAGAGCAGGCCGCAGGCCTCACAGACCAGACCATCCCCCTTCTCTGTGAGGTGGACATCCCCCTTGCACTTGGGACAGGCCAAGATCTCAAGAAGTTCCTTCGATATCGCCATCTCTCCCTCCTTAAGTTCCTGAACCATTATCCAGTAAGCCCCTTCCAGTATATCATGGGCGATGAAAGAGGCCTCATCAAGAACCTTCTCCTGGCACTCCTTCCCGTAGCCCGTGAGGACCAGTATCCCCTTGCCGCCCACGGCCCTTATCGCCCCGATGTCCTTTGAGTGATCGCCGATAAGGTATGAGGTTGCGAGGTCTATTCCGTAACGCTCCGCCGCCTCAAGGAGCAGCCCTGGTCTGGGCTTGCGACAGGGGCAGTCGTCCTCCGGGCGGTGGGGGCAGAAGAGGAAGTCGTCAAGTCCCGCCCCCTCTCCCAGAAGCTCCTCCATCCTCTCGTTCACCTCCCTCACGGCCCCCTCCTCGAAGTAGCCCCTTCCTATCCCCGACTGGTTGCTCACGCCGATGAGGAGGAATCCCATCCTCCGCAGGAGCCTCATCGCCCTTTCGGCCCCGGGGACGAGGACCACATCCTCAGCCCTCGATATGTAGGAGACCTCCTCGATGATGGTCCCATCCCGATCCAGGAATACGGCTCTCATCCTCCCGCCTTCAGTTCCGCGAGCCTCCGGGCAAGCCCCAGCACATAATCCCTCCCTTTGGGGCCGTTCTCCAAGGGAGCGATCCACTCCTCGGGGATGGCGGAAAGCCCGTAGTAGGCCCCGGCTATCGCCCCCGCCATCGCCCCGATGGTATCGGTATCTCCACCGGCATTAACCGCCACAAGGACGCACTCCCTGAACCCCTCCCCCAGGAGGAAGGCGGCTACGGCCGCTGGGACAGCCCCCGGGGCGCTCACATCGCAAGGGAAGGTGGATGCCACTGCCCTGATCTTTTCCTTAAGCCCCTCTATACCCTTCAAGGACCTGACCCTTTCGAGCACCGTAGCAAAAGGGGGAGATACCTCCCCTGAGGCCTCGATGAGCTCGTCGAGGAAGCCGTCGAACTCTATCCTTTTCCCTTTGATCCCTGCCTCGGTAGCCATGGCCACGGCTAAGGCCTGACTGAGGGCCCCGGCCATCCCGTCAGGGTGCTGGTGGGTGATCCAGGCGGATCGCAGGGCAGCCTCCCTCAGGGCCTCCCTGTCGTCGTGGAAGAAGAAGCCGATGGGGGCGATCCTCATCGCCGCCCCGTTCCCCCAGCTATCGGTCCCCACCCGATCCCAGCGGACCCCCTCCCTTATCCTCTTCATCACCCCGTAGATCCTCGCCCCATAACCCCTCTCAGGGTGAAAGTTCTCGAGGAATTTCTGAGCGGTGAGGGCAGGATCGAACCTCGGGGACTCGATCAGGGACTCCATGATCCCGATCATCATCTCGGTGTCATCGGTATAAAGCCCCCTCCCCATCCGCTCGAAGAGCCCGTAGCGGGCCTCGATCGCCTCTCTCGGCCAACCCTCGATCTCCCTGCCCAGGGCATCTCCGACGAAGGTCCCGAGGGCGCTCCCCTGAAAGTGCTCGCAGTACTTATCGAAGGGAATCACATCTTTACCACGATCTCATAGGTCCCCACCGAGGCCTTGGCTCCAAGGCCCGTCTTCCAGAGGAGATCGGCCACCTTGGGTTTGGTGTGGGCGGGGACCATGATGATGAGCTTGGGGCCCAAGGAGGCAAGCTCCTTCCAGCGCTCGGCCTGCTCTGGGGTTATCGTCTCCTCGGTCTCCACCTCGACTAAGGCCACCACCATCCCATAGCTACCCAGGATCAGGTCAGGATAATGACCCTTGAACTCGTGGCGCTCCTCGCCGGTGTTGGCCTTTACCTCCTTGTAGTCCCTGCCGAGCTTTTTCTTGAGGTATGAGATCATCCAATCATGAAAGAAGTCCCTTTCCATGACCGCCATCCCCCTCTATGAACTTCCTCATCGGCCTCCTCTATCCAGTAACGCTCCTTGGGCAAATTAGCGCCTTCGGAGGAGATTTTAGAGGAACGGCAGGATCGCTGTCAAACGGATTCGGGGAGGGAGGAAGATCCCCCTCCCCGAAGGGATCAGAATAGCCAGATCAGGGATATCCCCCCTCCGTAGGAGATGGCTTCCGCAT
>CAYRAR010000158.1:0-3666 GCA_964422255.1 uncultured Thermodesulfobacteriota bacterium | reverse complement strand
CTCTGTATCTCGTGCCAAAAGGGGATAGCCGGAAGGCTCAACATTCCCCGGCTTCATGAGCCTGCAGGAGAAGGTTTCTCCTCCTTCCATAACTCTCATTTGGCGTCCGAAGAGGCCCTCCTGGTGAAAAGAAAAGGGGAACTCTGTTTTGATTGCCACGATCGGAAGGACTTTGCGAGGCCCCATCGCCATCCCCCTGCTGAGGAGCGGAGATGTACCCGTTGCCACCGGCCCCATGGCTCCAGGGAGAAGTGGGTCCTCGTCAAGAAGATGAAGGACCTCTGCGTCTCCTGCCATGAGGATGTGGCCGAGGAGTTCCAGCGGGTGAACGTCCATACGCCCGCCCGCTCGGGGGAATGCAACCGATGCCATGACCCTCACTCGGCCCCCTACAGCATGCTCCTGCCCAGGAGAGAGGAGGAACTGTGCCTTTCGTGCCACGGGGAGATGGGAAAGGGCTGGACCGTTGTACACCCTCCCTTTGAGAGAGGGGAATGCAGAAGCTGCCACGATCATCACTCTTCAGCTTATAGGTATCAGCTCAGGGCCACGGGGGGCGAGCTCTGCTACCCCTGTCACAGGGAAGTGAAGAGAAGGGTGAGGGAGGAGAAGGTCGTCCACGTCCCCCTCAGGGAGGGGAGGTGTGTCAAATGCCACAGCCCTCACGGGGGGAGGATAAAGGGGCAGCTTTACCGCCCTTGGAAGGGGCTATGCCTCTCATGCCACGGAGATATCCTGGCCGTGGGGAAGGGGGAGCGGGAAAAAGCACACTTTCACCGACCAGCGAAAGAGGGGAAATGTTTCCAGTGCCATCTCCCCCATTACAGCAGGCACCATCAGCTCCTGAGCAGCGCAGGGGCGTCTCTATGTGAACCTTGCCATCGCTGGAGCACCCCCTCCCTTCAGGAGAAACATCGGGGGCTCCTGCGGGAGGAGACCGATTGCACCTCCTGCCACAGCCCCCATCGATCCTTCTCAGCGAAGCTGTTCCGCCGCCACCTTCATAAGCCCTTTATCGAGGGGGGATGCAGCAGATGCCACGGGAAGGAGAAATGAGGCTCAGGAAACTCACCGTCCTCCTTTTGATCTCTTCCGTCTGCCTATTTTCCCTGGGAAAAGAGGGGGAAGGGGGATGCCTTGACTGCCATCCCCGCATAAAGGAGCGGATCGAAAAGGGCAAGGCCCACTCGCCTGTAAAGGAGGAAAGGTGCACCTGTTGTCATAGCCCTCATACCTCCGATCATCCCCACCTCCTCAAAGGGAGGCTGAGTGAGGTATGCGCTCGCTGCCACAAGGAAGGGCCGAAGATGGCCTTTTCCCATCTGCCCGTTCAGAGGGGAGAGTGTGGGAAATGCCATGACCCCCACGGTTCCCCGCACCCCCATCTGCTCCGCCTCGCGGAGAAGGATCTCTGCCTCGACTGCCATAAGAAAGAGAAGGCCCTCTCAGGAAAGGTCCTTCACGCCCCGGCCAGGGAGGGATGTTTGGACTGTCACAGGGCTCATGGCAGCGCTTATGGAGCGCTTCTCCTCGTTGACCCGGGGAGACTCTGCCTTCGCTGTCACGAAGACGAGAAGTTGACCTCCATCCATGCAGTGGCCAGATTGGACGGCTCTCACTGCATAACCTGCCATGACCCACATGCCGGGGACGAGAGGCTTCTTGGCCCGGTGGCCCATCCCCCCTTTGCTGATGGCAACTGCGGAGAGTGTCACAGGATGGAGGGGGAAAGGGTGGGGTCTGTGAAAAGGGCGGATCGAGAACTCTGCCTTTCCTGTCACGAGGAACTGAGGGAGGCCGGCTGCCGCCTTTACTCCCATATCCAGTTTGGGCTACAGAGCAACCTCTGTCTTGACTGCCACAGCCCCCATCTCTCCAAAAGGAAGGGCCTCCTCGGCAGGGAAGAAAAACGGATCTGTTTCTCCTGCCACAGCGATACCAAGCAGAGGGTCCTGGGGGAGGAAAGCCTGCACCATCATCCCGATCTCGATAGGTGTTCCCGGTGCCATGAGGTCCACGGGAGCAATGAGCTGACCATGCTCAAAGAGGGGGGGATCAGGACGTGCGGTCAGTGCCATAAACGCCATCTCAACTTCACCCATCCGATCGGCAAGAAGGCGAAGGACCCTCGTTCAAAAAAATATATGGATTGTACAAGCTGTCATCAACCGATGGGGGCGCCTCACCGGTATTTCGCCCCCTTCGATCACAGGAAGGAGCTCTGCATCCAGTGTCATCAGATCGAGACTTAGGGGTGAGATAGCGTGAGAAAGATATTCCTTCTTCCCTTTCTTCTCCTCCATGTCGGGATGGCGTGGGCCACCCCTGAGATCCTCTTTGTAAAGACGATCTACGGGAAGAAGGGGGTGGGGCCCTTCGCCCAGCCACAGGCCGCCTTCTTCGATGAGAGAAGGGGGAGGTTGTATGTGGTGGACACCATGAACGACTGCCTCCTCTCCTTCGACGCTGAGGGTAAATATCTCTCCCAGTTCAACGCAGGGGGGAGGCTGAAGCTCCCCTTCTCCATGGTGAGAGACCGGTGGGGACGGATCATCGTGACCAATAGGGCACGAAGGGAGGTGCTGGTCATCGATGTCCGGCACAGGTTGATCGAGGCCCTCGACCTTTCCCCCTTCACCCCTCCCCCCACCCCTCATCACCTGGCGATCGATGGGAGGGGGGCCATCCTCTATATGATAGACAGGGCAAATCGCCGCATCCTGGCCTTCGAGGGCGAAAAGGAGGGGTATCACTTCAAAGGGATCATTCCCGTTGAAGAAGGCAGGGCCCTTCAGGACATAAAGGTCTTTGATGGAAAGATCTACGTCCTCGATTCCCTGACCAGGAGGATCTCGGTCTTCGCCGGAAAGAGGGAAGTGGGAAGGTACGATCTCTCCTCTCTTCCCTTCCCGATGAGCTTCGCCCTGGATGGGGAAGGACGCCTCTACGTGCTTGACGGACACCTTGCCAAGGTCGTCGTCCTCAATGAGGAAGGGAAGGTGGTCACAGAAATGGGGAGATTGGGATGGAAGGAGGGGGAGTTCTATCATCCGAGGTATCTCCTCTTGAACAAGCGCGGCATGCTCTTTGTGGTGGATACGGGAAACGACCGGGTACAGATCTTCCGTTTGAGGTAAATGGATTTGCCTTTTTGTTTACGCTTATGCTATTTTTGAACGGAGCAGATCAGTGGGAAGGGAAAGCGTTCACCTCATGAGGAGATCCTCAAGGCGGAGCAGAAACTTTAAGCTTCGGATTTTCGGCCTGTTTTTGGGGCTAATCTTCCTTTTCCCTGCCTCTCTTCACGCCAAGGTTTCAGGCGCCTGTTCAAACTGTCACACCATGCACTACAGTCAAAACGGGACCGTGCCTTCAGGCTGGGGGCAGAGTGGGCCTTATCAGGCATTATTGGTAAACGATTGCGTCGGCTGCCATTCTTCTACTGATAGTGAGACAATAAAGGAGATTGGAGGAAACGCTGTTCCCATTGTCTACAATGCCCAAGAACCCACCAACCCCCTTGCAGGGGGAAATTTTTATTGGGTGGCCGAGGGGTGTGACGAATGCGGTCACAATGTAACTGCTATTCCTGGTGTGGATCAAGATGACACTTTTACTCAGACTCCTGGTTATTTTCAGCCTCCACCGAACCAAATCGGTGGTACC
>CAYRAR010000157.1:0-3690 GCA_964422255.1 uncultured Thermodesulfobacteriota bacterium | reverse complement strand
ATGGTGGTGGAGACGCGGGACCCCTATACCTCGGGGCACCAGAGACGGGTGGCCAAGCTCGCCTGCGCCATAGCCAAGGAAATGGAACTCGAGGAGGAGAGGATAGAGGCGATAGAGATGGCCGGACTCATCCACGACATCGGAAAGATAGCCGTGCCGGCGGATATACTGAATAAGCCTTCCAAGCTCAGTGAGCCGGAGATGGCCTTGATAAGGGCTCATGTGGAAGTCAGTTATCAGATACTGAAAAGCATAGACTTTCCTTGGCCCGTGGCAGAGATCGTGCTACAACACCATGAAAGGATGGACGGCTCAGGATATCCCCAAGGGCTGCGAGGGGATGAGATATTGCTCGAGGCGAGGATCCTGGCCGTAGCCGATGTGGTGGAGGCGATGGCCTCCCACCGCCCCTATCGGCCGGCTCGAGGAATAGAGGGGGCCCTGGAGGAAATCTCCAAAAATAGTGGCATTCTATATGACCCCGAAGCGGTCACCGCCTGCCTGAAGCTAATCAACGAAGAGGGACTAAAGATCGAATAGACCTTTTTTGATCATTAAAATTGATTGAACAACTCCAAAAGTTGATTATACTAACAGAGATCTCATCAATGGCCATGAGAGATAAAGGGATGAAGGAACTGGTTCCACCCCACGGAGGGAGATTAACCCCAAGGTTGCTCAAAGGCGAGGAACTGGAAGAGGAGAGAGGGAAGGCCCGGGAACTGCCGAAGATCCGCATGACCTCACGGGAGACCTCTGATCTGATAATGATCGGCATAGGAGCGTTCAGTCCCCTGGAGGGGTTTATGGGCAAGGAGGATTGGAGGGGGGTCTGTGAAGGGTTCATCACGTCAGACGGCATCTTCTGGCCCATCCCCATCACCCTTTCGGCCTCCCGGGAGGAGATCTCAGGGTTAAAAGAAGGGGATGAGGTCGCGCTCATAGACGAGGAAAGCGGTACTTTGATGGGTTCATTGAGGATAGAAGAGATATATCAGATCGACAAGCGGTATGAATGCAAGCAGATCTTCCGAACGGATGACCCCAAACATCCGGGGGTGGCCAAGGTGATGGCCCAGGAGGAGTTCAACATCGCTGGACCCGTAAAGGTGTTCAGCGAGTTGGAGTATCCGAAAAGGTTCCCAGGGCTTTACGCTCGCCCTGAAGAGACCCGGGCAATATTTGAAGAAAGGGGATGGCGAAGGATAGCCGCCCTCCAGCTGCGAAACCCGATGCACCGCTCCCATGAATACATAGCGAAGATCGCCCTTGAGGTCTCTGATGGCCTCTTCGTCCATCAACTGGTGGGCAAACTGAAGGAGGGGGATATCCCTGCAGAGGTTCGGGTGCGCTGCGTTGAGGCGGTCCTTGATAATTATTTCCCAAAGGAGAGGGTGGTGAACAAGGTCTATCCGATGGAGATGCGCTATGCCGGCCCCAGAGAGGCATTGCTTCATGCAGTGATCAGGCAAAATTACGGGGCAAGTCACATGATCATCGGTCGCGACCACGCAGGGGTGGGGGACTACTACGGCCCCTTCGATGCCCAGAAGATATTCTACGAAATCCCCGAAGGGGCCCTGGCCATAAAGATGCTCCCCATGGACTGGACCTTCTACTGTTATAAATGCAAGGGCATGGCGTCTTTTAAGACGTGCCCCCATGGGGAGGAGGATCATCTGATCTTGAGCGGAACCCTCCTGAGGAAGATGCTCGCCGAGGGAAAGGAGGTCCCAGAGGAGTTCAGCCGACCTGAGGTAGTGGCCATCCTCAGGGAATATTACTCTGGGTTGGAGGAGAAAGTAGAGATTGAGCTACACCGCCACGCCATTGGAGACCCCCCACAAAAGTAGCCATGGCCTTAAAAGAGGGGACAATCCGTCGGTGTACCGCAGAGGATTTTGAGGAGATCCATGAGATAATCAACGATGCTGCCCAGGCGTATAAAGGGGTCATCCCTCCGGATTGCTGGAAGGAGCCCTATATGTCCAGAGAAGAGCTTCAGCGCGAGATAGAAAGCGGCATCGACTTCTGGGGATATGAGGAAGGCGGAAGGCTCATCGGTGTTATGGGCATCCAACATGTACGGGATGTAACCCTGATAAGACATTCCTACGTTCGCACAGCAAAGCGCCGTCAGGGAATAGGAGGAAAGCTGCTCTCTCACCTCAGAGGGCAGACGACCCGTCCGATTCTGATCGGCACCTGGGCGGATGCCACCTGGGCCACCCGCTTCTATGAAAAAAATGGCTTTCGCCTCGTCCCCCTCGGGGAAAAGGACCGTCTTCTGAGGAAATATTGGTCGATCCCTGAACGCCAGATAGAGACTTCAGTGGTGTTGGGGGATCAGAGGTGGTTCACTACCCGTCACCAGGGGTAGGATGGCTCTGCATGCGTTCAATTACGGCTTCGGCAAACGCGGACCCTTTTACCTCCTTTGCTCTCTCCATCTGCCTTGCCAGATCATAGGTCACGATCCTGTCCCTGATGGTCCGCTCTAAGGCCTCCCTTATCAGCGCGGCTACCTCCTGCCAGCCCATGTACTCAAACATCAGGGCCCCAGAGAGAATCAGGGAACTCGGATTGGCCATGTCCCTCCCCGCATATTTGGGAGCGGTGCCGTGGGTCGCCTCAAATACCGCCACCTCATCCCCTATATTCCCCCCAGGGGCCATCCCCAGACCCCCTACTTGGGCCGCCAGGGCATCGGACATGTAGTCTCCGTTCAGATTGGGCATGGCCAGCACATCGTACTCTTCAGGGCGCAAAAGGACCTGCTGAAACATGGCATCGGCGATCCGATCCTTGACCACCAACCTACCCTCGGGGGGGCTGCCTTCCAGTTCTTCTTCGAAGACCACCCTGTCCCTGAACTCCTCCTTGGCCACCTGGTAACCCCACTCCCTGAAGGCCCCTTCGGTGTACTTCATGATGTTGCCCTTATGGACCAGGGTTACGCTCCTTCGGCCATGCTCCAGGGCCCAACGGATGGCCATGCGCACCAAGCGCTTGCTACCATAGGGGGTCATCACCTTCAGGCCCACCCCGGCATCGGGGCGGATCCTCTGACCCATCTCGGAGTTCAGGAACTCGATGACCTTCCGGGCCTCGAGGCTGCCCGAAGGCCATTCTATCCCAGCATAGACATCCTCTGTGTTCTCTCTGAAGACCACCATGTCCACCCGCTCGGGATCCCTCATAGGGCTCGGTACCCCGGGGATGTACTTGATTGGCCTTATGCAGGCGTAAAGATCGAGCTCCTGCCTCAGGGCGACGTTAATGCTCCTTATGCCTCCCCCTACGGGAGTGGTGAGGGGTCCCTTGATGCCGATGCGATGTCGGCGGAAGGCCTCAAGGGTCTCTTCAGGGAGCCAGCTTCCGGTCTCCCTGAACGCCTTCTCCCCCGCCAGGACCTCCTTCCATATCACCCTCCTTTTGCCGCCGTAGGCCCTCTTCACCGCGGCATCGAAGACCTTCACCGCCGCTTTCCATATATCCGGCCCTATTCCATCCCCTTCGATATAGGGAATTGTCACCTCTCCCTGAACCAAATTTCACCTCTCAAATTTGTTAAATTTGATCTCAGGAAGCCAAAAATTTCCCCCTATGTCAACCCCATTTAAGGGCCTGATGCCTCATTATAAAATCTACTTGAAGGGGTATTCGTTGCCTCATATGAAAATCTATCCC
>CAYRAR010000156.1:0-3693 GCA_964422255.1 uncultured Thermodesulfobacteriota bacterium | reverse complement strand
GCAGCCAGAAAAGTAGGCAAACGGGCAGCGGCGCGAGGCGAAGGCGAAGGAGCACGGGATCAGCCTCGATGGTGTGCAGCTCATCCCCGAGAGGGACCCGCAGAGGGGAGCGGACCTCTGCGTGGAAATGGTGATCGAGGGAAAGGCGGATTTCCTCATCAAGGGGAACGTCACCACTACCTACCTCTATCGCTCCTTACTGAGGGCCAATTCCCGCATCACCCCCTCCCTGGTCCCCTCCACCCTCTGCTTTCACCAGATCGCCCCTGTGGATCACCTCTTCGTGATCACCGATCCGGGGGTGAACATAGCCCCTGATCTCGATACCAAGCTGAAGGTCATAAAGAATGCCCTGGAAGTTTTGCGCAGCCTCGGTTACCGTTCGCCCAGGGTCATGATCCTCTCGGGGGCAAGGGCGATCGATCCTGACCTCCCCTCCCTGCGTGACGCCCTGGCCATTCGGGAGATCGCCGAGGAGGGGGAGCTCGGAGATTGCAGGATTCTCGATGGCCATAGCTTCGCCGACCTCCCTCAAGGGGAGTTTCCCGATCTGCTGATCGTCCCCCAGATAGAGGCCGGGAACATCATAGTGAAGGCGATAGACCACCTGGGGATGGGAGTGAGGCAGTGTGTGACGGTGGGGGGCGGCATCGTCGCCCTCACCCCCTCTCGCTCGGACGGGTTCGAGGTGAGGTTGCTGAACATCGCCCTGGGGGTATTGATCGCCCACTCGCAGGGGAGGAGATGATCACCACCCTTGGCGAGATCGTAGATGCGGCAAAGGGGAGGGGACGGCGGAGGATGGCCGTCTGCGAAGCGGGAGAGGGGGTGGCCCTTCGGGCGGCAAGGAGGGCGAGGGAGGAGGGGCTCATAGATCTCCTCCTCGTCAGGGAGAGGGAGAGGGCACTGGAGCTTTTACGCTCAGGGGAGGCGGATCTGGTGCTGGAGGGACAGCCGCTTGATGGGGGGCTTTTGAGGTCCTTACACGAGAAGGGCCTTATCAGCAGGAGGTCGCTAAGTTACGCGAGCCTCTTTGAGTGGGAGAGGAAATTGGTCATCTTCACCGACACCTACGTCAACAGCTATCCCGACGTGGGGAAGAAGGCGGGGATCATCGAAAACGCCATAGAGCTTTCTCATCTGCTCGGGGTCCAGGAGCCGAAGGTGGCGGTGCTTTCGGCCATAGAGCTGGTGAACCCCTCCATGAGGTCCACCCTGGACGCAGCGGCCCTTTCCAAGATGGCCGAAAGGGGTCAATTTGGAAAGGTCCTGGTAGAAGGCCCCCTTGCCATGGACAACGCCACCTCGGCTGAGGCCGCACGGATCAAGGGGATCGCCAATCCCGTCTCCGGTGACGCCGATATCTACCTGGTGCCCGATGGGGAGACGGGGTTTCTCCTCACAGAGCTTCTGTACCTTTACGGAAGGAGGAGGATGGCAGGGGCCCTTTTGGGGACGGAGGTCCCCCTCGTGCCCGTCCTCGAGTGGGATGATCCCGAGAGTATCTTTTTCAGCATCGCCCTCGCTGTCCTGAGGTCCCGATGAAAGGTAATCCCTTAATCCTCGTGATCAACCCTGGCTCCACCTCCACAAAGCTGGGGGTCTATCGGGGGCAGGAGGAGCTCTTCCGCGAGACCATAAGGTACTCGTCGGAAGAGCTGCAGTGGATGAGCGTTGAGGAGGAGCTGCAGCTGAGAAGAGAGGGGGTCGAACGGAGCCTTCAGACCCACGGGGTATCCAAGGGGGAGCTCGATCTCATTGTGAGCAGGGGAGGGCTCTGTCGTCCTATCGAAGGGGGCATTTACCGGGTGAACGAGGCCATGTGCGAGGACCTGAGGGCGGCCCGCTACGGACGCCACCCCTCCAACCTGGGACCGATAATCGCCAGGGAAATGGCCGATGAGGTGGGGGCGGAAGCGATAGTGGTCGATCCCCCTACGGTGGATGAACTTGAGCCCGTGGCCAGGATATCCGGGCTGAAGGAGATAGAGCGCAGAAGCGCCCTTCACGTGTTGAACCAGAGGGCGGCGGCGAGGAGGGCGGCCTCCAGATTGGCTCGTGCCTATGAGGACCTGAACCTGATCGTCGCCCACCTGGGAGGGGGGATAACCATCGGGGCCCATAGACGAGGGAAGATCGTGGACGGCACCCATGGCCTGAGCGAAGGACCCTTCACCCCTGAGAGGGCAGGGTCCCTCCCGACCCTGGAGCTCCTCGACCTTGCCCTCTCCGGAAGGTACACCCCGGAGGAACTGAGAAGGAAGCTCGTGGGCGAAGGGGGGCTCCTCTCATACCTGGAGACGAGGGACGCCCTCGAGGTCGAGAGGAGGATGGCCCGGGGAGATGAGGAAGCCCGGTTGGTCTTTGAGGCGATGGCCTATCAGATCTCCAAGGAGATAGGGGCGATGGCGACGGTCCTTGAGGGCGAAGTGGATGGGATCGTCATCACGGGCGATCTCGCCCGTTCCGAGCCCCTCGTGGGGATGATCCGGCAAAGGGTCTCCTTCTTGGCCCCCCTCTTCGTCTTTCCCGGGGAGGAGGAGCTTCTTTCCCTCCTTGAGGCAGGGCTCAGGGCCTGGAGGGGGGAGGAGGAGATAAAGGAATACTAACCTTCCCCCCGTCCGATCCTCTTACCCCACCCCCTCACCGAGGGGACCGTCCAGCTTATGAGATGGGTGAGCAGAAGGGGAGCGAGGATCAGCATACCCCACCAGCCCTTCTTCTCCACGAAGTGGACGGTGTAGTAAAGATAGATGAGGGGTTCCGTGCTCATCGCCACCAGGGCAGCGAGGCCAAAGGCCACCTGTTCCGTCTCGGAACGCCTTCGTGCAAACTCCGGGCTCTTCGTCCAGCGGATGATCCCTCCCCAGAGTCCGCTGGCATGGACCAGGGCCGTTCCCCAGAGCAATCCCTCCAGCACCCGTAGCAGATGTCTCAAGACCATAGCAGCAGCATTCTATCTCAACCCCCAGAGGAGGGGAAGCGCCTTTTTTCAATTTGACTTATTTGAAACCTTAAGGTAGCTTTGATGGGGAGTCAGATGAAGGGGTTTTTCGGAAAGGTCCTTCTGATAAGGCTCGATGAGAGGTCCTTCGAGGAGCAGGAGCTCCCCGAGGAGGTCTACAGGCAGTACCTCGGCGGTAAGGGGCTGGGGACCTATCTGCTGCTGAGAGAGAACCCTCCCGGGGTCGATCCCTTCTCCCCGCAGAACTGCCTGATCTTTGCCCTGGGACCGGTTACGGACAGCCGCATATGGGGCTCCTGCCGCTACGGGGTCTTCACCAAGTCCCCCCTCACGGGCTTTTACTCCGAATCCTACTCCGGGGGTAAGGCGGCGGAGCCTATGAGCAGGGCGGGCTATGATGCGGTGATCCTGAAGGGGAAGGCCTCATCCCCCGTGCTCCTTGAGGTCTCAGATGAAGGGGTCCTCTTTCACGACGCCTCCGACCTCTGGGGCCTTGACACCTATGAGGCCGAAGAAAGGGCCTTGGAGCGGGTACAGGCCGAAGGGCGGAAGGCGGCCCTGGTGATCGGCCCTGCAGGGGAGCGGGCAGTGAGGTTCGCCGTGATCGGGAACGATCGGGGGAGACAGGCGGGTCGTACCGGTGTTGGGGCGGTGATGGGGTCAAAGCAGGTGAAGGGGATGGTGGACGTATTGGGCGGGCAGGCGGTCCGCTGGGACCAAGACTCCCG
>CAYRAR010000155.1:0-3764 GCA_964422255.1 uncultured Thermodesulfobacteriota bacterium | reverse complement strand
ACCTCCTGCGCCCCGCTATCCCCAACTTCCCCCCCCACATTGGCCTCTTCCAGGGGATCGAGGTTCAACAGCGCCACCCCCGTCCACCAGTGCCCCTTGGGCAGATGCGGCAGGTAGATCTGCCGAAGGCCACCCCTGCAGCAGGGCAGAGACGCGTATAGTCCTTCGCGTTCATAGGAGAAACGACACCCCAGGGCTGAATCTCCGATGTTCACAATCTTCAGCCACTGGGCCTCAAGGACGGAGGAAGGGAAAAGCTCATCCACCCCAAGCTCCTTCCTCTCGCCGCCGGCGATCCGGATCTCGCCGGAGGCGCACATCCCCTCCTCGCTGAAAAGCGCTGTCTTAAGCGACCGCTCACCGGATTCCCCATTGCGCAGGTAGAGGGTTGTGGACCAGCCATTGGGGTAATCGAGGTGGGGGACGAAGAGCCTCTCGGACTGGTAGAACTTCACGCTGTAAAAGGGATCCTCGGGTATCGGGTCCAGGCAGACCGAATAATGTCCCGTGTAAGGGGCCTGGGCCAGGGAAACGTAATGATAGCCCTGATCGCCTACCTCCTGGCCCCCTTCATCGTAGAGGCTGAGGGAGAGGTCCTCTACAGGGCTCAGGACATAGGCAATGAAATCGTCCCCCTCCTGCAGCGCCACACGGTAGCAGTCCCTGTCCAGGGCTACCCCGCAGTAATAGCGGTCCTTGGACAGGAGCGAGATAGGATGGGCTGAGGAGGGAAAGTCGTTCTCCTCAAAGGGGTCCTCCTTATAGGTGAGCCGGGCCTCCACTATCTGCCCCACAGCCTCCCCATCGAGGAACGACCCCCCACCGACGAAGGTGGGGAACCAGAGGAAGTCCGGATGGTCGTAAACGCTCTCCCCCTCCCACCCTCCGGGATCGTCCAGCACCTGGCCAGATCCGTCGATCTTGAGCCAGTAGGTGTAGGTCTTGGTGAAGGAACGGGTGCCCACGAAATCGGGGTCGGCGTAATCCACAAACCAGACCGTACAGGTCACATGCCTCCTGTCACCCTCATCCCACCAGGACATCTCATAGCGATAGATCGGGTGGTTCCAGACCTGGGGCCCGGGGTCCACATCGGCAATTATCGGAAGGCCCTGCTCTTTGATATAGTAAGTTAGGATGCGGTGGAAGCCCTCCGTCCCCCCTGGATAGATGTCCTGGGGATCACCTCCCTCGGCGCTGTACCTCTGGCCGTAGATCACTGCCACGTAGTTCTCGTCGTAGTATCTCGTCAGCAACCCCTTCTTATCCCCCACCTCGAAACGTATTCCCTCCAGGTCCCCTGGGGCATCCGGCTCCTCTTCCAGCACCGAAGCGGCTGCCCAATCGTCACAAAGCCCACACCATGCGCAGGCCTCTGGGTCGTAACCCACCTGAAGCTCATGGGCCGTGGCATCAGCGGGCCAGTAGCCACTGAAATAAGCGTCGTACTTCTCCATAGGGGAGGGGTGTCCCCTGTAACCCCTGGCCAGCTCTCCCCTTGAGGTGGGCCACCAGTAGCCCGACCAGGGGATCATCTCCGGGGGGACAGAGGCCTCCTCATACCCCTGGCCAGGGGCAGCGAAGGCGCTCAATTCCAGCAGGACGAGGAGTAAGAAGCCGATCCTCAGGGCCTTAACCACGCCCTTACACCCCCTGCCTCGGTCCACACGGCCCAGGGAAGGGAGGGAAACCACAACTGCCTGAAGACCACTTCCTCCCCTCTCCTGACCACCACCGTCACCCCCTCCCCTTCTGTCCCTTCCACAAGGGCCCTTACGTCCTCTGGCACCTCAACGACTGGCGTCACCTCTTGATGCAGGGACCCAAACGCCCCGCCTCCGCTATCTGAAAAGGAGGGGAAGTGATAGGGGACGGGGGAATGCCTGGGGAAGGCAGGCACGGCCCCCTGAAATTCCTCTCCTCGGACCACCATCTTTCCCCTGATGCGATCGAACAGCTCCACCCTCCTGAGGCACAGGGGGTCCTTCCCGAAGTAGAGCCTTGCCCTGAGCTCCCCCCTGCACCTCACCTCTATCAGATATCTTCCATCTTCAACCCCAACCACCTCGAAGACCCAGAGGACCGGCTTCGACCACCCGCCGGTGACCCTCGGGTATACCGCCTCCACCTTCCAGCTCTGCCCCTCGTGCCAGACGGGGGCCTTCAGTTGGGGCCCAGCGAGGACCCCGAGGGGCAACAGACACAACAGTAAACTAACGACGACCCTTATCAAAGAGTCCCCTCACCTCCTGTGGCATCAGACACCAATCGCCCCCCTGCCACAGCCACCTCTCTTTGAGCTTTATCCCCTTGAAGTCAAAGCCCATCACGGAGGTGTCGAAGGAGACCTCCACCTCCGCCTCCCGCCCCTCTGGCCGGAGCTCTATCTCGCCCACCTCGAAACCGGAGACCTTCAGGTTCGCCGATGAGATGAAGGCATCTCGCGAGACCTTGTCTTTATAGGCCTTACAGAGGAATCGGTCGTAGACCCTGCCCCATTGCCCCTTCGCCTTGGCCTCCCAGCAGGCCTTGACCCTCTTGCGCAGCAGCTCAGGGTCCTTCCAGCCCTGAAGATGGGCACAGCCGAAAAAGAACAGCGACAGGCACAAAAGCGCAACACCCCTTCTCATCTCAGGCCTCCCCTCTGGCGCTCCCTCAAATACCTGATGAACTCCTCAGGGGTCATCTCCCGGACCATCCTCCGGGCCCTCTCCCTGGGGTCCTCTACCTTTCTGCCTTCGGTCACGGCGTCCCTGTAGGCCTTCACCAATTGGAGGATCTTCGGATCGTCTCCGAATCTCTCGCTGAGCATCACGAGCCTTCCGCTGAAGGAACTCACCCCTCTGGCCCCGAGCTCCAGGTCCACCAGCCCCACGTACTGACCCCTGAAGCCCGCTCCGGCCACCACGGCCTCGCCCACACGCCTGGGCCGAAGAAGGCCCACATGGGCCACCACGGCCATGTCTACCCCGGAGACCTGCCTGAGGAGCCCCAGGGTGGCCTTACGGCCGAGGTGCGAAAGCAGCACCACCAGATCCGCCTTCCGCCTGAGCCTCGGTACGAGCTCCTGCAGGACCCCTGCAGGGTCCCTGGCCCGCTGGCGGAGCCCCCTCGGCAACAATTGGGGCGCCACCACAGCCACCAGGGCCACCCGCGGCCCCTCCGCCATCTCGAGGACCGCATAGGGCCTCCATGCCCCCTTCTGGGAGGGGAGATTGGCGCAGAGGAAGGGGAAGGAGACCTCCTTCGCCACCTCGGCCAGCACCGCTTCGCCCCACCTCAACTCCTCCTCCCCGAGCCCCAGGGCGTTGTAGCCCATCAGGTCCATGGCCTTCAAGGCCGTCTCAAGGGCCAGCCGGGGATCCCTCATCCGCCAATCTATGAGATCTCCTCCGTCGACCAGAAGCTCCCTCTGGAGGCCCTTCAGGAAGGTCGCCCGGCGGGCGAGACCGCCCGCGGTCTTGCCCCCTCAACGGGGACAGGGGAGAAAATAACCCCTGAGATCGCTGGTGAAGACCACCCTGAAGGCCCTGCCCCAGGAGGGACAGCAGAGGGACAGTAGCAAGAAGCACCCCAGGGCCGCTACCAGAGTTCTCCTTCCCTTCATATAACACCTCCAACAAAAGAGGGGGGAGGCCCTCCTCCTTCAGCGCCTCCCCCCTCTCAAACCGTCGGGGCCCCAGGCTTTACGGCAAGGCCGGATACGGCCAGACCGGGTAACCCTGGGCCTCATATCCGTTTCCGAACATCATGAAACCGTAGAA
>CAYRAR010000154.1:0-3877 GCA_964422255.1 uncultured Thermodesulfobacteriota bacterium | reverse complement strand
CTTCGGGATCTCCGCATCCGTCAGCTTCTCGTAAAAGGACCCGATCAGATCGGGGAATTCGGGCTGAGTGCATCCCTGACACCCCATCCCTGCATCAATGCACCAGTTGACCCCGTTGTTCCACTTCCTCAGGGGGCAGTCCGCGTAGGTGATGGGACCTTTGCAGCCGAGCTCGTAAAGACAGCCCTCCTCCCCGAACTTCTTGGCGAACTTCCCCTCATCAAAGTAAGCCCTCCTCGGGCAGTTCTCGTGGATCAGGGTGCCGTAAAAGTCCTTGGGCCGCAGCCAATCATCGAGTTCCTCAGGTCCGGGGAGACCAGCTATGAGGATCTTGGCCACGGTCCCTATGAACCAGTCAGGATGCGGGGGACAACCGGGCACATTGATGAGAGGAGTATCTATCCCCTCCTCTCTGAAGACGTCCATTACCCCCTTGGCCCCTGTGGGGTTGGGCCTCCCCGATGGGATCCCGCCGAAGCAGGCGCAGGTCCCCAGGGCGATCACCGCCATCGCCTTCCTCCCCAGATCCACCACCCACTGCCTGAAGGGGATAGGCCTCTCCCCCCTCTCCCCGACACAGCAGTAGGTGCCTCCCTCAGCCGTGGGTATCTCTCCCTCCACCACCAGCACGAACTCCCCGGCCCTCTCCTCCCCGGTCTCCTCGAGGACCTTTATCGCCGGATCGCCCGCTCCGGCCATGATCGTCGCCTGAAACCTGAGGTTTATGTGCTTTTCGGGCAGGACCGGATCTATAAGCACGTTCTTTATCGAGGGACTTACCGCGTTGAGCACCGAGACCGAACATCCACTACAGGTTCCCCCCTGAATCCAAACGGTGGATATTTCCTTTACTTTTGACATCTTCGGCCTCCTTTGTTAATTTTATCACAAACCTTTAACCTTAACATAAAAAAATTTTTTCCCCTTGTCAAGCTTTCGAATTGCCTCATTCGTAGATAGGTACGGAAGGGAGGACCCCTTTGGAGAGATTAAGAAGCTCTGGATCTTTATTGGCAGATCGGATATTGCGGTTTCCAGTCCTTTTGCTTTTGGCCCTTTTTCAAACCCGCCTTATGGAGCTGGTATATGGCTACGGCCCTCTGGTGATCACGAAAGCTGGAGGAGAATTGATGGGTCCCATCATTACGGGAGACGAAATAGAGGTAATCGACCGGAGCAGGGTAAAGGGCGGCCAGAATGGAATCCTTCCCGGGATTGGAGATAGGTGTAGGGGGGAGGCCCACGAAGAGATAGGTGTTATAAGGAGAAGGCCTCTGGAGGTCCTCCTTCGTGAGGTTCCCGTCGAAGTCCTTTATCCCATAGATCACCGTGGGATCGCTGCACAGGGGCATTCCCTTCCGCAGACGATTGTGAAAGACGGCGGAGACGAGAGGGCGCTCCTCCGGCCTCCCCGTCTCCTTCTCGATGATGGAGGCAAGGATTACCACCTCGAGGTCGCTTAGCCCCAGCTCCTTCGCCCGCTCGGAAAACTCCGGAGTATAGACCCTCCGGAAGTTGGCCACCATCTCCTGAATGACCCGCCGGGCAGACAGGTGGTGGGGGAAAAAGTAGGTATCGGGGAAGAGGAAACCCTCGACCGTTTCCCCCTCCAATCCCAGGGACCTCACAAACTCGCTGTCGAAAGCGAGCCTTAAAAACTCCTCCTCGTCCTCTATTATCCCCTTATCCTTAAGGAGGGAGGCGATCTCCCTCGCCGTGAGTCCTTCCGGGATGGTCACCCTGTAGGTGATCACTCTCCCTTTGACCAGGGTATCGGCGATCTCCCTAGGCAGCATGGAGGCGTCCAGGAAATACTCCCCTGCCTTGATCTCTTCCGTTATGCCCCGGAGCCGGCCGTACACCTCAAACCACCACCGGCTCTTCACCACCCCCTTCTCTTCTAAAATGCGGGCCACCTCCGAAAAGGGAGCACCTTGGCGGATAAAAACCTTAATGGGAGCAGATCCCTTCGTGGATGCGGGGAGCGAGAGGAAGATGAACCCCCTCCAGCAGAAGGCAAAAAGGAAGGAAAGGGGAAGGATCAGAAAAAGGGCCCTCTTCAACCCTTCTCCCTGCGGCTGTCGAGATAGCCTTGGAGGATGATCACGGCGGCCAGCTTGTCTATCGCCTTACGCCTCTTCCTCCTGCTCTGATCTGCCATGAGGAGGATCCTCTCTGCCTCAGCGGTGCTGAACCTCTCGTCCCAGAAGACGACGGGCAGTTTGAGGATCTCCTTTAACTGCTCGGCAAATTTCATAACCTCCCTCGCCTCGTCCCCCAGGGTCCCGTCCGTCCTCCTCGGCAGACCCACTACCACCTCCTCAGCGCCGACCTCCTGGACTATCCTGCACAGGGCCTCCAAGGTCTTGGGTCCCCGCCTCTGCAGCACCCCGTATCCCTGGGCCGTCCACCCCATCGGATCGCTCACCGCCACCCCTATCCTCTTGGTGCCCACATCGAGACCCACTACCTTCACAGCCACCCCTCGAAATGGCGGATGAACCTATCGGTGATGACGAAGTACTTCTCCACGATCGCCTCCAGCAGGAAACGACGGGCCTTCCGCAGATAGGCCCTTACACTCTCGGCCTCCTCCCGATCCTCCAGGAACTCGGGACGAAACTCCCCTATCATCACGCTTCCGGGTTCAAAGGATTCGGCCTCCACCTCCCTCTTGACCTCGAGGAACCTCTCCAATTCCCTTATCGATCCGAAAAAGGGCTCCCACTCCCCTGCCCGCTTTACCCTGCGCCCGAGGGCCTCCACCTCCCCCCTCTCCTCAGGAGGGAACCCTTCCAGCTCCCTCTCTATCCTTTTGACGACCTCCTCATCTCCTATGAGGCCAGAGGAAAGGACCTCTTCCATTATCCTGGAAAGGGGGATCCTTTCGTCCTGAAGTTCCCTTATGAGGCGGGCGCAGAGGGCGATCTCTCCCTTTCCCATTCTTTTTAAAACATATCATTAAGCCGGGAGCGGGTAAACCCCGCTGTCCTGGTTCAGAGAGATGTGGGAGATAGGGGAAGGGTGTAAAATAGAGGGCCACCCCCTGTGGCGAGGGAGAGGCAGGAGGTTTCTTGGGGCAATGTTCTCGAGGATTCCCTTTCAGGCCCCTGGGGGTAAGACCCCCTGGGAGTACCTGATGGAGAACCACAAGGGAGCGATCCTGTTTGAACCCCAAGTGTCTCATATCTACTGGACCCGGACAACTCCTTGACCATTCTGATTTTTTCTGTTACCTTTGAGGAGGCGAGGGTCCTTGTAGTGTTTTTCTCACCTTAACCTGTAACTTAACATCTCAAATGATTGAAGGTCTCTGGGATCAAGTCTTAGACAAATTAAAAGAACGTATCAGTCATAACAGTTTTGAGACATGGATAAAACCCATTGTGCCCAAAAAGGGAAAGGATAACCGTTTAATCCTCGAGGTGCCCAACAATTTCTTTCTTGACTGGATTAAGGAAAATTACTGGGAAATATTATCAAATGCGGTAAGTGAGGTCTTTGGCGATCAGACCCCTTTGACCTTAAAGATAAGAAAAGAAAAAAGAGATTATTTGAGATATCTCAGAGAGGAGGAGAAGGAAGAAGCAGAAGAAGACGAGATAATAAAGCAGGCTTTAAGAAGTTTTAATCCGCGTTATACCTTTGAGAACTTGGTTGTCGGTTCAGGTAATCAGTTCGCCCATGCAGTGGCCATGGCGGTAGCTGATTCCCCAGGTCAAAGATATAATCCCCTCTTCATTTACGGTGGAGTTGGATTGGGGAAGACACATTTGTTGAATGCTATAGGGCACAGGATAATTATAAATAGAACCATAAAAGACCCAACGAAGGTCTGCTATCTCTCTGCAGAGGAGTTCACCAACGAACTGATAAA
>CAYRAR010000153.1:0-3900 GCA_964422255.1 uncultured Thermodesulfobacteriota bacterium | reverse complement strand
TGGGGTGGAATTTGAGGCTGATGATCTTGAGCAGGATGTCCTGGATGTCAGGGGAGACCGCGTTGAGCAGCGATACCGAGCAACCCGTGCAACCTGCTCCCTGGATCCAGATGACAGGAGGATTGCCACCGAGGGCCCTCTCGAGCGCCTCAGCGAACTTCGGCAAGAGCGTCGGCGAGACGCTCAGGGCCACCCCTGAAAGCCCACAAAGCTTCAAAAATTGCCTTCTCGAAACCTTCATCCTCCCCTCCTTTCCGGCCCAAAGATTTTTCTTTTTATGTGAACTATATCACATAAAAGCAATTTATGTCAAGTATAAAATTTAGATGCCGCCTGCTCATCAGGCTGATACTCCTTCTAATCTTCTTCTTTCACGAACCTATGATGTTTTATCACTTTTCCTTCTACCATGTAGATCACATCCTCGCAGATATTGGTGGAGAGATCTGCAATACGTTCCAGGCTGCGGGAGATCCTGAGAAGGTGTAGCGACCGTTCTATGGTCGAGGGATCGGAGGCCATGTAGGTGATGAGCTCCCTCAATATCTGGTCCCTAAGGCTATCCACCACGTCGTCCCGTTGACAGACGCTGCTGGCAAGGGCCGTATCCTCCCTTATGAAAGAAGAAAGGCTGTCTCTCAGCATCCCCATGGCCTCCTGGGCCATTCGGGGGATGTCTATTAGGGGTTTCACGGGGGGCCTCTCTATGAGAAAGAGGGAGCTTTCTGCGATGTTAACCGCCTCGTCTCCCATCCTCTCCAGGTCGTTGTTCATCTTCAGGATCATCAGGATGCCCCTCAGGTCCCTGGCCTGGGGCTGATAACGGGCAAGGAGCTCGATGCAGCTCTCTTCAATCTCCACTTCGATCTCGTTCTCTCTGGTCTCATCTTCTTCCATCACCTGAAGGAGAAGGTCACGATCCCTCCCGCTGAGGCCCCTTATGCTCTTCTCTATCATGCCCTCAACCAGGGTTGCGCTTTCCAAGAGTCGCTCCTGCAAGCTGTGGAGTTCTTCCCTGAGCATCTTTTCCTCCTTCAACCGAACCTACCTGTAAGGTAGCGTTCGGTCCTTTCGTCTTTGGGATTGGTGAACACCCGGGCGGTCTCCCCGAACTCCACGATCTCGCCCAGGTACATAAAGGCCACCAGGTCCGAAATCCTTGCCGCCTGCTGCAGGTTGTGGGTAACTATGACGATGGTGTATCGTTCTTTGAGCTTGTTGAGCAACTTCTCCAGTTTCGCCGTGGAGACGGGATCGAGGGCGCTGGCCGGCTCGTCCAGCAGCAGCACTTCCGGTTCGAGGACCAGACACCTGGCGATACATAGCCGCTGCTGCTGCCCTCCGGACAGTTCAAAGGCGCTCCTTGAAAGCTTGTCCCTTACCTCTTCCCAGAGGTTGACGTCCTTCAATGCCCGTTCCACTCGCTCCTCTATCTCGTCTTTCATGCCGTGGACCCTCAGACCATAGGCTACGTTCTCAAAGATGGATTTGGGTAAGGGGTTGGGCTTCTGAAAGACCATGCCCACCCTCTTGCGCAGCTCAAAGACGTCAACACTCTCCCCGTAGATCTCCTCACCGTCAAGGAGGACCCTTCCCTGCAACTTCGCCCCTTCGATCAGGTCGTTCATCCTGTTGAGGCACCTGAGAAAGGTCGATTTGCCGCAGCCAGAGGGGCCCATGATGGCGGTGATCTTGTTTTCGGGGATCTTCAGGCTCACCCCCTTCAGGACCCTAAGATCCCGGAACCAGAAATTGAGGTCTTCCACCACGATCTTGGGCTTCTCTACCATTTCTTCCCCCTCTGGAGGCGGTATCTCTGGATGATGGCCACAAGGTTCAGCGAAAGCACCAGGGCCAGGAGCACCAGGGTAGCTCCAAAGGCGATCCTTGTATGGGCTTCAGGGGCGGTTCCCTCAGTCATGAGGGCGAAGATATGGAAGGGCAGGGCAAGGGTTTCATCAAAGGGCGATTTTGGTAGCTCTGTGGTGTAAAAGGAGGCGGCGGTGAACAGAATTGGGGCGGTCTCTCCTGCAGCCCTGGCGAGGGAAAGGATCACCCCTGTAAGGATCCCCCCCGAGGCCGCAGGGAGCACCACCCTGCGGATGGTCTGAAGCTTCGTGGCCCCAAGGGCGTAGCTTGCTTCAACGAACTCCTGCGGGACTGCCCTCAGGGCCTCCTCTGAGGCCCTGATGATGATGGGAAGGACCAGCAACCCCAGGGTGAGGACCCCGGAGAGGATCGAGACCCCGAAACCGAAGGTCTTGACGAAGAGGGCGAGGCCGAAGAGTCCGAAGACGATGGAGGGGGTCCCAGCCAGGTTGCTTATGCTCACCCTTATGGCTTGAGTCAAAGGATTGCGTGGGGCGTAGAAGGTGAGGTAGATGGCGGTCATCACCCCTACGGGGAAGGCCAGAAGGACCGCCCCCAGGCTGAGGTAGAGGGTACCCAGGATGGCGGGAAAGATCCCCCCCTCGGTCATCCCCTCCCTCGGGGACTGGGTGAGGAACTCCCAGTTGATCACCCTTGCTCCCTTAATGGACAGGATCAGAAGGAAGGCGAAGAGGAAGAGGAGGACGGTCAGGGCTGCGATCCTGAAGGTGGCAAACCACATCCGCTCCTGGGCGATCCTGGAGATCATCGGAACCGCTCCTTGAAGCCCTCCCTCATCCGTTCGGCAACCACGTTGAAAAACAGGTTCATGAGGAAGAGCACAGCCCCTATGGCGAAGAGGGCCCTGTAGTGCGGCGACCCCTTCACCGTCTCCCCCATCTCCAGTGCGATTGTGGCCGTGAGGGTCCGTACGGGTTCGAGATAAGAGGTGGCGAAGATTGGGGCGTTGCCCGCGACCATCAGGACCGTCATGGTCTCACCTATGGCCCGCCCCATCCCCAGGATGAAGGAACAGATGATGCCGGAGGAGGCAGCGGGAAGAAGCACATGCCTTATGGTCTGCCAATGGGTGGCGCCCAGGGCCAAGGAGGCCTCTTTGAAGGTTCGAGGGATGGCAGAAAGGGCGTCCTCCGAGATGCTCACTATGGTGGGCAGGGCCATGAGTCCCAGGAGGAGCGAGGCATTAAGGGCGCAGAGGCCCGTGGGTATGTCGAAGAGGATCTGAAGGAGCGGCCCCGAGATCACCATCCCAAAGAAGCCGAAAACCACCGATGGGATCCCTGCCAGGATCTCAACGGCGGGCTTCAAGAGGTTCCTGACCTTGGGAGGGGCCACCTCCGCTATGTAGATGGCTAAGGCCAGCCCCATGGGGATGCTGAAGGCAAGGGCCCCTGCGGTCACCATCAGGGATCCCCAGATCAGGGGGAGGATGCCGAAGGAGGGGGGCTCTGAGGCCGGGGACCAGCTTTTGCCAAAGAGGAAGTCGCCAAGCCCTACAATCCCGATGATTCCCTCCCCTTCTTTGAAGAGGAACAAAAGGATACAAGCCAGGGCGATAACACAAGAGAGGGCCACCAACCCCAGGGCCCATTCCATCAGCCGCTCCCCCCTTCTCCTCATTCCGGTCCGCCCCTACTTGGCGGGGATGAAACCCACCTCCTCTACGATCCTCTGGCCCCTCTCGGAGAGCACAAACTGGATAAACTCCCTCACCACCCCTCTGGGTTCTCCCCTGGTGTACATGAAAAGCGGCCTCTGCAAGGGGTAGGTCCCCTCAAGGACCGTTTCCCTGGAGGGGTAAACGCCTTCTACTTTTAAGGCCTTCACTTCCCCGGTGAGGTAACCCAGGCCGATATAGCCGATGGCTCCTTTGGACTTGGCCACTGTCAGGAGCACCGCCTTGTTGGAGGCCTGATAGAGGGCACGAGGGGTGAGGCGAGCTTCCCTCAGCCCGCGCTTGTTGAAGGCCCCCAAGGTCCCTGCGGCAGAGCCCCTCGAGACCCCCACGAT
>CAYRAR010000152.1:0-3908 GCA_964422255.1 uncultured Thermodesulfobacteriota bacterium | reverse complement strand
GGTTTTATCTGAAGGACTCACGAAAAAAAGTCTCCGGAAATACCGGGGCGGTTCAAAGTTCAAAGGGGTCGCAGGGACAGGGTCCCGGATATGGTGTTGTTGCTCGTGCACAACTCCTTGACCTCTGCATTGGGATTTACCGTCACATAAAAGGGCTCCCCTCCTTGAATCCCAAAGGGAAACCTTGGCCCCTCAATCTCGATCCACTTACCCTCTGCCCAACGGGTGCCGGTACCTTGGAAGGGGCTCGCTTTTTGGAAGGAACCCGCTTCATGGCCTTGGGCTGGGGCGTCACCTTGGGGAGGCGAAGTGGGAAAAAGAAGCTCTTCTCGAGGGTGTTGTTCTTCTTGCTGTTGGGATCGTCCACCGAGGCCCTCACCGTGTTTTTTCCAACACCGGGCTTGACCGCCCATTTTATCTTTACCGTCTCGTTGGCCTTGAGGGGTTTGAGGCTCCAGGACTCTTGGCCTTTATCCCCTTCTCCTGCATCAGGACCACGGAGAGCTTTCTTTTGGAGGAAGTCGCCTTGCCGACGTTCTTGACGCTTATGGTTATCAGGCCAGGGGTCCCTGCCCCCTTTGCCTCAAAGGTGATATCGGTGATGGCGAGATCAGCTATGGGGATCATACGGAGGGGCACCTTCTGCAATTCAATGGTATGAGGCAAAGGGAGATTTCCTGCCGGGAGGGATCTTGGCAGGATGAAAAGAAGAAAGGAAGCACAGATAATGGCTAGAAGGTGTCGAGCCCCCTCCATGCCTTTTGTCCTTTCCATGACCGTCCTCCCAAAAATTTTAAAAGTATAAACCTTGACCTATTGTTGTTATCAGAGATAGCCCCACAGGCCGGCTGCTTATCGTAAAACCGGGAGGGGCCCTCACCTGACCTGATAAACACCCAGATCGTACCTCCGCATATAACCTCTGGGCGCATCCCCTCCTCCCAATAGAGAAAGTTGTGCTTGGCCACCTCTCAACTCGAAAGTAACAAGGTGACCAAATCCTCCTGAAGGGGCGCAAATGCGGAAAAAGTCATGGGGATCATTCCTTCCAACCCTTCCGGCATAACAACCAAACTGTATTGTGTTGGATCTATTTATGTCGTTGTTAGGTTCAGAATCGGCATCACGGCAGTGTCTCATCATCCGTGTCCTCTCTGTAACCTTTGGGGGGAATTTTTGTTTTGGGATGGGTCTGATCCTCTGTTCTGTAAAGGACACCCCAAAAACAGTGCCAAAAAAATGGCCATTGAAAGTATACTCACCTTCTTCATGATCCCCCTCTCTTTTTGTTTTTTTCACAGAGGGAATCCCTCTGTGTATTACTGAATCCTAAAGGCTTCAGACCACAGTTTCCTCCCCCCTCCAAGGTATCCTGACCCTTCGGGGTAGATTTCGACAACGTAATTTCCGGGGGTAATCCCCTGAGGAACCTCCCACTCCCAACTTCCCGGTGAACCTTCAATCGGGATGTCCTCACCTACCCTCCACCAATCACCTGTAGGTCTGCCGTCCTCATCAAGTTTGAGCAAATTGATGATACTTATGCGCGAATATTTCTGGGGGTCCACCCTCCATCTGATTGTGGCAGGCTGCCCCCTGGTCCAGACAGTATTTGCCTGGGGAGCTGTTATCTCTATCCCGTAGGCATCATAGGCTGATTGGAAATCCATGATGAAGGTCCCGCTTACATCGGTAAGCTCCCTCGTGCCTGAACCTTCTGGTTTGATCCATTTAACTTTAACCTGGGTCTCCCTCGGACCGATGGTGAGGTCAGGTTCCCACCTGTAGCTGCAACCCCGAACGGCGTCTATGAACCTCCATTCTGACCAATTGCCGTTTTCTTCCTTTAAACGATAGTAAATCTCCACCTGACCCTGGATATCGCCATCGGGATCGTAACGATACCAGGAGATCCTGGGGGGATAAATTTTGCTGCTGTACCGTCCTCCCTCTCTTGGTTCCCTTACCTTGATGTAAGGTGGTATTTCTGCCTGACTGTATCTGCCTGAGGGGGTTTCCCTTACGCCTATTACATCTTGATCCCACATCCCATAACCTAGGTGGCCCCTCTCATCGGAAAAATAGGCCCTGTAGGCAATGACCCGCGCAGCCACCTCTCCCTGACCAGGAGGGGTGAAGTTCGAGATTCCAAGCTGCAGGGTTCGCGTTCCCGGATGTAACACAATTGGCATCATTCCCCCGACACACCCGATGGCCTCACAGCCGAGCACCTCTGGGGCGGGTTGAAAGACTCTAAAAACCACGGGAACGCTTTCAGAACCGCGATTTTTAACTTCAACCAAGATGGAGCCGTTTTCCCCCGGACCGATCTCTTCTGGCTGAAGCCGCAGGGACCTGATGGAGATTTGGACATTCCTCGTATCCCAGTAGAGTTGGATATATTCGGTCCAGGCCTCGTTTAAGGTCTCCACCTCTTCGCAGATGAAATCCAGGGAATCGGCATAAACCCTGTAATTGTAGCTGTACATGGAGGGAACGGTGTCAGTAATAGTGGGTGAGGTCCACTCCTCTCCGGGGGCCAGGGGACCGACCTCAAAGGTCTCAAGGAGCTCGTCGCAACGAGGGGGTTGGCATTTATAAACCGCCACAAGGAACTTACCGCGCTCCATGCCCTGCGAATAGGCCTCAATCCCTCTCTCTGTGGGCCTTTCGGATGTGGAATAATGTTCCCCTTCGTTTCTCACCGTAACCCGAATTTCCACCTCCCTCTTCCACGGAAGGGACACCCCTCCAGGGAGATCCTTAAAGAGCTCATTCACCACCCTGGCCTCAATCCTCGGCCTTAAAACGGGTCCCCCAAAGGTACATCTCCCCGCTGTTCGCTCGATGATGTTCCATGTCAGGTAAATTTCATTGAGGGGCAGTTCCTCCTCACTCCCGCTGCCCGCTGAACTTCCCAGAAGGTCCCTCACCTCCTCGGGGATGGGACCCCGAGTGTGAGGCGTAAACCGGTAGTAGGCCTTCCCCTCGAGCTTGAATCGGTATTGAGTATGGCGCCAGTCCATAAGTCCCTGCTGCTGGAGGGTATCGAATACGTCCTGACAGCGGAACCTGTAGGGGCTGTAATCTCCCTGCTTTTGCAGATCGATAACGGTGAAGAGCTCTCTTCCGTCCTCATCCAGGAGGACCATCCTGGTCTCCACTCTATCGAGCACCTTAAAAGGTATACCTCGAAATCTCACCTCTTCTCTTCTAAGGATCTCTTCATCCCAAGCGATTGTGCACCAGTCACTGCCGGAAAGGTCGATTCTATCCTCCTGAGGGGAACGAGCCGAATTGTTGAATTTGAGGATAGGAAATTCACCCACAGCCCTTGTGGGCGTTATCTCCGACACGGGCATGGGCTCGCGACCAATGGGGGTCACCTCTGTTATTCGTTCCAAAGAAAGGGGAGGTTCACCCCGACTCATGGGGAACACTCTCCTGGCCAAGGGAAATCTCTTCTTTTCGGACCCAATGGGGGACTTTTCTCCAGGCCCCTTTATCTTCCGCTGTGGCTTAGCCGAAGAGGCCCGGCTGATCCTCGCAATCCCCTTTTTCAAACATCCAGCAGGGGGACTTAAAAGGGCCACGACCTTTTTCGCCTCCCCCCCTTTGAGCCCCTCAAGGCGGGCCTCAACTTTCATCTTCGCCTCACACCTGATCCGGCTGTCGAAATCCACCCGCCCCTTTGCCTTTTTCAAAATCCCCTGGGGGTCAACATCCCTAAGGGAGAAGGTGTGCCTTTTGGCTTTAAGGGGAGTCCTTTTGTCCTTCTTTACGGCCTTCAGCTCCACCACCAGGACGCCTTTGGTGTAATCCTCATCCGATAAACCCCCGGCCCCAAGGTTCTCGATGACAATGTGGACCGTGCACCCCTTAAGGTAAATCCGCCCAATGGAGAGATC
>CAYRAR010000151.1:0-3932 GCA_964422255.1 uncultured Thermodesulfobacteriota bacterium | reverse complement strand
ATCTGCGCACCCCGGAAGACTTAAGCCGTTACTTTCGGGAAGCCGTATTGAAGGATGCTCAGATCTACTATGTGGAAGAATGATATCGTTCGATTGCGTCACATGCTTGATTCTGCGCGTGAGGTTATTGACTTCGTTCGTGGGAAGAGACGGGAAGATCTGAATCAAGATCGCCTCTTAGTTTTGGGTTTGGTTAAAGCGTTGGAAATCATCGGAGAGGCTGCTTACCAGATTTCGGAAGAAACGCGACGTCAGGTTCCAGAAATTCCATGGGAAGATATCGTCGGTATGCGCCATCGCTTAGTACATGCCTATTTTGACATCAATCTGGACATTCTTTGGAACACCGTTAAAAAAGATCTACCACCTTTAATCTCGGCCCTCGAGAAGGTTCTGGGAGAGGAAGATAGCCAATCGAGAAGTTGAAACTCCTCTACTTTTCCAAAACCTCCTTCATTGGCCCAAGCAGCAGGTACAGGATTTATCAGTACATCCCCTATTTGCGCGAAGCGGAAATCGAGGTCGAGGTCTGCCCCCTTTTCAGAGAGGGCTGGTTCCGGATACTGGAGATGCACCCTTTCCCCCTGAGGCTTCTGGCAAAGGCTATTTACTCCTCGGTGCGCTTTGCGGTAAGGCTCAGGGATCTCTTCAAGGTGCGAAGCCATGACCTCTATGTCTTTGAACATCAGGCCTTCCCCTATCTGCCCGCCTTCCTCGAGAGAATGTGCAAGGGGATAAACCCCAATATAGTCCTTGAGTTCGACGATGCCATCTTCCTCACCTTCCTCCACGGAAGGAAGATCCCCAAACTCATCAGGATGAGCAAACACGTGATCGTGGGAAACGACTATCTTCGGGACTATGCCCTGCAGTTCAACCCGAACGTGACGGTCATTCCCACGGTGATAGATACGGAGAGATATCGGCCAAAAGAGCGTTACGGTTTCAATGACAGGCCCGTCATCGGCTGGGTGGGGCTCGCCTACAATCTCGGCTATCTTGAAGGGCTCAGGGGAGCTCTGGTGAGGCTGAAGGAGGAGGTAGGGAAATTCGAGCTCAGGATCATCTGCTCCCGTCCTCTGGAGATGGAGGGAATCAATCCATCCTTTAAGCGATGGAGTTATGAGGATGAGGCGACAGATATCAGAGGGTTTGACATAGGGATCATGCCCCTTCCCGACGATGAGTGGGCGAAGGGCAAGTGCGGGCTGAAGGTGCTGCAGTATATGGCCTGTGGGGTGCCAGTTGTGGCATCACCTGTTGGGGTGAACAGGGAAATCATCAGGGACGGGGAAAATGGGTTTCTGGCCCAGGATGAGGAGGAGTGGGTCAAGAAGCTTTCCCTGCTTCTGCGGGACGAGGAATTGAGGAGGGAGATGGGGAGGGCTGGGAGGCAGACGGTCGAAGAAAGGTATTCTTTGCATCTTTGGGCCCCAAAGCTCGCGAGACTTTACAGGCAACTGGGCAGAAACTGACTCGCACCCAAATCATCCCTCGCCCCCTCCAGCAGCTCCTTTACACGAGATGCTGCCGCTTCCTCCTTCTGAAGGAGGGCCAGAATCGCCCATGCATCAAGGACGAATCGCATCTTCACGCTCTACCTCACGGCGATGCTCCTCCTCCAGCCCGGTCAAGAAATCGGCATCAGGGTATTTACCATAGAGGGCATTAACTGGGGAAGTCTCAATCGGTTCCAAGAGGATTTTGTCCTTAACCACCTGAACATGAAATCTGGTCCCGGCTCGAAGCCCCAAGGCCTCTCTCACTGGCCTTGGGAATGACCACCTGTCCTTTGGACGAAAGTCTCGTAAGCATCCTTACCTCCTTTAAATCTTACCTTATCAACAACAATTGTAAGACGAAAAGAAGCATCCTGTCAAATTTTCCTAACCGCTACAACTGGGCCAATCCGGACATGTGCCCAAATTATCCCCCTGTGATGTGATAAGAATTTTCCCAAAAAGGACTTTTAATAACATCCTGATCTGTGTATTATAAATGTATATACATGATCGACTTTTCAGGAATAAAGGGCTTTGAATGGGATAAGGCAAATGTTGAAAAGAACTGGGAAAAGCACAGGGTTCGGCCGGAGGAATGCGAGGAAGCCTTTTTCAACCGGGTTTTTGTGGCCAAAGATGAAAGGCATTCTCAGGTCGAAGAACGCTTTTACCTTCTCGGCGAAACCAATGCTGGTCGCAGGCTTTTTGTGGTGTTCACCCTGCGGGGTGAAAGGATACGGGTCATCTCAGCCCGTGACATGAGCCGAAAGGAGAGGAAGGCATATGAAGAGCTTAAAAAAACTACCATCTTTTAGGTCTGAAGACGAAGAGATAGAGTTCTGGAGCAGTCACGACAGCACTGATTACATCGACTGGGAAAAGGCAAGACCAGCCTACTTTCCTGACCTCAAACCCTCCACCCGAACCATCTCAATACGATTGCCGACCTCCCTGCTTTACCGCATCAAGGAGGAGGCTAATAGAAGGGATGTCCCTTACCAGAGCCTGATAAAGGCCATCCTGTCAGAAAAGATAAAGGAGTGGAAGGGTTCATAGTCATCTCCCGTGCGGGCGGATTCTGGAAAGGATTCGAAGACTCCGTTGCCTAAGGAGCCTACAATCTTTAAAGGAAATCTGGTAGAAAAACAATAAAAATGATAATCCCATTGAAGGAGTGAAAAACATGAAAGTAAAAGATTTAACCATGGAAGAATTGAAAGACTATATAAATGAGGTGGTAGAAGAAAAGCTCGTGGAGCTCCTTGGAGATCCTGATTGGGGGTTGGAACTGAAGGACGAAGTGAAGGAAAGATTGAGGCAATCCTTAGAAGCGGTTCGTAGAGGAGAAAAGGGGGTTGGGCTAATGGATGTAACCAGAAAACTGGACATAAAAATGTAAATGCCCTACGAATTAGAATTCAGACCAGAGGCTATTGAAGACCTAAGGCGATTAGAAAAAGTCATCGCTCAGCGAATTCTCAAAAAGCTAAAGTGGTTTGCCGAAAATTTTGAACATATTACTCCGGAACCCTTAAGATGGGAAATGAAAGGGCTGTTCAAACTGCGGATAGGTGATTATCGCATAATCTATTCAATCGTAACTGATGAGCAAAAGTTGATTATTTATCTGATAGGACATAGAAAAGAAATTTACAAAAATCTATGAAAACCTCATTTTGAACTTACTAATTTAATTTGAGAAGATGGAACAATGAAGATCGTCAATATGCACGAGGCAAAAACAAAGCTTTCCAAACTAGTGGAAGAGGCCCTTGCAGGGGAGGAGATAATACTGGCAAAGGCAGGGAAACCCCTCGTTCGCCTTGTTCCTTACGAGGAGCATCTCGAACCCCGCAAGCCAGCCGCCTGAAAGGAAAGATCAAAATAGAACCTGACTTCGACCAGACTCCCGAAGAGATCATAGAGGCCTTTAAAGGAAAGGCATGAGATTTTCATCTGCCCGGGGGGCTGAAGGTCAGTACCTCGAGGGACACATCGAGGCGCCCCGGGAAGCGGGGAGAGGCCTTGAGGGTTACCCTCTTTATCTGCAAGGGCAAGGGGGCATTCTCCAGGGCGTAGAGGTAGGATACGATCTTCGGCAGCTCCACGCTGACGAACCTCATTTGGACAGGAGTGAGGGTATAGCGGGGGGTGGAGATCGAAGGAAGGGGCTTCATCTGCTGCAGATGATCCTTCAGCCCCGTTTTCGTCGCCATCGCCTCGAGCTCAGAGAGGGGGGATATCTTTCCCCTTGAGGTGGCGAGCCATCTGATTATCCTGTCCTCTTCGGCCTTAAGCGTCTCATATCTCCCCTTCAGGACATAGAGCTCCTGAAGCTCCCTCTCCTTCTGGCGGATCAAGCGATCGAGCAATCTGGATCGCTCCATTCCCGGGGAGATCAGGAAATAGTAGACAGCGAGGACGAGGACA
>CAYRAR010000150.1:0-3936 GCA_964422255.1 uncultured Thermodesulfobacteriota bacterium | reverse complement strand
AGATCACTGCTTGCTCTTATCTTGCCGGAGGCCAAAGAGCCAAAGAGGATTACCTTTTTTACGGGCATCCCCTTAAGCTGATCAAGGAGCTTTTCCAGGGCTTGCTCCAGTAGTTCTCTGTTCGGCTTCAAAGAGGTGTCTCCTTTTTGGAGTATTTTAGCTTTCCTGGTCTCTTAAGCAGAGTTGAAAAAATAAAATTCACTAAAAACCCAGCTCCAGTGTAAGGTAAAAAGCGATGAGCTCACCCGGGCTGCTCCATAGCCTCTCTTTGAATATATATTTCTGCGTCCTTAAAGATTTTGAAACTGGGCATCTTCTTCAGCTCGTTATATTCTTCTTCACTCTCTGGGTCGATGTCGTCTCCGCAGATTATCTCTACTGATACTTAAAGTTTACAAATTATCTCCTAGGGAAAAACCTTACGTTTTCTATTCCCTTAAAGTCCTCATCCTGCGTCCATATAGTTGCATTCCAAAGGCGGGCCGTTGCTAAAATGATACTATCAGCCATAGGGATCTTGTATTCATGACTTACCCTTGCAGCTTGAACAGCGATATCGAAGGTAAGATCCACAACTTTCCCTTGTCTCATTAGAGCGATCACCTGAAGGGCTTCATCCTCACCTCTTTCCCGCAGTACCTTTAAAGACTTCATATATGATCACCGTGGGAACGATCAATCGCTCAGGGTCTTGGAGGGGAACGGAGAACTCATCTGCATTGGGACCATCAGCAAAATATTCAAGCCAGCCAGAAGAGTCCACCAAATTGTTCATATCCTGTCTGGCTCCCGCTCTATCGCTGTGTTTATTCCCCTGAGGAATCCCCGCATCTCGGATATCTCTCGTTCGGGTATCAACTCTATGCGATCACCATAGGATATGACTTGAAGCCTTTGTCCAGGCTTGAGCCGAAGCGTCTCCCTGATCTTTCGAGGGATAACAATTTGAAACTTGGGAGATACTTTAACTCTTTCCATACCAATTCTCCATCGATGAAATTTTTCTTTACCATAAACTCTTCGATTGAGAAAGTCAACGCAATAACTTGCATTATTTGTTTAATTTGCACAGGTTATCTCCCCTTCCAGAATTGTTAGGGAATATAGAGTCTGAGAGCTTGATCTGTTCTGGTGGCTATTGTCAGGGCGGAACATGCCAGGTAAACCAGAAGGTGTAGGTGAGCATGGAGAGGAGGATGGTGAAGGTAACCGCAGCCGAAGCCAGGCCCACATCCCCTCCCATCTCGCCGGCCATGATGCTGGTCACCGTGGCCGTCGGTGCCCCGAGCAGGGAGATGATTACCCCCTCCTCGAGCGGGGAGGGACGGAAGAGGATGCCCCCGAGCGTCAGTCCCACGAGGGGCAGCAGGAGGAGCTTGAAGGCGGCCAGGGAGACAATGGCCTTGATCTCCCCCCGGATCTGGGGCAGGGAAAGGTTGGCCCCGATGATGAGAAGGGCCGTGGGCAGGGCCATTCCCCCCAGGATATGAAGGGTCCTTGCGGCAGGCTCCGGAACCGGGAGTCCGAGGTAAGATATGAGGAGGCCGGAAAAGCAGGCGATGATGATCGGGTTCGTGATCAGACTGATCGACACTCCCCTCCTTGACGCCCCTGCGGAATAGAAAGTGAGGGAGAGGACCCCGAGGACGTTCTGGGTTATGATCAGGAACCCTATCACCACACCCGCAAGCTTTATCCCCTCTTCGCCAAGGACATAGAGGGTCACCGCAAGCCCCACATACCCCAGGTTTCCGTGGATCGTCCCCTGGACGAACGATCCCCTTGCCCTACCCTCACTGAGGCGACTCCAGTGGGCAAAGGCCAGGGCAAGGAGCCAGACCAGCAGGGGGGAAATCACGAAGCAGGCTATCAAAGGGGGGTTGAGGATCTCGCGAACAGGGGCCTTGATGATCGCTTTGAGGAGAAGGGAGGGAATACCTATGTAAAAGACCACTCTGTTGGCCGGGCCTACAAACCCCGAGGGGATAAAGCCCCAACGGCGACCGAGGTATCCTATCAGGATGACCACGAAGATGGGAGCGATGTTCCAGAATACGCCCATCCCCGCCCTTATACTACAAGAGGAGCGCCGCTTTCAATGAAAAAGGCACCCGAAGTTACTCCAGAATGACCCTGCCCGTCTCCCTGAAGCTGTATCCGGGAAGGTGAGGGAAGAGCTCCTTTATCTTTAAGGGATTGATGAAAGAAAGGAAGGCCTTAATCGCCTTTGTGTGCCATAGCTCCTTGGGGATTACGAGGTCAAACCTCTCTTCCTTAAGGGGGATGAAATCGAGGGGGAGGATATGGATGACGTACTCTATCCCCACCCCTACATCGGCCTCTCCCAGGAAGACCCTTAGGGCTACCTCCATGTGGGTGTCCACCTCTCGCCCAAAACCCCTTACCTCCTCAGCCTCCAGGCCCTCCTCCCTCAAGAGGTGTTCGATCAGGACCCTTGTACCCGAACCTTCGTTTCGGTTTATGAACCTCGCCCCCTTCCTCACCACATCCCCCATCCCCTTAATCCCCAGGGGATTCCCCCTCCTGACGATGAGACCCTGGCGCCTGTGCCAGAGGTTCACCACCACCCACTCATGCTCCGAGGCATACCTCTTTATAAAAGGCAGGTTGTACTCGCCCGATTCCACATCCAGGAGATGGACACAACAGGCGTGTGCCTTCCTTCTGGCGAGGGCATCAAGGCCCTTCAAACTCCCCACAGCGGAGTAAAAACCAAGGGATTGAGGAAAGTTCCCCCGGGAATAAAAGGCCAAAAGCCTTCCCAAGAGTATATCATCGCTGCCTACGATAAAGACATCCTTCTCCCTCTCGACCCCCTCATCTATCCAGCGCAAGACATGATCCCGCGGAAAAAGCCACTTTCCAGCGATCCTCACATGGGGGATGCCGGCTTCCCTCACTAGCTGATAGACCTTCTTCTCGTTTACCCGGAGGAGGTCAGCGAGCTCCTTGGTGGTGAGAAGCCTATCCACACCTCTCTTTTAGCCCTTTCCCGTTGAGAAGTCAAGTTTAAACCAAAAATTACCAAAAAGGATTTATATTGACAAATTCTTACAAATATGTTCGACTAAGGTGGGTCATGGAAAAGGCGCTGTGGGCACTAAGGGTGGGGTTGCTTGCCCTCTTCCTCCTCTTCGTTCCTCCTAGGGCAAGGGGAGGGGAGGTGATCGTCTTTCATGCTGGAAGTCTCACCGTCCCGTTCCGGAAGGTGGAGGAGCTCTTTGAGGAGGTCTATAAAGGGGTGGATGTGAAGAGGGAGGCAGCGGGCTCGAGGGCCTGTGTGAGGAAGATCACCGACTTGGGGAAACCCTGCGATATCATGGCCTCGGCCGATGTGGAGGTGATTACTGCCTTTCTCTTCCCCGAGTATGCTGAGGTCTGTTATGAGTTTGCCACCAATCAGATGGTGATCGCTTATACCCCAAAGAGCAAATACGCAGAGGAGATCAACGCCCAGAATTGGTACGAGATCCTCGCAAGGGAGGACGTCTCCCTCGGTTACTCCGACCCGGAGGCGGACCCCTGTGGTTACAGGACGCTTCTGCTCTTTCAGTTGGTGGAGAGGTTCTATAAAAAACCCGGCATCCTAAAGAGATTGAGCAAAAAGGCCCTGATAAGGCCGAAGTCCGTGGAACTTATAGCCCTGCTTGAGACGGGCAACCTCGATTATGCCTTTGAATACAGGTCGGTGGCCGTGCAGCATGGCCTCAAGTACCTTGAGCTTCCCAGGGAGATAGACCTGAGCGATCCGTCCCTGGAGGGATACTACAGTCAGGCCTCAGTCAGGCTGAGGGGGAAAAGGCCCCAAGAGTACATAACGGTGAGGGGAAAGCCCATCGCCTACGGTATAACCGTCCTGAAGAACGCCCCCCATAGGGAATGGGCGAAGAAGTTCTTGAAGTTTCTCCTGGACCC
>CAYRAR010000149.1:0-3978 GCA_964422255.1 uncultured Thermodesulfobacteriota bacterium | reverse complement strand
CACGCAGATTGTGCTGGAGCAAGCGGAGGCGTTATCGACAGAGTTTGTCAGCTAAGACAAAGATTAAACGTTTCCCAGAAAGCATCCGCATGTGACCTTTAGCCCCTCTCCTCCTCTATCCAGAGACGGAGCTTGTCCCCTGGGTGGATGAGGTTCCCACGGAGGTTGTTCCAGCGCTTTATCTCCCTCACATTGAGGTCGAACTGCTGGGCGATCTCCCAGAGGGTATCACCCTTGCGGACGGTATAGATGATCTCCTTGAAGGGTCCCCTCTTCGGCTTCGTCCTTCGGGGAGAGGAGGCCCTCTTCATTGCCATAGAACGGGAGGCCGGAAGGGGAATGATCAGATAAGTGCCCGCTCGCACCCTCCGGGGATTACGGATGCCGTTAAGCTCCATGATCGGCTTGACCCGGGTGCCGTAAAGGCGGGCTATCCTCGCCAAAGTCTCCCCCCGACGCACCCGATGGCGCCGGAAGGTGATCCTTTCAGAGGGTTTCAGGCGGGCGAAGTTGCGGAGGAAGCGCTCCTTCGTCCCCTTCGGGATCTTTACCTCGTAGTCCGGGTAGTTGGGAGGAGTACACCACCGCTTCAGCTCCGGGTTGAGGGCCTTTATCGTCTCGTAATCCACTCCACAGCAGCGGGCGATGACCCTGAGGTCGGTGGCATCCGGGACCCTCACCTTCTCGTACTCGATGGGCTCCTCATACTCGATGTTCGTGAACCCGTACTTCTCCGGGTTCTTGGCAATGAGGGCGGCAGCGATCAGCTTGGGGACATAATCCTTCGTCTCCCTCTTAAGATAGCGATATTTGGCCAGCTTCCAGAAGTCCTCGGTCCGGTAGCGACGGATGGCCCGGGAAATCTTCCCTTCTCCTGCATTATAGCCCGCTGCTGCCAGATACCAACACCGGAACTGATCGTAAAGGTCCTTGAGATACCGGGCAGCGGCGATGGTGGACTTTTCTGGATCCCGACGCTCATCTATCCACCAGTTGACCACAAGGCCGTATTTCCTCCCCGTATGATAGATAAACTGCCACGGTCCTGCCGCCCGCCTCCTCGAGTAGGCATGGGGGTTGAAGCCACTTTCGATCATCGCCAGATAGACCAGATCCTCGGGCAGACCATGTTCCCGCAGGAGCTTCCTCATCAGGGGGATATACCTACCTGACCTCTGAAGCCACTTGGTGAACTTCTCCCTGCCCGCGGTTTGGAAGTACTTGATGAAGTACTCGACCCGATCATTCACCACGATCGGGATGTCAAACTTGACCTCCTCCTTGATCTCAAGGGGCGCCTCCTCTTTCTGCTCAGAAAGCTCCTTCTCTTCCTCCGTGGGGGACTGCTCCTTTTCCGGCTGCATGGAGGCTGTTGCTTCAGCGGGCTGGGTGGTAGCCGAGGCCTCCTCTGACGAAGGAGCTTGCCCCTCCTTCCCCTCTTCCACCTTCACTTCCTCCGCCCCCCCCTGCTCCTCCTCACAGACCTCTTCTTCCTCTTGCTCTTCTGGGAGCAAGGGTGAGGTGACCGGTGGGGGGATGAGGGGACGTATCTCTAAGGAGGCAATTATTTTCTTCTCGTAGGAGGGATCATGGGAACATCCGCAGAGAACAAATAATACAATTATCCCCTTTGATATCCAACTCCTCATTCGGGATCGATCCTTTCTATATTAGGGGGACCCGGACTCTTGTGTCAAGAAATTTGTGGCCTCACATCCCCTCGGCCGGCTTCTCCTTTATCACTTCCAGCAATCCGGAATCGAGGTGCAGGATCATCTTCTCCGCCCTGCGGACCGTCCCTCCGCCGATGATCCGGGGGTTCTCCTCCATCACCAAGACCTTCTTCTCCAGGTCTATGAAGGCCCTGCCGCAAAATATCTCCTTGGATCCGCTCTTCACCTTCACGTCCCCCCAGGCGGTCATCTCCACCATCCTCCCCATCCGCTCCTTTGCGGTCAGCGTGTCGCAGCGGAGGGTGATCCCCCATCCCTCGACCTTCACATCGCCGCTCCAGAAATCCGTCTCCTTCTCCTCGATCCGCTCATGCCGAAGGGCGGTGATCTTCGGCCTTCCAAAAGCGATCTCCTCCGGGGCCACCGCTGATCCCCTCGCGGTGATGAGGATCTCGGGCACCTCCTTCACCTTTATCCTCGCAAGCCTCTCCTCGGCCTTCCTCCGGTAACGGCTTTTATGGTAGTTTCTGGATAGATGACGGAGATAGGCAGCGGCTTCGGCCTCCTTCTTCTGCTTCAGCAAGGAGAGGGCGAGGAGGTAGAGGAGTTCATCATCTTTATCCGTCCCCCCATAGGCCAAGAGGGCGGCCTTCAGCCTCTTCTCCACAGCCGGGTACTTTTTCTTCTTCATGTAGAAGCGGCTTATGTAAAGCTCGTGTTCGAGGAGGCGCCGCTTGCAAAAGTCGATCTTCTCCCGGGCCTTCTCCGCAAAGATCGTCCCCGGATAATTGGAGAGGACCCCCTGGAAGGCCACGAGGGCCTTCCTCGTCTCCTCCTGATCCCTATCCTTAGACTTTATCTGTTTGAAATGCGCCAGGGCTATCTGGTACTCCGCATACGGCACATCGGGGTGAAAGGGATGGTGCTTCTTGAATTCGGTGTAGCGGGCTATCGCTTCGGGGTATTCCTTCCTCATGAAATAGCAGTCGGCGACCCTGAGCTCTGCTTTGGGGGCGAAGACCCTGTCACCCGGAAAGTAGTTCTGTACCCGGGTAAATACCTCCTCGGCCTTCTTATACTTCCCCCGGTTAAATAGCTTGAGGCCCTCTAAGTAGAGGGGTTCAGGATCAGGGGGAACCTTGGTGGCCACCCTCCCCTTCCTACCACAGGAAGGAGCAAGGAGGAGGACCAGAACCACCGTCCATATGATCGCCGCCTTACCCCCCATCATCTCCTGCCAGAGACCCTTATGGTAAATAAAAAAGGAGGGCAGGTCAAACCTTTTTCTTGAAATTTCTTCTCCAAGCCTTTATCTTTATTGGTCGTTATGGGGAGGAGGAGGGCAGTAATAACTGGCCTCGGCCCCGTCACCCCTATCGGCCTGGGGAAGGAGGGGTTCTGGAACGCGTTGCTTGAGGGCAAATCGGGCGTTATCCAGGTGGAGTTCCCCGGCTTTGATATGCAAAACTTCCGCACCCGGATCGGGGCCCCCATCAAGGACCTGCCCTTCAATCGGTTTTTCCACCCAAAGAAAGGGGATCGCTATTTGGGAAGGACCTCCCGCTTCGCCCTTGTAGGCGCCAAGATGGCCCTGGAGGACGCAGGGTTCCGGCTTAGGGAGAACAAGGGAGGGTTTGAGATAGAGGGAGAGAGGCCTGAGGAATGGGGGACGATCCTGGGGGTGGGATCCGATGCGATCGAAATCATGGAGGCAAGCTACCAGAACCTCCGAGAGCATGGAAGTCCACGGAGGATATCCCCCTTTACCCTCCCCAATGTTTATGCCAGCTCTGTGGCCTCCCTGGTGAGCGAGAGGTTCAACATAAAGGGGGCGACCTTCGTGGTCTCATCGGCCTGTGCTTCCGGGAGTCATGCCATCGCCGCCGCTTATCTCCGCCTGCAAGAGGGGCAGGAGAAGGTGTTCATCACTGGAGGAGCTGACGCCTGCATCACCCCCCTCTCCTATGCCGGCTTCATCGCCATGAGGGCCATGTCCACGAGGAACGACGAGCCTCAGCGGGCCTCTCGCCCCTTCGATCTGGAAAGGGACGGGTTCGTCATGGGAGAGGGGGCAGGGGTCCTGATCCTGGAAGAGCTGGAACATGCCTTAAGAAGGGGAGCCCGCATCTATGCGGAGCTGGTGGGCTATGGGATGACGGCCGATGCCTATCACATAGCAGAGCCCGATCCTGAGGCCACTTCCCTTGCCCGAGCGATAGCCATGGCCCTCGATTCCTGGGGCATTGCCCCTGAAGAGGTGGACTACATCAACGCCCATGGGACCTCTACTAAGCTGAACGATGTC
>CAYRAR010000148.1:0-3979 GCA_964422255.1 uncultured Thermodesulfobacteriota bacterium | reverse complement strand
CGTTACGCCCTTGAACGCTACGAGGTCATCTCCAGCAAGGCGATCTTCGCCTCGAGGAGGTTGAAGGAAAAGAGGACAGGTGGAAGGGCGAAGCAGACAAAGGCCACCTCCTCCCAGGTCCCTTTCAAGCTGAAGGGGACAGCCGTCATAAATCCAGGCAACTCCCTCGCCATCATTGAGGATCCCTCCACGAGGAGGCACCTTATCTATCGTGAAGGCGATGTCGTCAAGGGATTCAAGATCGTTAAGATAATGGAAGGTAAGATCGTTGTCGATAAAGATGGTAGAGAGGAGATTGTGGAGGTGGTCAAGGAGAGGGGGCCTGAGAGGGTGATAAAGGTGAAGAGGAGGCCCGTGCCGAAGCGCAAGAAACCGAGAGCCTTTTAGATCATGGCGAAAAAGGAGACCACGAGTCGTTTCAAATTGACCGGCTGGAAGGGGAAGTTGATCAAGCTCTTGGTGACGATCAACGTCCTCCTTCTCGCCCTATGGCTCCTTTTCTCCTACAGGACGAGCTGGCTCAGCCTGATAAAGGGGGTCACGGCCCCTCACAAGAAGGAGGAAAAGAAGATAGCGAAGAAGGCGATCACAAAGGCTCCCGAGAGGGCAAAGCCCCTCATCGCGAAAAAAACGACAAGGAAGAACACTGTATCCTCGCCAAATAGGTCAATTCCCCCTGCCCCCTCGAGCGCCAACAAGAAGTCCCCTCCCCCTTCCGCAGGGGAGGATGTGGAGGAGTATTTTGAGATCGGCCTCCTTTACGCACGCAAGGGGGATTACAAGAGGGCAGAGGAGTTCTTCAAGAAGGTGATAAAGCTGAAACCCTCACTGGCCAAAGCCCGGAACAATCTGGGTTATATCTATTTGCAGCAGGGGAAGTACGAGTTGGCCGAGGGGGAGTTCAAGGAGGCCATCAGGATGGACCCAAAATTTGTCCACCCTTATTACAACTTAGCGTGTCTTTACTCCCGAAAGGGTATGAAGACAGAGGCCCTTGTCTATCTGAAAAAGGCACTCATCAGGGATGAGAGGGTCAAGATATGGGCAAGGCGCGATAGGGACTTGGATGGCCTCAGGTCCGATCTGGTCTTCCAAGCCCTCATAGGCAGCCCTTCTCCGTAGGAGGCAAAAAATGAGGCGCCTTTCATCGATGATCGTTCTCCTCTCGATCCTGTTGGCCACAGGGGCCCAGGCCGCCAAACTCGCCGAGTGGAAGATCGAGAGGAAGGAGAAGCTCATAACGATGGATTTCGAGGGGGTGGATATCAAGACCTTTGTAAAGTTCATCGGTGAACTGACGGGGAAGAACTTTGTGGTGGACGAGAGGGTGAGGGGAAAGGTCACGGTCATCTCCCCTTCAAAAATCACCGTTGACGAGGCGTACAGGATCTTCGAATCCGTCTTAGAGGTCCACGGCTACACCACCATCCCTGCGGGCAAGGTCATAAAGGTAGTTCCTGCCACAGCGGCCAGAGGCAAAAGCCTCACCACCCGCATAGGTATGGAACCCTCACCCCCCTCGGACAGGATGATCACCCAGGTGATCCCCCTTAAGTACGCCAACGTGAACGATATAAAGACCCTCTTCACCCCCTTGGTATCCAAGGAAAGTCTGCTCGTCGCCTATCGCCCCACCAATACCCTCATAGTCACGGATGTCGTCTCCAACATAAACAAGCTGCTCAGGATATTGAAGGAGATAGATGTACCCGGCTATGAGCTCCAGCTCACTGTAATCCCCCTCAAGTACGCCTCGGCAAAGGAGATCGCCGAAAAGCTCAGGGCCCTCTTCGAGGCCAAAAGGGCGCAGCAGGCCCCGAGGGGAAGGAAGGTGGTCGAGATAAGCAGGCCCGAAGAGCTGAAGATAATCCCCGACGAGAGGACTAATTCCCTGATCGTCTTCGCCTCTGTCCAGACCACCGAGAGGATAAAGGAGCTGGTGGACAAATTGGACAGGGAGATCCCCCGGGGAAAGGGGAACATCCACATCTATTTTCTGGAGAACGCGGTGGCAGAAGACTTGGCTGAGGTGCTCAGCGGCATAGCCAAGGAGGCGATAAAGAAGGAGAAGGGCAGCGCAAAGGCGGCAGCTCAGGGCTCACTGCTGGGCGAAGAGATAACGGTCATCCCCGATAAGGCGACCAACTCCCTCATCATCATCGCCTCCCCTCAGGACTACGCCGTCCTGGAGGAGGTGATAAGGAAGCTCGATATAGTGAGGGCGCAGGTCTATGTGGAAGCCCTAATAGCCGAGGTCACCCTGGACAGGGCACGAGAGGTGGGGGTGGAGTGGAGGCTGATGGGGGAACCGAAGGAGGGGAAGATAAAGGAATATGGAGGTACGAATTTCGGTTTGATAGAGGCCGAGCGGGCAGGAGACCTCACCGGTCTGGTCGTCGGGATAACGAAGGGATACATACCCGTAGGGGGGGTCAACTATCCCGATATCAAGGCCCTGCTTCAGCTTTACAGCCGGGACTCCGACGTCAACATCCTCTCCACCCCCAAGATCCTCACCACCGACAACGAGGAGGCGGAGATAATCGTCGGCGAGGAGAGGCCGTTCCTGAAGAGCTCCCAGGTCACCGCCGAAGGGACGACAGTGAGGACCTGGGAGTACAAGGATGTGGGGATCACCCTGAAGATAACCCCCCACATAAGCAAGGGAAAGCTCCTGAGGCTCGATATCTTCACGGAGATAAAGAGCTTCCAGGAGGAGCTGGAGGGGGAGGTGGGCGCAGTGGTCACCACCAAGCGGCAGGCCAAGACCTCGGTGGTCGTGGAGGATGGCTCGACGGTGGTGATAGGAGGGTTGATAAGGGACGACAAGGTCTCACGGGTCTCCAAGGTACCCCTGTTGGGAGACGTTCCCCTTTTGGGCTGGCTCTTCAAGTCGAGAAGCCAGACGAAGGTGAAGACCAACCTCCTCATCTTCATCACTCCCCGGATTGTCGCCTCGGCTGAGGACTTAAAGAGGATAACCGCGGAGGAGAAAGAGAGGAGAAGGGAACGGATCGAGGAGTACCGTAAGGAGAGGAAAAAGGTCCTTCCCCTGTTTGAGGAAGAAGTGGAGGTGGAGGATCTATGAGGGAAGTAAAACTCGATGAAGTCGCGCTGAGGAGGGTGAGCGCTCGCCTGGGGATACCCTTCCAGGAAGTCCTCAGGCCTGAGGGGATAGATCCCCCCATCCTCTCGAGACTTCCCATCAGTGCGGCCAAAAAGTACAAGTTTGCCCCCCTGAGGGTGGAGGGCGACGTCCTCGTCCTGGCCACGGCAAATCCCCTGGACCTGGAGACCATCGATGAACTGCGCTTCCTCTTGGGGAAAAGGGTCCGCATCGTAGCGGCCCCTGAGAGGGAGGTGATACGGGCGATAAACCTCCTCTACGATCAGGAAAGGGACACCCCCGAGCAGGTGGTCCAGGAGATGGTAGAAGAGGAGGAAGCAGTACTGAGCGAGCTGGAAGAGACTGAGGATCTGCTCGATGACGTGAGCGAGGCCCCGGTGATAAAGCTCGTCAACCTCCTCCTCTCCCAGGCTGTGAGGGCGAGGGCCAGCGATATTCACATCGAGCCCTATCAGAGGGAGGTGAAGGTAAGGTATCGGATAGATGGGGTGCTTTACAACATGCACACCCTGCCCAAGAGGTTCCATTCCGCCATCACATCGCGCGTGAAGGTGATGGCGAAGCTGGACATAGCCGAACGACGCCTTCCCCAGGATGGGAGGATAATGATCAAGATCGGCGACAGGGACGTGGACATCAGGGTATCCATCATCCCCACCACCTTCGGAGAGAGGGTAGTGCTGAGGCTGCTGGACAAGAGGAGCATCTTCTACAGCCTTGAGGAGATAGGGCTTTCCCCCGAGAAACTCGAGCTGATGAACAGGATCATCCGGGGAGCCAACGGCATAATCCTGGTAACGGGGCCGACAGGGAGCGGGAAGACCACCACCCTCTACGCCGCCTTAGAGAAGA
>CAYRAR010000147.1:0-3993 GCA_964422255.1 uncultured Thermodesulfobacteriota bacterium | reverse complement strand
TAAAAATATAAGGTCTCCCCGGGGCGATCCTCTCAAGCCCCCTTACCTTTACCTTCACCCCGCTTGCCCAGAGGATGAGCCTTCCCCAGAGGCGGGCATAGAGGTGAATGACGTTCCCCTTCCTGTCAAAGGGGAAGGTGAGGAAGGCCAAGGCCCCCAGAAGAAGCGTGAAGACCACTATGGAGCTCCAGGCGAGGAAAGTCCTAAATCCCATGCCGTCCCTTAAGCGTCCCTATTATCCCCTTTACCTCCTCACGGATCCTCCCGTCCAGGTCATAGGGGGAGAGCCCGCGCTTGTCGGCCTCGATCACCTTCTCGTTAAGGGAAATATGTCCCAGGATCTCTATCCCCTTGAGGCCCTCCTCGATGAGCCCCCGGTCCTCCTCTGAGGAGACCTTGTTCCCCACCCCGTATACCTTCTCCACCCCCAGATCCTCCGCCATCCTCTTTATCTGCAGGGCGGTGGCTATGCTCCTCTGGCCCGGCTCGACGACCACGATGAAGGCATCCACCTCTTTAGTGCTCCCCCGGCTCAGGTGCTCAAGCCCTGCCTCCATGTCGAGGATCACCACCTCATCCCTGCGGACCAGCAGATGGTGGATCAGGCTCTTGAGCAGCACCCCCTCGGGGCAAAAGCACCCCCCTCCTGCCTTGGGGACCGCTCCGAGGATCAGGAGCTTCACCCCATGCAGCGAAACGCTGTAGGCGTCGGGGAGATCGTCCACCTTGGGATTGAGCTTAAAGATCCCCCCGTAGACCCCCTTCTTCGCCCCTGTGCGCTCCTCTATCAGGGGGGTCATCTCGGCCAGGGGAGTTATCCCCTCTACCATCTCCTTTGGAAAGCCGAGGGCCGAGGCGAGGTTGCTGTCCGGATCGGCATCCACCGCCAGTACCCGATACCCTTCCTCTGCCAGCACCCTGGCCATCACCCCTGCCAGGGTCGTCTTCCCCACTCCTCCCTTCCCAGCAATCGCTATCTTCATCCTCTCTCCTCAGGTGTGACTAAAGTTGAAAAATTTTGTATAAAAATTTAACCATTTTGCCCTTCACCTGTCAATCGGAGAGGAAGGCTGAGGGTTGCAGGGGATTTATCCTTACTATCCACTCAACGCGATCGAAGTCAGAGTCGGTGGAGAAGAGGTATTTCATGTTAAATCGCTCCATCAGGCGCACCGTAATCCCATCGTTTCCGAAGACTCCATACTGCTCCATGATCCTGGGGAGTTCATCAAGGTCCTTAGGGCTCACTTCTTCTACCCTGACCTTGGCGGCCTTGACGAATTGAAGGGCGTCATGAAGGACGTCCGATAATTCCTTGACCTTTTTGGGATCTTTTCTCAGCTTTTCATGCACACGGCCTGTGTAGCCATAACGCTCGACTGCCTCAAGCACCATCACCTTGAAGAGGAACTCATCCAGCACCCTCACAGAAGTGACGCTCTTAAGCCACTCCTGTTCAGAAAGGCTGAAAAACTCAGCGCATGCTTCGCTCCTTCCGGTAAAATGCAAGATCAGCGGTGAGGTATCCACGAAGACCGTGCGGCCGAAAAGACGCTGTGGAATGAACCTATTCATAAATCAGGCCCTCATCTTGGAGCACCTCCATCACGAGGCCCCTATCGACTTTAACCCGTCCGTAAAACTTAAGCACACTGGGTTTGTTGAGGGTGCGGTAAAGCTCAAAGGCCCGTTGTTGTACTTCCTTGTAAGTAGGCTTTACCTTCCCTTCCTTCTGCAGGGATAGGATGGCTTCCTTCAGGAGCTTCTTCTTCTCAGGAGGGGCCTTTACCTTCCTGCCCGAAGCCCTGCGATTAGGGGCAGTCCGCACAGGAAGACCGAGCTCCTCCATCGCCTCGGCAATCCAGCAGGTTTTAAACGTGGAGGGTGAACGGATCATAGGCTTATCCTTTTGAGTCTTTTTATTATGACTCTTTTCTTTAAGATTATCTAAATGGGGATAGTGCGTCAAGGCCGAAGAGCTCTGTGGCGTTCCTGGTGGTGAGGGAAGCCACCTCTGCGGGATCCATCCCCTTTATCCTGGTCACCCCTCTGAGGCTTACGAGGACGTCCTTCGGGCGGGAGACGAGGTCTTTGTACTGGACCGGGGTGTCGGTCTCAAGGAGGATCCGCTCCAGGGGGGCTTCCTTTATGGCCGCCTGATGGGGAGGGCTATAGGTGAGGGCCGGTGTGGCCGATATGTAATAGCCGGCCTTTATGATCTCCTCGAGGAGATCGAGGGGGCCGGTGTACCAGTGAAAGACCGCCTTCCTGACCCCGGCCTCGGCGATCATCTCAAAGACCCTCGTGTGGGAGTAGCGGCAATGAAGGATGAGGGGCTTCTGGTGCTGGAGAGCTATCTTTATGATCTCTCCGAAGACCTCCTTCTGAAGGTCCTTCTTCACCCTCGCCCTGTAGTCGAGGCCCACCTCCCCTATGGCCACGCAATTCCTTGCCTCCTCCCTGAGGAAATCGAGGTTCCCCTCCACTTCCTCCTTTCGGATTTCCCAGGGGTGATAGCCGATGGCGGCGAAGACGAAGCCGGGGTTCTCGCGGGCTATCTCCAGGGTCCTCTCGTTAGAGGGAAGATCCATCCCCACAGCCACTATGGCCTTTAACCCCACCTGCCGGGCCTCTTCGAGGGCCTGAGGAAGGTCATCGAGCTCATCAAGGTGGGCATGGGCATCGATCAGGGAAAACTTCATCGCAGGAGGTCAAGAAAACTCTGCAGGGGCAAATACATCACCCCTTCAGGCAGGTGGGGAGAGAAGATCTCGTCATCGAGGGAGGGGTTGAATTTCACCTCCTTCACCCGAAGCTCAAATTCGAGCCCCTCTCCCTCTCCTCGGATAAGCCGGGGAAGATTCCCTCCTTTGTAGAAGGTGAGACAGATCGTTTCCTCCCCTACCCTGCCCTCCCCTCCCCAGTAGATTATTCCTTCTGCGGGAAGATAGAGGAGGAGGCCTCTTCGGGAGGAGTAAAGCTCAGCTACCGTGACCCCCCAGGGGGAGAGGAAATCGACCCTGAGGTCCTTAGGCCTCTTGTAAAAGAGGATTCCCCTAAGAACGCTTCTTCCCTTTCTCCCCTTCACCTTAAAGGAGAAGGTGAGCCTTAAGGCCTCCTTATCCCCTACCCTCCTGAGGAGCTCCTGAGGGACATCCTTCAGGGGAACGCATACCTTCTCTCCCAGCTTTGGCCTTGGAGCGAGCAGGGCACAGCCCGAAAGGGAGAGGAGAAGAATAATGACGAACCACGCGCTTGCTTCGGATAAGCTTTTAGAAAATTTCCTCAAGTTGTACTTTGAAGCCCTTAAGGATTTGTGACTCGACAGTGCCCTTTTTGATGGCAGCTTTGGCGGGTAGAAACTTTTCCCCTTGATTGATGTATACCTCTATGCTCTTCTCCTCGGGATCCACGATCCAATATTCCTTTACGCCATGCCGCTCATATACCCTGAATTTTTTTCGCAAATCATAATAAGCGGTAGCAGGTGAAATGACCTCAATCACCAGATCAGGAGCCCCTTCTATCCTCTTCTCGCCCACAATCCCGGCCCGTTCCTTCGATATGAAGATGATATCCGGCTGATAGGTCTCCGTCTCCTCGAAAAAGACATCTACAGGGGCATCAAACACCTCTCCTAATTTCTCTTTATAGACATGGTCGCGGAGGAAGTAACTGATTCTCCCGCATACCTTTTGATGATAGGGGGTGGGCGCGGGAACCATAATCAATTCCCCTCCTATCAGTTGATAGGGAGCCCCTTCAGGAAGCGCAGCGTAATCCTCATAGGTATATTTTTTTCTCTTATGGGTCGCTACTACCATCGTTTGGGGAAGGATAAAATAAGTCCTGTACCAAGTCAACTGACCCAAGCCAAACGTTGGTGCATGGGTATGGACATAGGTACCACCTTAGGAAGGGGAATGTAGGGAGAAGGGAGGCTGCCCACCTCATCCTTGAGGTGTTCCGCAGGGTTGGGATACCCTGGGATCG
>CAYRAR010000146.1:0-4016 GCA_964422255.1 uncultured Thermodesulfobacteriota bacterium | reverse complement strand
ACCTCCTCCAATTACCAGCACCGATCCTCCTTTCACCCTCATAGTTCCCTCCATACTGGACTAAGACTTTTTATAAAAAATTTTTATAAATTCCTAAAAAACAATTTATTGTTCTTTATTTCACAAAATCTTGAAGGCCCTTTTTAGCATCCCAGATCGACTTTGTCAAGGGAAAAGCCCTTCAGGAAGGCTGAAGGGGGGATTTTCGTCCGTTGAGACGTTCCTAATAGGGTGTTAGAAGTTTAGGCGGCCTCGGCTGAGTTTCTCGTATTCCCTCATTATCATCTTCACATCCTCCCAGACGTCGCGCTTGTACTGGGGGTTTCGCAGGAGGAAGGCGGGATGGTAGGTGGGCATCACGAGCATCCCCCTCCAGGGGTGGAATCGGCCCCGAAGGGAGGTGATCTTCTCCTTGGTCCCCAGGAGGGTCTGGGCGGCGACGGTCCCCAGGGCGCAGATGATCTTCGGGCGGATGATGTCGAGCTGTCGGAGGAGATAGGGCAGGCAGGCCTCTATCTCGGCCGGGCGAGGGGTGCGGTTTCCTGGAGGGCGGCACTTCACTATGTTGGTGATGTAGACCTCCTCTCGGCTCAGGCCCATCGCCTGGATGATCCTCGTGAGCAGCTCTCCTGCCTTTCCCACAAAGGGCCTTCCCTGAAGGTCCTCTTCACCGCCAGGGGCCTCCCCCACGAAGACGAGGATCGCCCCGGGGTTCCCCTCGCCCAAGACGGGGTTCTTCCTCGTAGCGTGAAGCTGGCATGCCTTACACCGGAGTACCTCCTCCCTTATCCCCTCAAGCTCCCTCTGGGGGTCCCTTCTCTCGGCCTTGGGCCTCGGCACAAATTCTACCCCCATAAGGCGCAGGTGTTTGAGGTAACCCCGCAGGGACTTGAGGATTTCTTCCCTATCGCCCATCGACCTTCTCAACATCGCAGAGGAGGACCCTGAGGTTTGTCGCCCCCATGGCTGGATCGCAGGTCTCATAGGAGTTGTCGGTGAGAAGGTCTATGTTTGAGCGCTTCCAGCCCCCATCCTCCTCTTCCGGGAACCACCATCCATGCTCGGCGGCGATCACCCCGGGAGGAACCCTGTCGGTGACCCTGGCCCTCTGCAGGCAGCTCCCCCTCGGGGATCTTATCCTCACCCAATCTCCATCCCCTATCCCCTTCTCTGCAGCTGTCTTTGGATTTATCTCCAGCAGGGGATCGGGGTGCCTTTCCCGTAAGGGCCCTTTTTGCCTGTTCTCCGAATGGAAGAAGGAGGGGATACGGGCCCCGGTTATGAGGATATAAGGGAAACGGTGGGCGAGCTCCGGTGCGCTCCAGGGGGTTTCGGGGGGATCGCAATACCCTGGAAGGGGGTCGTAGCCCAGCCGCTCGAACACCGTGGAGTAGAGCTCCACCTTACGGGTAGGGGTGGAGAAGCCCCTCGTTCGGTACTTGCGGAAGACCCTCGGTCCCTGAAGGTATCCCCTGGAGGCGAACTCCTCCCAGGTGAGCCCCGAAGGGGAGAGGATGTAGTTGAGGGCGTCCCTCATCGTGGGCCACCAGTCCTCAGGGGAGGTGCACCTCCTTCCCAGCTCCATCAGGATCTCGTAGTCGGAAAGGCACTCCCCCACCTGAACCGCCTTCCTCCGGGCCAGGACCCAGCCGTGTCTCTTCCAGAGGTCGGCCACATAGTCCACTTCAAGCCATGTGGCCGAGGGAAGGAGGATATCGGCCTCTCTCGCCGTAGGGGTCATGAAGAAGTCAGCGACCACCAAGAAGTCCACTTGCTCTAAGGCCGCCTTCACCTCGAGGGCGTTGGCCCTGGTGATCAGGGGATTGGTGCTCATGAGGAAGAGGGCCTTTACCGGATAGGGCCTCCCGGTGAGGATCGCGTCCCAGACCGCCTTGGGGTTTATCACCCCTATGGTGTCGGCAAGTCGAAAACGGTCCCCTCCCAACCTCTTCTTTCTCTGTTCCTCCGGGAGCCTCTTGTGAAGCCCCAGTTGGCTTGCGCTGATGACCGGTGGAGGGGGGTAGAAGACGTTTCCCCCTGGCCTGTCCAGGTTCCCGGTGATCGCCATGAGGGCGATGAGCAACCTGATGGTGTTGGTGCAGTTCTTCCCCTGCTCCAAGGCCACCCCCCAGTGGATGGCGGAGGGGAGGGTCCGGGAGAAGAGCTCTGCCGCCTTCAGGATCTCGGATTCTTCGAGCCCCGTACGTTCGGTGGCCCACCTCAGGGGATACTCCTTTGCCCTTCTGCAGAAATCCTCCCAGCCGTGCACATGATCCCTCACGAACTCCTCGTCATACCAGCCCCTATCGATGATCACGTTTATCATCCCCCAGGCCAAGGCGCCATCGGTCCCCGGCCTTATGGGGAGCCAAAGGTCCGCCCTCTTTGCCAGAGGGGTCCTGCGGGGGTCCACAACTATAAGCTTTGTCCCCTCCTTTAAGGCATCGAGGAGGTAAAAGCCCTTGTACTCGTCAGGGTTGGACACTACAGGGTTACAGCCCCAGACGATCACACAGCGGGGCCTTCCCTCGTAATCTACCACGGGGAGGTTCCCGCAGATGGCGATCCCTGTGGCGATCCTCGGTCCATAACACATGTGGCCAGCGGTGAGGACGTTAGGGGTGCCAAAGAGGTTGGCGAAGCGATAGATGAAGGCCTCATTGTCCCTTCCCGTGCCGTAGCCGAGGACAACGGCCTCCGCCCCGTTCTTCTCCTTAATCTGAAGGAGGCGCTCGCTTATCTCGCTGAAGGCCTCCTCCCAGGAGATCCGCTTCCACCCCCCTTTTGTCCTCCTAAGGGGGTACAGGAGCCTATCGGGGTGATGGGTTATGGTGTGGTAGTTTCTCCCCTTCGTGCAGAGCCTTCCCCGGTTTATGGGGCAGGAGGGGTCGCCCTTTATCTCGGTGACCTTACCACCTTTCACCTCCACCAGTACCCCACAGCCTCCATGACATCCCCTGCACACGCTCCTTATGGTCACCCCTTTCTTCCTCCGGACAGAAGTAATTATAAGTCCATCAAAAAGGAGGGGTTCTCCACGACCATCCTTCGAACTCCCTCTTTCCCGAAGGAAGGGAGGAGGTTTTCCACCATCTCGGCCAGCATCTTATAGGGGGGAGGGTTTCCCCTCTGCCCACCGTCAGATGATATCACCGCCCTCCCCAGACCCACCTCCCTGATGAGCTCCTTCACCTCCTCATAGCTCAAGGACTCCTTTATGTGGGAGGAGCAGTCGTAGCAGGTGAACTCCACGTAGATGCCCGGAGAGAGATCAAGAAGTTCCTTCACATCCGCCTTCCCCATTCCCACCAGATGGGAGAAGGGATGGGTGAGGATCACCCTCTTCAATCCCATCTCCACGGCCGCCTTCACCAATGGTATCACCTCCTGCGGGGAGATGTGTCCGGTGGCGAGGACCGCATCGTTGTCCCGAATGATCTCCAGCACCTGGTAAAGATCGGGGATGAGCTTATCGCCTTCCGTTATGGCCAATCCCTCCTCCCCTGACCTTATGATCTCTTGGAAGGACGTCACCAACTCCGGTCTCCTCACCGTGTTGATGGAATGGATGGTGGGCATCCAGATGACCCTGGCCCCTTCCTTCAAGGCCATCTCCACCGCATGGGGATTTATGCCCCCTACCGGCTTATTTAAAGTGATGCTCCCTATGAGGGTGAATCCCGTCCTTTCAGAGGCAAGCTTCGCCCTCGAGGAGGTGGGGAAGAAGTGGTTCTTCAATACTACTGCTTTAAGCCCCACTTCCTTAGCCTGCTCGGCCGCTTCAAAGTCATCGAGCCTGCGGGGGAATATGTCCGGGGCCGTATGCAGGTGGAGATCAACCCCCCCTTCCAGTACCCCTTTGATCTCATCATCCATAGCCCCCCTCCTTTCTTTCAGGCCCTGAAGATCCTGAACCCCTGCTTCTCAAAATCGCCATCAAATGCAAAGGCCTCCTCCAGCCCCGCCCTTCTCATGAAGACGAAGCTCGCACAGTCCACGAGGCTCACCTGCCTTGA
>CAYRAR010000145.1:0-4029 GCA_964422255.1 uncultured Thermodesulfobacteriota bacterium | reverse complement strand
CCTCGTTCTCCAGGGCATAGGCCACGCTCCTTGCCAGTCCCCCCACCTCCTGCCTCAACCTACGCTGCCCCTGGGCGAGCTTGCGGATCTCCTCCTCAGTCCTACGCTGGGCCTCCGCCAGCTCTTCAACCCTCTGTTCGGTCCTCCTCTGGGCCTCGGCGAGCTCCTCAACCCTCTGTTCGGTCCTCCTCTGGACCTCAGCCAGCTCCTTGACCCTCTGGGCGAGCTCCCTGACGATCTCCTTCAGCTCGTTGAACTCCCGCTTGGTGACCGACTCCTCCCTCTGCCGCTCCACCTCCTCCAAAAGGTCAAGGAGCACCTGCCTGAGCTCCGGGGAAACACTCTCCAGCCTCTTTATGAACGAGACACTAATAGGCATCGCAATAAATTATAGCTAAATGTCCCCGCTTTGACAAAGGAAAGCCATATCTTGCTTTTCGGAACCGTTTCGGCACCCTTCTTGATCTTGACAGGTTCAGGAGGGAAACGGATAATTGCCAAAATGATGAGGCGCTTTCTCTTTATAGCCTTTTTGCTTTTCTCCTCCATTTCAGCTTGGGCGAAAGGAGCGAACCGAGTTGTGGTCACCATCCCCCCTCAGGCCGAATTCGTCGAAAGGGTGGGAGGGGAAAGGGTCAAGGTCTCGGTAATGGTCCCTCCAGGGGCCAGTCCCCATACTTATGAGCCTACCCCCCGCCAGTTGATGGAGGTGAGCCGGGCGAAGATTTACGTCATGGTAGGCTCGGGGGTGGAGTTCGAGATCGCCTGGATGGACAAGATAAGGAGGCTGAACAGAAAAATGCTCATCGTGGACTCGTCAAAGGGGGTGAAGATAATCGATAAAGATCCTCACATCTGGTTATCCCCTCGAAATGCCGAGGTGATGGTGGAGAACATATACGAGGGTCTGCTGAAGGTCGATCCTGCCCATAAGGAATATTATCGGGCCAACAAGGAGAGGTACATCTCTCAGCTTCACGCCCTCCATCAGGAGATCGCACGTTCCCTTAAGGGTAAAAGAAAGCGGCGTTTCATGGTCTTCCACCCGTCATGGAGATATTTCGCCGAGGAATATGGCCTGGAGCAGATACCGATCGAGAAGGAGGGGAAAGAGCCCACACCCCGAGAGATGCTTGCACTGATCCGGCAGGCCAAAAGGGAGGGAATCAAGGTGATCTTTGCCTCTCCCGAGTTCAACGTCAAGGGGGCAGAGGCGATCGCCAAGGAGATAGGAGGAAAAGTCCTTCTGATAAGTCCTCTGGAGAGGAATTACCTCGATAACATGCGTCGCCTCCTTCAGGCCCTGCAGGAGGCCCTCAAATGAGTTCTTGAGGAGGAGGGAATGGAGCAGGTCGTCCTTAAGGAGGTAAAGGAAGGGATCCATTACATTCGGCTGAACAGGCCAGGGCGCCTCAACGCCATGGATATGTCCTTACTGGAGGGACTCCTTCAGGCCCTCCAGGGGGCGGAGAGAGAGAAGGTCGGTGTTGTTGCGATCACCGGTGAGGGGAGGGCCTTTTCGGCCGGAGCAGACCTGGTGGAATTCCGGGCGGCGGAGGACCCCTTTTCCGTCGTCCATCAGCTTGCCGGGGTGCTCCATCAGGTGATCGCTCAGGTGAGGCGGATGAGTCCCCTGGTCGTGGCCCTGGTGAACGGCCCTGCGGTGGGAGCGGGGTTCAGCCTTTCGCTGGCCTGCGATCTGACGATCGCTTCCGAGGAGGCATACTTCGATATGGCCTACATGAGGATCGCCCTAACACCTGATGGTGGGGGAAGCCTTTCCCTGCCCAGGATCATCGGCCTTAAACGGGCGATGGAGGTCTTCCTCCTGACAGAGCCCATACCCGCCAGGGAGGCGAAGGAGCTCGGGCTGGTGAACTATCTCTTTCCTCCCGAGAGGTTGTACGAGGAGGCCCACAAGCTCCTGCTTCGACTCCTGGCCCTCCCCCGAAGGACGGTTATGGCCTTAAAAGAGCTGGTGAACGAGAGCCTTTTTCCCGATCTGGAGGCCCACCTGGTGAGGGAGAGGACGCTGATCGCTGAGATGGCGGCCGAAGAGGAGTTCAGGAAGAGAGTAGAGGACTTTTTCCGGAAGCGGGAAGGATAACACATATGCAAGTCTTCATCTTCCTCACCGCATTTGTTATCGGTATCTTCAGCTTCCTCCCTGCAGGTCATGGGAAGGAAAGGATCGGAGGATACGTCCCCCATGTCGTCCATCTCATGGATCTCAGGACGGACCAGGATGGGAGGCCTCTATCTTATCCCTCTTACGTGTTCGTCGACAAAAGGGAGGGGGAGATTTACGTACTGGATCCCGGGCGCAGCAGGATCATCCTCTACACAGAGGACGGGTATCCAGCCTTTCAGCTGGACAGGAACAGGAGGCTGAAGGCCCCGAGCGGAGTGTTTGTGGATGAGGAGGGCTATATATACGTTTGCCAGGCGAAGGGAGGAAATAATCCACGGGCGAGGATATCCGTGTTCAACCCCTGCCTTCGATGGGTAAGGGACATCTTCGTAGAGGGTTTTGAAGGGGCGGAGAGGTTCTCCCCCCGTTCGGTCATCATCCACAAAAACGGGAAGATTTATGTGAGCGCTGACGGCTTCCCTGGCGTGGTGGTCTTGAGGAAGGACGGGACCTTCTCCCATATCCTCTCGCCGGAGGATGATTTTCTGGGCCGAAGGGTGAAGGCCGATATATGTGCGGTCGCCCTCGATGAAAGGGGAAGGATCTTCCTCGTCAGCGAAGGTTGTGGCCGAATATTCGTGTACAGCCCCCGAGAGAAACTCCTCTTTAAGTTCGGCGAGAAGGGGGGCAGCACGGGTAAACTGAGTCGCCCCAGAGGGGTGGGAATAGATGAGGAAAGGAACTGGTTCTATGTGGTGGATTACATGCGCCACACCATAAGCGCCTACGATGAGAAAGGTCACTACCTCTTCGAGTTCGGTGGGAAAGGGTGGGGACCGGCCTGGTTCCAGTACCCCAATCACATCTGTGTCGATCAGGAGGGCAGGATCCTTGTGGCCGATACCTTCAATCGGAGGGTCCAGATCCTTCAGGTAAGGGGATTCAGCCCTTCCCCCTCCACACCCCCTCCCCTAACGCCGAGTATACCAGTTAAACTCCGATAAAGTAGAACCCGAAGGTCTACTCGAGATTGTGAGCGTCAGCGTGACAAGTTACACACTTCGGAAACCTCGCCATCATCCTTGGAGAATGGGGCACCCCATGACACGTGTCACAGGATGGGGTAACGCCGTGAGTCTCCCGGTGACAATAGACACAGGCCAACTCCTTGTGCTTGGTCTCAGTCTTTTTCAGGGCCTCCCCCTCTTCTCCATGACAGGAGGTGCAGTAAGAATTGGGGGTCTCTTGTCCATAAGAGATGACCGTGGGCTTATGGGCGGGATGGCAGGTGGCGCAGCTTTCGGCCGTCATTTCCTCGCTATGGGCTTCATGGCACTTCAGACACTTGGGAATGTCCCTGTGGGCCGCGTGACATTTGTTGCAGAAAAGGTCGGCATGGAGGCTCGGCGTCTGCCCCATCTCCTTGCCCACATCAGCATGACAGGTAAGACAAGGGTCCTTTATGTCGCCGGCGAGCGTCAGCGAAAGGGGTGCGTGGGGATCGGTGTGGCAGTCCCCACACTTCGCGAGCTGATAATGGGGGCTATCAGTATGGCAGTCGGAGCACTGAGGGATGATGTCGGTCTTTATAGGTGGGTGGCCCTCGTGACAATCGAGACAGGTGATCTCCGACTTGTGCTTCGCCCCCTTCTCATCGACCGTCTTGACGATCTGGGGATGGCATTTTATGCAATCCGCCGTCGTGAGCCCTTCCTGGGCAGAGGCCGTGCCTAAGAAAAGCAGAAGGAAAAAGGTGACCGTCAGAGATATCGCCTTCCTCATTTTCTCCCCTCCCTTCAAGTCTTGCACTCGTCTATTAGCAGACTTTTCCCTTCTTTGTCAATTACCTCAAACGGAAGATCTGTACCCGGTCGTTTCCCGTATCCACCACAAAGAGC
>CAYRAR010000144.1:0-4058 GCA_964422255.1 uncultured Thermodesulfobacteriota bacterium | reverse complement strand
CAGCAGGCACCACAGGACTTCCGCTCATCCGGATGGCAGAGCCAGCTTTCTGCCACCGTCAGCTTCCCCCTCTCCCGATCCCATAATTCAACGTTTTCCAACCATCAACGAGGGGAAGGAAAAAAGACGGACGTTTTTCGTCAGCAAGAGGTTCTCGGTCAACTCAGATCCTTAAGCCTCTTTTTAAGGGGAAAGCGACAGGAAAGGACGAAGCGCCCTGCCTCTTCTTCGTAGCGAAGTTTCATCCTGTACTTCTCCCCCAGCCTCCTCACCAGGTCAAGGCCCACACCACTTCCCGGTCGTGCCCCAGGGTCAATATCGTTCTCTATATGAAGGACCACCTCCCTCTGATCTTTCCCCAAAGATATCTTGACCTTCTTCAGGGAGTACTTCACCGCGTTCTCCACCAAAAGATACACGATCATCTCCAGATCGCTCCTGAAGGCCGGGACCCGAGCTTCTTTGAGTTCGAGTTCCAGCTCCTTCCCCTGCAGCCCCTCACTGAGTTGCCCCAGAACACCCTTAACGGTCTCCCTTAAATCCACCTCCTCCTTCCTCACTTCCCCTGCCTTGAACCCGCTTATCAGGTCCATCGTCCTCTTGAACTGGGATTCCATGAAGTGATAACCCTCCTCAAGCCTCTTCACGGCAGAAGAGGAAGAGGTCTGCTTCAATATTTCGATGTTAAGCCTCTGGGTGGAGAGGAAGTTGCCGAGCTTATGGGAAAAGGCGAGCAGCACAAGCTCCAGGAACTCCCTGTTCCTTTCCCTCTGGCGGAGGTGATACCAGAGGAGCTTGTAAAAGATGTAAGAGAGGGAAAGGACGAGAAAGGCCTCCCAGAGGAAGAGGCTCAAGGCGAAGTTCCTGAGCTTCCTGTTCACCAGGGCCATATCGAGAAAGACGAACTTCCCATTGAAGGAGGGATCGAAGAGGATGAGGTCCTTCCCCTTGATGGGCTTCTCCGAGACCTTGATGTAGGGTGGTGGACTGTAATCGCCCCTTGACTTCATCATCTTGAGGTGCATGGCGGCCTCGCCGTAAAAGGCATCAAGCACCTCCAGCTTGTGGAACTTGATGGCGATGAAATTGAGCACAGAGACCCCCACAAAGAGCATGAGGAAGAAGGCCAGGAGGATCTTGTGCTCAAACCCTACCTTAATCGGTATCCCCTGCCCTTGTAGGTCTCTATGGCATCAGGAGGCAGGAACTTCCTCAACTCCTTGATGTAGACCCTGATGATCTCATCCCCCACCGGATTATCCCCCCACACGTAATTGAGGATCCTCTCCTTGCTCACCACCTCTCCCCGATGCCTCAGGAGGAAGGAGAGGAGTTGCCAGGCCTTTGGGGTGAGCTTCACCTCTTCATCCCCCTTATAGACCACCTCCCCTTCCAGGTCCACCTTTACATCCCCGAGCTGGACAAGCTGGGGACGACTCTGGCGGCGCACCAATGCCCGCAACCTGAGGAGCAACTCCTTGGGGGCAAAGGGCTTGCTCAGGAAATCGTCGGCACCGTTATTGAAACAGACCTCTTTGTCCCTCAAGTCCTTCTTCGCCGTGAGGATGAGGACAGGGGTGCTCACCCCCTTCGACCTCAGCCTCCTCAAGATCTCCTCCCCCCTGCCGTACCGGAGGATCAGGTCGAGGACGATCACGTCAAAGGCCTGCCCAAGAAGGGTGACCTCCACATCCCGATCGTCGCTGAGCCATACCACCTCAAAACCGTTCAGCTCCAAGTACTCCTTCAGGGACTGGCCTAAAGTGAGATCGTCCTCTACTATCAGAACCTTCATGGAAAAGACCCCCCCTAAGACAAGCAAAACCCTTGCCAGCCCTAAAAGGGAGTTTTAAAAATTCTATACAAACTGTCTCCTAAAAACAAGCGACAATTCTCTAAATTTGACCCTTTCTTCACGAACCTCACAAAATTATCAGCCTTGACAAACTTTGTGACAAAGAGTACTATGTTGGCACAGTATTTGCTTATTTTTGTTTGATCTTTGGATCAAGCCGGGTAGCATGGGAAACAGGAATTTTAAGGGCCTCGCGGAGGATATTGTGGCCACCGTCCGGGAACCTCTGGTGATTTTGGACGATGACCTGAGGGTAATTTTTGCCAACGCTTCCTTCTTCTCCACCTTCAAGGTATCCCCTGAAGAGACGTTGGGGCGTTTCATCTTCGACTTGGGAAACCGTCAGTGGGATATCCCTGAACTGAAGCATCTCTTAAGGGAGACGATCCTCAGGGGCACCCCTTTTGAGGACTTCCTGGTAAAGCACGATTTTGAGCGGATAGGTCAGAAGGTGATGGCCCTGAACGCCCGGCCGATAAAGAGAAAAGGGGAAAGGCTCATCCTCCTCGCGATAGAGGACATCACCGAACGCTATACTGCAGAGGAGCGTTTCAGGCGCCTTTACAAGGTCCTCTATCTGATAAACGCCGTCCATCGCCTCATCTCGCCTCACAAGGAGAAGGTCGAGTTCCTCCAGGAGGTGTGCAGGACCTTCACCGGGACGAAGGATTTTTTGGGGGCCCAGGTATACCTGTTTGAAGAGAAGGGAGAAAGGCTGCGACCGGTGGCCAAGGCGGGATCAGAAGAGGCGTTTGAGTCGACGAAGGAGGTGATCCCTCAACTCCTGGAGAGGGTGGTGGAAGAGAGGAGGCCGATCATCATCGAAGGGATGGAAGGGAAACCTTCCGGAGTCTTCCTTGAAGAGAAAAAGAAAAAGCGCCTCTTTTCCATCGGCGCCTTCCCCCTCTTCGTTAAAGGACCTCTGGGGGTCTTCATCTTCATCACGGAGGTGGCCAACGCCTTCAGGGAGGAGGAGAGAGAGTACCTGAAAGAAGTGACAGAAGACATCGCCCTGGCCCTTGATCTGATAGAAGCCGAAAGGAGACTGGAGGAGAGCAAGCGGAGGTATCAGGCCATCTTTAAAGGGGCACCTGACATCATGGGGATTATAGACAGAGAGGGAAGGATCCTGGCCCTGAACAGGAGGATCGAAGAGGAACTCGGCTGGAAGGTGGAAGAACTTCTGGGAAAGGACCTCAGGGACATGAAGGTACTCACCGAACAGAGCGTGCAAGTCGCCCACTCTCACCTCATGCATCTCCTCAACGAGGAGGTCATTCCCCCGCCTTTTGAGATCGAGTGCATGAGGAAGGATGGTACCATTGTCCCTTATGAGGTGAACGCCTTTCCTTTAAATTACGGGGGTGAGGCCTCGGAGATCCAGTTCATCATGCGAAATATAAGCCTGAGGAAAGAGGCGGAAGAGGCGATCCGCACCTCAAAGGAAAGGCTGAGAGAGGTGCTTTTCGGCGCCACAAAGGCGCTTATCGGGATCATCGAGGAGAGGGATCCGTACACTCGCGGGCATTCCGAAGGGGTGGCCCGCTTAGCGGTGGCCATCGGGCAACGGATGGGACTTTCGCATGAGGAGATAACGGGGCTTTACATAGCGGGGCTGCTGCACGATGTGGGAAAGGTAGCCATACCCCTTGAGATCCTGGTGAAACCCGGAAAGCTGGAGGAGAAGGAGATCGCCTTAATAAGGGAGCACCCCACTCTTGGTTATGAGGTCTTAAAAGAGATCGATTTCCCCTGGCCTGTCGCCCTGGTGGCCTTGCAACATCACGAGAGGCTTGACGGCTCAGGTTACCCTAAGGGTCTGAAAGGAAAAGAGATCACCCTGGAGGCCCGGATCATAGCGGTGGCCGATGTCCTTGACGCTATGTCCCATCACCGTCCCTACCGCCCCGCAAGGAAGATGGAGGAGGTCATCGATGAGCTTCGCAAAGGTAGAGGCAGGCTGTACGACGAAAAGGTGGTGGATATATGTCTTGACCTCCTGAGGGAATCCCCTGATTTACTGGGGGAACAAAAAGTCAAGAAAACTAAATCTCGAGCAGGGACTCTATCGTCTCCGTCTGATAAATCCTCGCCCCCCTCCTGACGAAGGCGGCGATGAACTTCTCCGGGTCGATGCAGCCCTCAGGGGGCACCACCCCTTTGACCTCGACCTGGCCCGAGGCGAGCATCATGGCGCCGATGG
>CAYRAR010000143.1:0-4072 GCA_964422255.1 uncultured Thermodesulfobacteriota bacterium | reverse complement strand
GTGGGATCATATCCCCGAGGCCCATGGAGGAGCTGGCCCGGGGGATACGGGACTTTGAAAGGGCTTGTCACGGGCTGGGATGCAAGATCCCAAGGCCCTTCCTCACCCTTCAGACCCTACCTTTTACCGGTCTCCCCTTTCTCAGGCTTACGGACCAGGGGCTCCTGGATGTGCGCCAGCGCACTTTGGTGGAGTTGATCGCCTGAGGACCCATCCTTGACACGCTCCTCTGCAAAGCGTTAAAAAACTGTTTGCTTTGAGGAGGGGCTTATGACACACAAAGGGCTTTCCGAACAAGAGATCACCTGGGACCACCTGATCCTGGGCTTAAAGAAGACCACCAAGGACTTCTTGGAAAACGTGCTCCAAAACATCATCGATTCGATCGTCGTTACAGACCTAAACGGAAGGATCATCTTCTTCAACAAATTCTCTGAGAAGCTCTTTCGTTACCGGGCAGAAGAGGTCCTGGGCCGTCACATCGTCATCCTCGGGGCCAGACGGCCAAACGTGCTACAGAGGATAAGACAGGGCAGGACCTTCCGCGGAGAGATCACCCTCAAGACCAAGGACGGGAAGGCCTTCCCCGCCCGTGTAGTTTGCGTCCCCATAAGGGATGAGAAGGACCTCCCCATCGGTATGGTGGGAGTGGCACGGGACATCACCAGGGAGAAGCAGGAGCAGGAGGAAAAGAGATTCCTCCAGAGGCAACTGGAGGAATTGCAGAGCCGTCTGTCCCAGACCTCATCGTACGGAGACCTCGTCGGCACCAGTGAGGCCATGTTGAAGATCTACGCGTTGATAGAGAAGGTGGCCCCCCTGGATTGCAACGTCCTGATAGTGGGCGAAAGCGGCACGGGTAAAGAGCTGATCGCTAGAGCGATCCATGAGAGGAGCCCGAGAAAAGATCACAACTTCGTGATTGCAGACTGCGCCCTCCTTTCAGCGGGGCTGCTCGAATCGGAGCTCTTCGGTTACGAAAAGGGGGCCTTCACGGGGGCATACACGAGGAAGATAGGCCACTTCGAAGTGGCCAACGGAGGAACTCTTTTCCTGGACGAGATCGGGGATCTTCCCCTCGAGGTTCAGGGGAAACTGCTTCGGGCGGTTCAAGAGCGGGTGATCTTTCGACTTGGTGGAGTCGATCCGATAAAGGTCGACACGCGGATAATCGCCGCCACCAACCAAGACCTGGAGGAAAGGGTCAGGCGGAAACAGTTCCGGGAGGACCTGTATTACAGGTTGAACGTAGTCATCATCAAGGTTCCCCCTCTGAGGGAAAGAAAAGAAGACATTCCCCTCCTGACCACCTACTTCCTCAACAAATATGCGGCCCGCTTCCAGAAAAAGGTCGAGATAAAACAAGAGGTATACGATGCCTTTTGCCAATATCCATGGCCGGGAAACGTGCGGGAACTGGAGAACCTGATCCAGAACCTGCTGATCGTGTCAGGAGGCAATGCCATCCGCCTTAAGGATCTTCCGACCAAGATACTGGCTCAGCTAAGACCATCTCCCGCAGAAACGGTGCAAAGTAGTTACAAGGAACTAAAACGGAAAGTAGTAGCAGACTTCACGAGGGACTTCCTGATCGCGATGCTGAGGAAGAACAGGGGCAACGTAAGCAAGACGGCCAGGGAGATCCGCCTCCGCAGAACCTCCCTGCAGCGCCTAATGAAACGATTCGGTCTCCGAGCCTCCGACTTCCGAAATGTGCCTCTTTGAAGGATCACTGCCTCTTTTAAGAAACAACATTTTCCGTCCCTCTCAATTAAACTAAGGTAATCTAAACGCCTCCAGAAAGAGGCAGATTCTGAAATTGTAGGAACAGAAAGGACTATTTCGCGGTGGTTTTTGGGGTGGCAGGATTTTTGCGTTCTGACTTTTCGGGATGGAAGAGGTAAACGGCTCCCGAGGAAGGATCAGGGTGTGGGTGCGTGTAGGTTATGAGGAGATGTCCATGGAAATGGACAGGGGCAGCACCCTTAGAGATTTGTTGTTAGGCCTCATGGCTTCCTTGGGGACAGAGGCTTCGGAGTTTTTCGACGTCAAAAAGGGGGAACTCCACCCGGACTGTCAGGTCCTCATCAACGGACGTGTCAAAACTAGAGAGCTGCGCGTCGAACTTAAGGACGGCGATCACGTGGAGATCGAGCGCATCGTGATCGCCGGCGGTTGGACCCGTTACGGAAGACGGAAGGAGGAATTCAATGGAAGGGCTGGGGTATCTGCTGGCATTGCCCAGGTTTGAGTATTTCTCGCCCAAGACGGTCGAGGAGGCCTGTTCCCTGCTCGACCGCTATGGTCGGGAGGCCAGACTTCTGGCCGGTGGCACTGATCTACTTGTGGCCATGAAAAAGGGGAAAGAGGCCCCCCGGTACCTGATCGGCATAAAGGCCCTTTCCGATCTGGACTTCATAGAGTACGACGGAGAACTACTGAGGATTGGGGCCCTGGCGACCTTACAGTCGGTGGCCGATGCGCCAATAATCGAGGAGAAGTTCGGCCTCCTGGCCACGGCCTGCAAGAAGGTGGGGACCCCACAGGTGCGAAACATGGGGACCTTGGTGGGCAACATCTGCAACGCCGGGCCTTCCCAGGACACCGCCCCCTCACTGCTCGTGTTAAAGGCGAGGTTGAAGGTGGTGAGCAGCAACGGGGAGAGGGTCCTCCCCCTGGATGACTTTTTCCGTGGTCCCTTCGAGACCGCCCTCGAGGATGGGGAGATGGTCACAGAGGTCCAGATCCCGACCCCTCCACCCCGCAGTGCCGGTTGCTACCGATGGATGACCAAGAGGACCGAAGTGGACGAGACCTTAGTGGGGGTGGCCGTGTTGGTGGTGGCGGACCCTACCCATGAACGTTGCGAAGAGGCGAGGATAGCTCTCTGTTCAGTAGCCCCTACCCCCTTCAGGGCGAGGCGAGCTGAGGCACTCCTTCGGGGGAAGGAAATCAGTGAAGGGTTGCTGGAGGAGGTGGGACGCACAGCCGCCGAGGAGACGAGGCCTCGGGGCAGGGCGGAGTATAGGAAGCTCCTGACTTCCATCTTGGTAAAAAAGGCTCTGACCGAGGCGTGGGAGAACTTGAAGGGACAGGAGGTAGTCTCATGAGACGTCTGATCAGCCTCACCGTAAACGGGGAGAACCATGAGGTGGTGGTGGAACCGCGGACGACCCTGCTGGAGGTACTGAGGGATTCCCTGGGACTGACAGGGGCTAAGGAGGGCTGTAGCCTGGGAAACTGCGGGGCCTGCACCGTGCTGCTTGACGGGAAGCCGGTCCTGTCCTGTCTATTGCTCGCTGTCGAGGCCCAGGGCAAGGAGATCGTCACCATCGAAGGGCTGGCCGAGGGGGGTAAGCTCCACCCCCTACAAGAAGCCTTTGTCGAGCACGGGGCCGTGCAATGCGGTTTCTGCATCCCGGGGATGATCCTCTCCGCCAAGGCCCTGCTCGACGAGAATCCCCATCCCACCGAGGAGGAGGTCAAGGAAGCCATATCGGGCAACCTCTGTCGCTGTACGGGGTACAGTAATGCTGTTAGGGCCATCCTCGCGGCAAAGGTGAAGGAGGAAGGGGAGAGATGAGGCAGTATCGAGTAATCGGGAAGCCCCTTCGCAGGGTGGACGCAGGGGTAAAGGTCACCGGAGAGGCCTTGTTTGCCGCTGATGTGAAGCTCCCAAATATGCTTCATGCCAAGATCCTCAGAAGCCCTTACCCTCATGCGAGGATCCTGAGGATTGACACCAGCAAGGCGGAGGCCCTCCCCGGCGTGAAAGCGGTGATCACTGGCAAGGACGTCGGGCCCATCAGGTTCGGCTTTGTGGATACGCCGAGGTATCCAGCTGACCAATACCCCCTGGCCATCGACAAGGTGCGTTACGTGGGGGAAGAGGTGGCCGCTGTGGCCGCCGTCGACGAGATAACCGCCATCGAGGCCCTCAAGCTCATCGAGGTGGAATATGAGCCGCTCCCTGCTGTCTTCGATCCCGAAGAGGCTATGAAGGAAGGGGCCCCCAAGATCCACGATGAGATCGTACCCAACACCACCTGTGCATGGCAGGACTGGGGTGTCG
>CAYRAR010000142.1:0-4076 GCA_964422255.1 uncultured Thermodesulfobacteriota bacterium | reverse complement strand
AACGACCTTCTTTATCTCCGTCATTCGCTTACCCCTTTTTGAGTTTCTTCAGCTTCTCTTTGAGGAAAATAGCGTCCATCTTGTCCTTATCCCGCAGTGTCCCTTCCTTGAGAAAAAGCAGTTTTTCCACTCCACACACAGGGATAGGAACATCATCTATAACCTTTATCTCCTTTCCCGCGTCTACTTCCTCATAGGAGGCAATCTCTCCGATACGACCTATGAGGTCTATGTAAAATCCCTCTGGGGTCCCGTATCGGATGACCGCATATTGAAGGAGATCAGAGTGAGAAATCTCCTCTATTGAGTCATCATCAAAAAGTTTCCTCAGCGAGACCTTAAGCTTCTCAACGTTCTCTTCCGTGGGTTTGATAAAGATGTCGATATCCTCAGTAAACCTGGAGGACCCGTGAAGTATCATAGCGAATCCTCCAATGATAACATATTCCACGTTCTCCTCATTTAGAGCCTTACAAACCTTCAGAAAGAAATCGCTTAACCTTCCAAAAGCCACCTATCCCGATCCCTCTGGGCCTCTTCGAAGCTTCGGTATTTGAAGACTCCCCTTGGGAACCTGCCCATAAATCGGGAAGAGAAAGAGTCCAAAAAGGCAAAGGCCCTCCGGTAGTAATCCTCCCCCGGGGACATCTCCCAAAGATCCCTTTCTGCCTCTTCAAAGGTCCTGTACTTCTTTACCACCATCTCCCAAGAGCACCTCCAGGATCGCCTTCTGGACGTGGAGGCGGTTCTCGGCCTGATCAAAGACCACCGATTGGGGCCCGTCCATTACCTCATCGGTTATCTCCTCACCCCTGTGGGCGGGAAGGCAATGCATGACCAAGGCGCCTTCCTCTGCGAGGTCTACCAATTCCTTCCTCAGTTGATAAGGGCGGAAGACCTCCCTTCGTCTCTCCTGCTCCCTTTCCTGACCCATCGAGGTCCACACATCGGTATAAAGGACATGGGCGCCTTCGGCTGCCTTCCGGGGATCATGGGTTAGATGGACAGATCGGGGGTTCTCATCCTTTGCCCTCCTAAGGATCTCCCCATCCGGCTCATAACCAGGGGGGCAGGCTACCCAAAGCTCCACCCCCATCCTCAGGGCTCCATTTATCCAGGAATTGGCCACGTTGTTGCCATCACCGATATAGGCGACCTTCACCCCCTCATACCGCCCCAGCTTCTCCCAGATGGTGAATATGTCTGCCAGGATCTGGCACGGATGGAGAAGATCGCTCAAACCGTTTATCACGGGCACAGTGGCGAAACGGGCCATCTCCTCCACGTTTTTGTGGGAGAAGGTCCGGATCATGATCCCGTCCACGTACCGGGAGAGAACCCGGGCGGTGTCGGCCACTGTTTCACCCCTTCCCAATTGCATTTCCTGAGAGCTGAGGAAGAGAGCGTAGCCCCCCAATTGATACATCCCCACCTCAAAGGAGACCCGGGTTCGGGTAGAGGGCTTCTCGAAGATCATCCCCAGGGTCTTTCCTTTGAGGGGCCTATAATCTTTCCCTCTCTTTTGCATCTCCTTCAGCTCCTTAGCCCTTCTCAAGAGGGTCAGAAGCTCTTCCTTGCTGAAGTCATAAAGGCTTACAAAATCCCTTTTCATGGTCTAAGCTTTTGGAATTGAAAGTAGAATTTTACTTTGTAGCGTCCCGAAAAGCAAGGAGCGTTATTATACGGAAATTCATACAAAGTGTTAAAGGTTCTTCTTCAAAAACTTGACATGTGAAGATTAAATGCCGATAATAACACAATGTAATGTCCTTATAAAGGGGAGAGAGGTATGTCTGAACGGTTGGGACAGTTATTGTTGAAGGCGAATATGGTGACCGAGGAGCAGCTGCGGAGGGCGCTGGCCGAGCAGCGGGTGAAAGGAGGAAGTCTCAGCTCCATCTTGATCGATTTGGGCTTTATCAAAGAAGAGGACCTCCACAAGTTCCTGCATCAGCGGTACGGAGTTCCGTCCATCAACGTCGTCAATTTAGAGATAGATCCGAAGCTCGCTGAACTTATAGGAACCGACTTTATGCGAAAGCACCTGGTGATCCCTGTGAAGCGAAGCGGTTCCACCCTCTATGTGGCCATGGCCGATCCCTTCGACTTCTCGGTGATAGATGACATCAAGTTCCACACCGGCTATCACGTTGAGGCCCTGGTAGCCCCGGAATCGGACATAAGAAGGGCCATTGACCGGTTCCTCAATCCCACCGCAGCGCTGACGGATACCCTGGAGAGGATCGAGGACGAGGCGGTGGAGGTGGTGGAGCGGGAGGAGAGCTTCGATCTCTCGGAGCTGGAGAAGACCGCAGAGGAGGCGCCGGTCGTAAAGCTGGTCAACCTCATCTTGGCCGACGCAATAAGTAAGGGAGCGAGCGATATCCACCTGGAGCCCTATGAGAAATATTTCCGGGTCAGGTATCGAATAGATGGCGTCCTTTATGAAGTCATGAGGCCTCCTTTGCGGATGAAGAACGCCATCATCTCCCGTATAAAGATCATGTCCCAGTTGGACATAGCCGAGAGGAGGCTCCCCCAGGATGGCCGATTCCTCATCAGGATGGGAGACAGGGAGATAGACTTCCGCGTCTCCGTGATGCCCACCTCCTTCGGAGAGAAGGTAGTCCTGAGACTCCTCGACAAGGCGAGCCTTCAGCTCGATATGACCAGATTGGGGTTTGAGGAGGACGAGCTCGCCAAGTTTCAGAAGGCCATCTATAAGCCCTACGGAATGATATTGGTAACGGGGCCCACGGGGAGCGGGAAGACCACCACCCTCTACTCGGCCTTATCGGACCTGAACAAGATAGCCGTCAACATTTCCACCATCGAGGACCCCATCGAGTTCAGCATCCCAGGGGTGAATCAGGTCCAGGTCCACGAATCGATAGGTCTCACCTTCTCCCACGCCCTGAGGGCCTTTCTGCGCCAGGACCCGGACATCATCATGGTGGGAGAGATCAGGGATCTGGAGACGGCGGAGATAGCGGTAAGGGCAGCCCTGACAGGACACCTGGTCCTCTCCACCCTCCATACCAACGATGCACCGAGCACGATGACGAGGTTGCTCGACATGGGGGTGGAACCCTTCCTCGTCTCCTCAGCGGTGGTGATGGTGGTAGCCCAGCGCCTTGTGAGGCGGATCTGTCCGGACTGTAAGGAGCCGGTAGAAGTCCCTCCAGAGGCCCTCATGGAGCTCGGGATCCCCCGGGAGGAGATAGAGAACGGCTTTCGCTGCTGGAGGGGGAAGGGGTGTCCCCGCTGCAGCAACATAGGCTACCGAGGGAGGATCGCCCTCTTCGAGGTAATGCCGGTGGATGAGGAGATAAAGGAGCTGGTCTTAAGGAGGGCTCCTGCCACGGAGATCCGGGAGGTAGCGATAGCGAACGGCATGAGAACCCTGCGAGAGAGCGGCATCGCGAAGGTAAAGAAAGGTATCACCACTGTCGAAGAGGTACTTAGGGTCACTGCGGATTGATCATCGAAGGAGGTGAGGGAAAATGGTCGAGCTCCAGGAACTTTTGAAGATAATGATAGAGAGGGGGGCGACAGATCTCCACATAACCACAGGGTCCCCTCCGCAGATAAGGGTCAGCAGCAGGCTCGTTCCCCTCGATTATCCGCCGTTGACACCTGCTGATACCAAGAAGCTCTGCTATAGCGTCCTCACCGAGGCCCAGAAGAAGAAGTTTGAGGAAGAACACGAGCTCGATTTCTCCTTCGGCATAAAGGGGCTCTCCCGTTTCCGTGGCAACCTCTTCATTCAGAGAGGAGCGGTGGCGGCTGCCATCCGTACGATCCCCTTCAAGATCAGGAGTTTCCAGGAGTTGGGGTTGCCTCCCATTGTGGAGGATCTGGTCAAAAAACCGAAGGGTCTCATCTTGGTAACCGGCCCTACTGGTTCGGGGAAATCCACCACGCTGGCAGCCATGATAGACAGGATCAACGAGGAGCGTCGGGGGCATATCATAACCATTGAGGATCCGATCGAATACCTACACACCCACAAAAACTGTATAGTGAACCAGCGGGAGGTCTACTCCGACACCTTCAGCTTCAAGGACGCACTGAAA
>CAYRAR010000141.1:0-4135 GCA_964422255.1 uncultured Thermodesulfobacteriota bacterium | reverse complement strand
CGCACCGTTGGGGCCGAGCACCACCAGGAGGGTGGCGGGAGGGCGGACGACCGCCCCCAGATGGCCTCCCTCCCAGATGAAGGAGACCATCACCGCACCTATCCCCATGAGCAGACCGCCGGCGGTAGCGATGTCCATAAAGTTTCCCTTACGGCCTTTTTTAACTGATCGGCAAAAAGGGGGGATATCTTTAAAAAGGAAGAGGGGGGCTGGAGCCCCCCTCTTCAAGACCCGCTCAGGGAATTTTACCGTTTGATGTTTATCAGCTCGGCCATCATGTCATCGGTGGTGGTGACCACCCGGCTGTTGGCCTGGAAGGAGCGCTGGAAGATGATCATCTTTATGAACTCGTTGGCCAGATCGACGTTCGACTGCTCGAGGCTGTTGGGGGCGATCCTCCCGAGGCCTGCCGTTCCGGGAGGTCCGGTGACCACTTCCCCTGTCCGGTTCGACTCGGAGTAGAGGTTACCTCCCTCCTTGAGCAGTCCCCAGGGGTTGGCGAAGTTGGCCAGGGCGATCCGGAACAGCGGCATGATCTGGCCATTGGTGTAGTGGCCGTAGATCACCCCGTCGGTATCGACCGAGACGGTCTGCAGGAACCCGGAGCTGTAACCGTCCTGGGTCTGGTAGATAGTGGCGAAGGGGGCGGCGAACTGGGTGGTCTTGCTGACCGCCCCTGGCTGGGTGCCGAAGTAGATGAGGATCTCCTGATCCGGGGCCGCACCACCGGAGAAATCGAAGTCAGGGGCGCCGCCACCAGGGGCCTGCCCTCCTAAGGGGCTCTCGTTTATCAGGATCCCGTCGGGGTTGAAGGTGAGCACCCCCATGGAGCAGACCGTGTCGTTCCCTGATGCATGGTCCGTCCCTGCCACCGTGGCATACCAGTTCCACTGCTTGTTCCCGGAAGCGTCCATCCCCACATAGCGGAAGTAGACGGTCACCGCATGTCCCTGCCCCAAGGAATCGTAGACGGTGAGGGAAGTGTGGTAGTTGGAGCCATCGAGCCAGGTGGAGGAATCGGTGATGTCGAAGGGGACGGCGGGGGTCTCGGAGGAGGCGTCCAGGTTGACCGCTATCTGAGCCTCGGTGGTGGCCCTTGGGTCAGAGGAGGTGGAGGGGATCACGATGTCGGTGATCGCCCCGACGATGTCCACCCCGCCGGCAGCGTTCCTCTGGACCCGCCATCCCTGGACTATGTATCCCTGGGGGTTTACCAGGCGGCCGTCCTCGTCGAAGCGGAACTGCCCTGCCCTGGTGTAATACCGCTGGGGATTGTTGGGATCGCGGACGATGAAGAAGCCCTTGCCGCCTATGGCCAGATCGGTGGGTTCGCTGGTCGTCTCGAAGGAGCCCTGGGCGAAGAGCATGCTGATGTCGCTCACCGCCACCCCTCGGCCTATCTGGGAACTGCCCGCCGAGGTGGCCACCAGCTGGCTCAAGGCGTCCTCAAAGGTGATCCTTGAGGCCTTGAAACCGATGGTGTTCACGTTGGCGATGTTATCCCCCACCACTGACATCGCCATACCATAGCCTCTCAGACCGCTTACCGCCGAAAAAAGGGAGCTCGAAAGAGACATCTCTCATCCCCTCCTTCCTTATTTTATTCCGTCTCCCTCACCTCCATGATGGAGGAGAGGGAGATGGGGAGATTCCCCATCAGGAGGCATACCTCTCCGTCCTCCACCGTCAGGCCGGTCACCTTCCCCTGGACCCAGGTAGGGACCTCCACGGGGTTCCCCGAGGTGTCCTCGGCCTCCATCCGGAAGTGGTACTTCCCGGAAGGAAGAAGCGCCCCCTTCCCGTCCCTTCCGTCCCATATCGCCTCACCTTCGCCGGGGTCCTGAGGTCCCAGGTCGATGACCCTCACCACCTGGTAATCCTCGTCGTAGATGGTCACCCTGAGGGAGGAGACCTGCTGTTGGATGCGGTAGTGGATCGGGGTCGCCTCCTCGTCCTCGAGCCATATGGTGTTCTCGGCCGCCGCCACCTCCTTCCCGATGAAGCTGACCGCCCCGAGGATCACCGAGGAGCCGAGGAGCCACTGGACATCCTCCATGGCGGTGTTCAGGTTCATCAACTGCTCCAGCTGGCTGAAGCGGGAGAGCTGGGCAGTGAACTCGAAGCTGTCCAGGGGAGAGAGGGGATCCTGGTTCTTGAGCTGGGCGACGAGGAGCTTGAGGAAGTCGTCCTTGTCCAGGATCCTCTTGTCCCCCCCCTCTGGCCAGGCGGTGGAAGTGGGAAAATTGTTCACTCCCTCGATCATCTCTTCCTCCTCATACCCTTAGGTCCACCCCTCCCCCCCGGGCCGTCGAGAGGGAAGGTATCGGTTCCGTCTCCTCCTTCACCTCTGCCACGTAGCCACCCTTCTGCCACCTCTCTTCCCTTCGCGGCCGGGAAGGAGAGGGCCAGCGGTAATCCCCGTGGGAGGTGAGGGAGACGAGAAAGGGACCTACCCGAAAGCCGTGGGACTGAAGCCCTTCCTTCAGAAAGGGAAGATGGGCCTCTATCACCCCCTTGGTCAATGGATCGGCGGTCGTTATCCGCGCGGAGAGATCCCTGCCCCTGATGGAGATCTCGATCCTCAACTTGCCCAGCCCCTCGGGCCTCCACTGGAAGTCTATCCTCTGGATCCCCTCCTTCAGGGCCACCTTGACCCTCTCGATGACCTGCGGGACCACCTCCTGGATCACGGGCTTAAAAAGAGAGAGGGCGGGAGGAGCTCCTGGCTCCTCCCGCAAGGAGGGGGTTGGGAGGGGTGTTAGGGGTTGAAAGGGTGTATAAGCTTCACCCTTTGTAAGCAAATCCTGGGCCATATCTTGACGCTGGGCACTCGAGATCGGAGAGATCCCTTCGGGTACCTCTTCGGTTGGAACCGGGCAATGGGGAAGGGGCAGGGGAGAAACCTCCCGTTTAGGGAGGAGGATATCGGCAGGAGGAAGCTCATCCCTTCCGGGGGGGGAGATCATCAGGAGGCCCCTTTCCTCCTGCCCCGGAGGGTGCCCCTCCCTAAGGCGAGCGACCCCGATCTCCTCCTTCCCTTCCTCGTACTGGAGGGTGGTGGCGAGGATCGGCATCATCTTGGGTGAGGACTCTGGCCCCTCCCCTTTCTGCGGAGCCGGTCCAAGGGCCAGGTGAAAACCCCTTCGGGGCAGTCCCATGGGCTCCTCCAGACCCCCGCCCTTGAGGAGGTCCCTCAGGGAGGCGATGACCTTCTTCACGTATTCCCGGGTCTCCTTGAAGGGGGGAACACCATGGTACTTCTCCACCTCTCCCCCTCCGGCGTTATAGGCCGCCAGTGCGAGTTTCAGATCGCCGTCGAAGCGCTCGATCAGTTCCCGGAGATACCGAACCCCTGCCTCGATATTCTGGCGGGGATCGAAAGGGTCCTTCACCCCGAGCCCTTTGGCCGTATCGGGCATGAGCTGCATGAGCCCCATCGCCCCCTTCGGGGAGACCGCATCGGGCTTGAAATCCGACTCGACCTTGATCATCGCCAGGACGAGGGGGGGCGGCACCCCGTACCTCTGGGAGACCTCCTCCACTATCTCCTGGAAGGGGAGCCTCTCGGGCCTGTCTTCATCGCCCACCTCCTGGTCCCCTTCCGGGAAGGGAAGAGAAAGGGACTGCGATCCTGTTTCCTCCGGGAAGAGGGGGAGGGGGGCCTTCTGGTCGGAAAGGAGAGCCAGCAGGGCCTCAAAGAGGAAACCCCTCATCTCCTGGCCCCCTCCCTTATTGGAGAGGGGAAGGATCAATCCCTGAAGGAGGTTCAAAGGGGCGACCGATTGCATCACGCAGGCGGTCGAGCAAGAGCCGTGCCACCCGTTTCAGCCTTCTTCCCTAATGGGGACACCTCAACAGGGGGTTCGGTGAAGGAGGAAAGTTTTTCCCTTAAAGGAAAGAGTTTCTGCGGATCCCTATCTCGTCCAAGAAGGCCCTCTCCCTGCGATCGAGCTCCCTCATGAACTCGGCCCACCGCTTCTCCTTCAGCCTCTCCAGGATCCTCTTCTGCTGGGAGGCGACCACCAGCTCCTGCCGCTTTTCTTCTATCGATCGCTCCAGTTCCTCGACCCTTTTTCTGTGCCAGTGAATCTTATCGGCGAGATCGCTGATGAACCCTTCATACCAGAGGACCTCG
>CAYRAR010000140.1:0-4141 GCA_964422255.1 uncultured Thermodesulfobacteriota bacterium | reverse complement strand
CAACCCTCATTTTCCCACATGGTGAAGGGTATCCCGAGCTCCTTCATCAGCAGGAAGGAGGAGCGGGCCGCGTCCTTCACCAAGTAAGAGGCGAGGCAGCCTATGTAAAGGAGGCGGTCCGACTCCTGCGGTGTGAAATCCTCCGGAAGCCAGCCCCATCTCTTGGAGGGGTCCCCGGCCACCGCGTTCCCCTGCTCCATGATCCCCTTTATGATCTTCTTTCCCCGTTCAAGGGGGGCGAGTCCCCTCTCCACCAGGATCTCCCTGCCCACCGCCACCACCTTGGAGACCCCTATCTCCTCCGGGCAGACCACCTCGCAGGCCATGCACTTGGTGCAGTTATAGAGGGCCTCCACCATCCTTTCGACTTCGGCCCCCCTTTTCATCTCCCTCATCATCTTCAGGCGCCCGAGGGGAGAGAACTCCATCCTGCCGGTGAGCTTATAGGTGGGACACTTCTCCAAACATAACTCGCACTCCGTGCACCTTTCCGCTTCCCTGAAGGCCTCCTCCCTATCCATCCCCTTTCTCCAGACCGTATTTTCTCTTCAGGAACTCAAGCCCTGGCTGAGGGTAGAGGGCATAGATGAGGACATCCCCTCGGGATCGGGCTATCCCCTTGGTCGCCTCCCTCGCCTTCTCCATCTCCGGCTCCAGGACATTGGCCGCCCTGCAATCTATGGGGGTCTCTCCCCGGGGGTAACCCTTGAGGGCGAGTTTCTGCACCTCCGGGTTCACCGGACCAGGGGGCCTGCCGTAAAGGCCGTAGAAGTAGTCCTTCACCTGCTGGGTTATCATCTTGTAGCGGCCGAACAGGACGTTCAGGACCGCCTGAACCCCCACGATTTGACTGGTGGGGGTGACCAAGGGGGGATATCCCATGTCCTTCCGGGTCCTCGGGATCTCCTCGTACACCTCGGGGAGCCGGTCCAAGGCCTTTGCCTCCTTGAGCTGGGCCACCAGGTTGGTGGTCATCCCTCCCGGGATCTGGTGCTGAAGGACCTTGGTATCTATTACCGCCACCCGGGTGGTGTCGAAGTGATCGCGGTACCCTTTAAGGATCTCTTCGAGCCTCTCCCCCAAGCGGAAGATGAGGTCGAGATCGAGCCCGGGATCCCGCCCCGTCCCCCTCAGGCTGACCAGGAGGGGCTCCACAGCGGGCTGGGAGGAACGGAGGGCCAGGGGGGCAAGGGCCGTGTCCACCACGTCCACTCCTGCCTCAGCGGCCTTCAGGTAGCTCATGGAGGCCATGCCGCTGGTGTAGTGGGTGTGGAGCTGGACCGGAATGTCCACCGCCCTCTTTATCTCCCTCACCAGCTCATAGGCGTCGTAAGGGGAGATCAACCCTGCCATGTCCTTTATGCAGAGGGAGTCGGCCCCGAGTTCCTGGAGCCTTTTGGCCTTCTCGAGGTAATAATCGAGGTTGAAGACCTCTCCCCCCATCCGGCTCTCGGTGAGGGAGTAGCAGATGGTGGCCTGGGCGTGCTTCCCACATTCCTTCACCACCCTGATGGAGGTCTCCAGGTTCCTCTCGTCGTTTAAGGCATCGAAGATACGGAAGATGTCTATCCCACTGGATGCCGCTTCCCTGATGAATTCCTCCACCACATCGTCCGGGTAGTTCCTGTAGCCCACCAGGTTCTGCCCTCTCAGGAGCATCTGCAGGGGGGTGTTGGGCATAAGCCTCTTCAACGTGCGGAGCCTCTCCCAGGGGTCCTCGTTGAGGAAGCGGATGCACACATCGAAGGTGGCCCCGCCCCAAACCTCCATGGAGTGAAAACCCACCTTGTCCATCTCCGGGGCCAAGGGGACCATGTCCTCGGTCCTGAGCCTGGTGGCGATGGAGGACTGATGTCCGTCCCGAAAGGTGGTATCGGTGATGCGTAATGGGTTTGAGGACATTCTCTTCCTCCAGGGTTAATGTCCCAAAAAATCGGGCACATGATATCGACTGTCCTTCCCCCCTGTCAACCCCGCCGGAAATCCGGCCTTTACCGGGGGGCAACGATTATGGTATAGAGTTTTAAGACTTACTGTAAAAGGTTTCAGTCAGAAGGGCTTAAGGTGGCTGAAGGCACGAGGTTTGTAGGTATCTTTGATTCCGGGGTAGGGGGGCTTACGGTACTGAAGGAGATCGTCGCTCTCCTCCCTCAGGAGCACATCATCTATCTGGGGGATACCGCCAGGGTCCCCTATGGGACCCGTTCACCGAAGACGATCATCAGGTATTCCCGAGAGAACGTCCGGTTTCTGAGGCGCTGGGAGCTGAAGGTGCTGGTCGTTGCCTGTAACACCTCCTCATCGGTGAGCCTCTCCACCCTCGAGGAGGAGAACGAGGTCCCGGTGGTGGGAGTGATAGAGCCGGGGGTGAGGCGGGCGGTGGAGGTGACCCGCAAGGGGAGGATCGGGGTGATAGGGACGGAGGGGACCATAAGGAGCGGCGCCTATCAACGGAGGATAAAGGAGATGGACCCTCACCTTCAGGTCTTCGCCACCCCCTGTCCCCTCTTCGTCCCCCTGGTGGAGGAGGGGTGGATCGACGATCCCATATCCCGCCTCGTCGCCCATCGTTACCTCAGGCCTTTGAAGGAGGAGGGGATAGATGTCCTCATCCTCGGCTGCACCCACTATCCGCTCCTTGAGGGGGTGATAAGGGAGGTGATGGGGGAGGGGGTTGAGCTCGTCAACTCCGCCAAGGAGACGGCAAAGGAGGTCAAGCGGCAGCTTGAGGCAAGGGGTATGCTCGAGCCCCCAGGTGCGGAAGGGGAACGGAAGTTTTTTGTAACCGACAATCCCGCCAAGTTCATCCAGATTGGTGAGAGGTTCCTTGGGGTACGGATCGATCATGTGGAGGAGGTGGAGTTATAAGCCCATCTCCCTCTTTATCTCCTTCAGGAGGGCGATGTTCTCCGTATGGCCCGTCATCTGGGCGGTGACCATCCCCTTTATCGGCCTATTTAGGAGGTAGAAATCCCCCAGGAGGTCAAGGATCTTGTGTCTGACGAACTCATCGGGGAACCTCAGCTCGGTGTTCACCACCCTCCCCTCGTCAAGCAGGATCACGTTATCCAGGTGTCCCCCTCCTGCGAGCCCCATCTCCCTCATCTTCCCGATCTCTTTGACGAATCCATAGGTGCGTGCTGGAGCGATTTCTCGTTTAAATTCTTCAGGTCCCCGCAGGATGAAGGTATACTCCTGCTCTCCTATGGGGGGTGGGTGGACGAGCCTGAACCGCACGCCAAAGCAGTCAGCCGGCTCGATGTAGATGTACTTCCCCTCTGGTTTTACCTCCCCTATCTGATAACGTTTATCTATCACCACCTCCTGACAACCTGCCTCCTGTTCCTGCACCCCGGCCTCCTCCACGATCTCGCAGAACTGAGCCGCCGAGCCGTCCATTATCGGTACCTCGCCGTTTATCTTTACCAGGAGATTGGTGATGCCGTAGGCGTGTAAGACGGCCATCAGGTGTTCTATGGTTCTAACCACTGTCCCTCCCTTCCCCACCGAGGTGGCAAAGTCGGTGGATATGACGTGGTCGACCGTTCCGGGTATCAGGAGGTCATCGGTCAGGTTGCAGAAGAGGATTCCTGTATTGGGCGGCTGGGGCAAGAGGATCATCCCCGTCTTCGTCCCGGAATGAAGCCCCGTGCCGTACAGAACCATGCTCTGTTTCAGGGTCCGCTGGGGAGAGGCCGAGGAGAGGTCCTCTTCTGGAAAGGGGGCCTTGGGCTTCAGCCCGCGACGCCTTGAAGAAAGGGAGCTCACGACCTCGCCCACCCTCTGCCGATCTTTTAGCGCCTTGTTCACGGTGGAGAGGAGGACATCCATTGAGAGGGGTTTCTCGATGAAGTCAAAGGCCCCCAGCTTCATCGCCTTGACCGCCGTGGAGACCGTCCCATGGCCTGAGATCATTATCACCGCGCAGTCCTCATTCGTCTCCTTTATCTTCCTCAGAAGGTCGATCCCGTCCATATCGGGCATCCAGATGTCCAGCAGCACCACATCGGCCCCCTCGGTATGGTAGAGCTGCAGGGCCTCTTTCCCATTCTCCGCCACGATCGTCTCAAACCCCTCGTCCTCCAATACCCCCACGATGGAGCGGGTTACGGCCTCATCATCGTCCACTATCAATACTTTT
>CAYRAR010000139.1:0-4169 GCA_964422255.1 uncultured Thermodesulfobacteriota bacterium | reverse complement strand
CCCTTGAGGGCCTTCCTCGTCCTCTCGAGGCTCTGCTGAAGGGCCTCCTCAGCCTTTCTCCTCTCCGTAATGTCCACCAGTGTACCTATTATCGTGTTTTCCCCTTTGTAAGAGATCCGCCTCCAGAAGACCTCCACGTGGAGGAGGTTCCCATCTCTTCCCATTCCACGGAAAGCGAAGTGCAGGGATTCGATTTTCCTCTCCAGCATCTGTCGGAGCTTCTGGCCCACGATGGGACGGTCCTCCTCATGTACGAGTTGCAGGGGATCCACGTTCTCTGTAAGGTCTTCGGTCCCGTATCCGAAGATGTTTCCCAGTGCCTCGTTGGCGTAGATGAACCGGCCCTCAGCGATCAGGTATGCTCCCACCAGTGACTGCTCCACGAGGGCGCGGAACATCTCCTCTGAGCGACGGGCAAGCTCTTCGGACTGTTCCCGCAGCCTCAGTAAGACCCGCAGGCGAGCTGCAAGTTCGGCCTTCGTAATGGGCAAGCGGATCACGTCGTCAAAGCCCTTCCTCAGCCAAAGGGCGGCGCTTTCGCCATGGCGCAAGGCCACTATCAGAGGGAGGAAGATCCCTTCGGATTGTTCCTTCAAATTGATGAGCTCTTTTTCATGAAGCTGAACGTTTGCCTCGTCAGTTATGACCAGGCTCATCTTTTCCCAGTCAACTGTTTGAAACTCCCCCGGTTCAGGTGCCTTGACTCCATAACCCATCTCTTGAAGGAACTGAAGGAGGAGGGCCCGATCAAGAGGGTTGGAGAAAAGTAGGCCAATGAGAGGGCATTTGCCCCTCATTTTCCTTGCTTCTTTATTTTCCCTTGAAGCTGGGGACGCCCGTCAGCACCCCCTGGAGTTCCTCCAGATTTCTCTCCATCCTTATGCCCCGGGGGGTGACGGAGAACTCCCATAGCTCCGGCAAATGGCCTCCAAGCCGTTTCTTCAGACAGCATATAACCCGAATTATCTTCCCTGCGTACTCTGCGTAACGGATCAGAATAAGATTGTCAGCCAGATGACTTATGCCGATCTCAGTCAGGACAAGATCACCGGTGAGATGCTCTACCTCATTGATTAAAAGGGTGGTAACCCCTCTGTTGTTCAAATAGGTTACCATGTTCTGGATATGGGCCACTAAACTGCCGAACTGCTCCATCGCCATCTTATAACCCCGGAGGCTGTCTATCATCACCACCTTGCCGTTTTCTTTCTCCACTGCATTACGAAGTAGATCCAAAAACTCATCTGGGTAAAACTCTAAAGGGTTCGCCCTCACAATCCTCAAATCTCCACTCTTTATCATCTCCTCGATCGGTATACCCACGCCCCGCGATCTGGCCAAGACCAACTGCTGTGACTCTTCGAAAACGTAAAGGATCGCCTTTTTGCCGTTGGCTACGGCATGGGCTAAGAACTGCATTCCCAAGGTGCTCTTTCCCACCCCGGTAGGGCCGCTTATGACGGTTGTGGTGCCCGACTCCAGTCCTCCCCCCAGAAGCCGATCCAGTTGCTGGATGCCGAAGGGCAGGGTCTCCTCTCCCGGACGCACATCCCTTGGTTTTTCGATCCTGTGGGGGAATACCTTAATGCCACTGTCTGTGATGCGGAGGGGATGTAATCCAGTCATGAAATCTGAGCCCCTCATCTTTTCCACCTCGAGGCTCCGCAACCCGATGACCCTCGCCGGTGAGATCTCGAGCCTCAAGCGGATCATCCCATCGGTCGCCAAGGCTACTGACGTTTCCCCTTCCAGATCAGTGGGTTCGAAGGTGAGAAGAGAAGTGCACCCCTTGCTGTTAAGAAACCTGACCAATCCTAAGATGTGTTTGCGAAACTGGTATTCATCGGTGGACAGATAGCGAAGAAGAGTTACCGAATCTATCACTACCCTCCGGGGGTTCTTCGCCTCAACTGCCCGATAGATGGCCTGCCATACGGGTATCCTTTCCACCTCGCTGGGCGGGAAGACATGATATTCTCCCTCTGCAGTCTCCTCAAACTTCACCGTCGGCGTCAGATCCAGCACATCGATCCCTCGCAGGTCCCACCCGAAGCTGGCCATATCCCGTTCGATTTCCCTCCAAGGCTCCACTAACGTCACATAAAGTCCGGCTTCCCCCCTTTTCTTTCCGTCCAGAAGCCACTGAATGGAAAGGATGGTCTTTCCGGTGCCGGTCTCCCCCACCACCAGATAACAGCGCCCTTGAATTAGTCCGCCATGTAAGATCTCATCAAACCCTTCTATCCCCGTAGAAACCCTTTTCTGGTCAAGTTTCATCGTTTTCCTCCCAACGTTTGGCGTTATATAACACTTTTCTATTTTTTGATCAAACCATAAGTCACCAGGCGAAATGGCAGGAGGGCTCATATTCGCAAAAACGGCAGAAGCGCTCCTCCGTAGCCCTGAAGAAGAGGGGAGCATCGAGGATATGGCACAAGATGTACTCGAGGATGGAGAGGAACCCTCCTTCAAACCATTCTACCCACCTTTCCTTAACTTCCCTCAATCCCTTGGGAGGCAGGAAGTAGTTCTCCTGCCCTTTGTCCTGGAGGATCACATAGGCCGCGGTGGTCCTTCCTATCTCCCTCGGCACACCTCCTGTCACCAAAAGGACATAGAGGGGAAGCTGGATGTCCTTAATCGTCCTTCTCACCTCCCTAAGTCCCTCATAATCGAGGTCAGGGGGCGGGGAGAAGGGAAAGATCTTCTCGATGAAGGTCCTCTGGGTGAACTCATCGACACTGCCCGTCTTGTAATCGAGGATTATCCTCAACCCCTCCCTGCGGTCCACCCGATCCACCTTGCCGTAAAACTGCAGGGGCATTCCTCCGATGGGAAATTCCATGCTGTAGGATCTCTCCAGGCCCTCGATGAAGGCCTCCTGGCGGAGGTTCTCCAAGAACCTGCGCAGGCGGAAGACCGCTACCTCCTCGACGAAGAGCCTCCTCTCTCCCCCCAGGGCCTGATAGCTCCTTGTCGTGTGGAAATGGGAGCGAAAGAGTTCTATCAGCCTCTCCGGGTCCCTGTCTTCTGGCCGGAACACCCTGCCGAGGAAAGGACGAAAGTACTCCTCCAAGGCCTTATGGACCATTTCACCGAGGGCTGTGGCGTCCACGTCCTCCACCACTTCCTCCCTCGGCCTCAATCCCAGGATATAGCGGTAATAGAACTTGAGAGGACACTGAAGATAGGTGTTCAAGAGAGAGGGAGATAGTCCATCCTTGGAGCTTTTTGCCATGATGAAATTTCGAACCTTCCTTCTGTCCTTGTCCAGACCTTCCCTCGGCAGAAAGCAGCTGGGTGGGATGTCCAAGGGGACCCGCTCCACCGCCTCCTTCTCGAGCAACCTTCCTGCCTTCCTCTCTTCCTCCCAGAGGAGCCTTTCGACGAAACGGCTCCTTACGCTCTTTTCCTCAAGGCCCTCACCGGAAGCGATGGAAGACTGCCAGATCAGATAGACCTCCTTCGAGGAGCGAACGAGCCTCTCAAAGTGATACCAGACGATCTCCTCCTCCCTCTCCTTGGGAGGCAAGCCCACGGCAGGTCGAAGCTGAGGGGGCAAGAGGGGATCCACCTCATCGTGGGAAGGGAGGACCCCTTCGTTCACGTCTATTATCACCGCCCTCTCAAAGGAGAGGAGCCTCGTCTCCAGGAGACCCATCACCTGGAGTCCCACTAAGGGGTGGCCCTCAAAGGGGGTCCTGCTCATCGAGACTATTCGGCGAAGCAGGTTGAAGAGGAGCCTTTGGCTCATCCTCTCATCCCCGAAGAGGGCGCCCTCAAGGGCCGGTATGACCTCTGCCTCCAGGCAGTAAAGGAACTCGTTCTCCAGGGGGTACCGCTCTGAAAGCCCCTGAGAGAGAAAAGGGGCGGTGATGAACCTCACCACCTCCCTCACGCAGGAGGCAAGTTCCCGGGGTGTTTCTACCTTGGCCCAGGGGGAGATCACCTTTTCGTGGATTTCCTCAACGAACCGTACCGCCTCCTCGAATCCAATCCCTTCGGAGGCGAGGAAGGCCTCGTTCCTCCTCCGATCCTCCTCCCTGAGGAGGAGTTCCGTCAACTGCTGAAGCGAGAAGAAGGGTCTCCCTTCCTCCCTTATCCTCTCTTCCAGCAAGTGCAGTACGATCCTGCCTTCCTTCCCCGATGGGGTATGGAGCCTTTTTATG
>CAYRAR010000138.1:0-4267 GCA_964422255.1 uncultured Thermodesulfobacteriota bacterium | reverse complement strand
ATGAGGAGCTGTTCGGCCACAATCTTTCGTCCTAACTCGTTCAGGTGACCACCGTCATGAGTGTAGGCAGGCACTAAGGAATAATAAACCTTCCCGCCCTTCTTGAAGAAGGACCTCCTCCCATCAAGGAAGGTGGATTCGATGGAGGCCAGGTCAAAAAGGGGCTCTTTTCCCCCATATTCATTCCTCAGCATCTCGTTAAACTGGTTCCTCCTGATGTTGTCATCGTACTCCCAGATTTCCTTCCATCCGATCAGCAGCTTGATCCGCGTCTTAATGGTGGTTTGGGAGACCGTGAGGGGGACGGTAAAGTGAACAAAGGTCACTCGCGGATATTTTTTCTTTAGGGAATTCATGGTCTTCATGTAGTAGGAAAAAACCTCTTCGATGTCCGTTCTCGCCCCCACATCCACGTAACAGAACTTGAAGAAAGCCATGTCCACCTTTTCCCCTACCCTCTCCATGACCTCGACGAAGGAATCGCATTTGGATCTGGGATCCGTGTTCCTTCCGACCCTGAAGTGGGCGAAAATGGGGGCATTGAAATCTTTGGGATCCTCCGTCTCCACGATGTTGAGCTTGATAAAGGGATGTTCTTTCATCACGTCCCTGATCCCATCCAGGATGTTGAAGCCCACCGATTGATGGCCGAAGAGGATCCGTTTCTTCGCCAGGGCCTCCCACTTGGATTTCGGTACATCCTCGATCCTCTTAAACGTCACACCTTTCTCCGGCATGGCACCCTCACTGCAGGAAAAAAGTAATGTTGATATAAAAACCAAAATACCGAGCTTGTATCTTTCACCCCTCATCGAGGCCGAGCTTCTCCTTGACCGATTTGATGAGTTCCGGGTCCTCGGGCTGGGAAAGCTTCTGGAGTCCTTCCTCCCGGCTCATAACCCCCATCCTGACCAGCCCCGCTATTTCAAAGGCATAGGGGTGGAAGCCGAAGCGCTCCCGGTGCACCTTGTTGGCGAAGGCGTTAAGCAGGCAGTTGGTGGAGTTGGGATCGGTGTCATCGGGCTTCCTCCAGCCGAAGGAGGTGATCTTCTCCAGAATCGCCCCTTCATCATAATCGAGGAAGGCCAGGGGATGGACGAAATAAGGGAGATGATCGCCTTCCTCCAGGTGGTGTTCTTCCAGAAAATAAGGTTCTATCTCGTCCCCGGCCACCTTCTTGAGGGCCTCTTTCGTCACCTGCTGGGTCCTCCTGATGAAGGAAGGGTTCACCTTCATCACCGAAGCCTGGACCGGGGCCTGTCCGGGCGACCATCCAAAGGCCACAATGGGTATCCCCTTCTCGACGGCGGTCTTAAGGGCAATCCCCTTGACCAGGGAGATACAGGAAGTACATATGGAGCTGGCCCGGTCAAGGGCTTTTGGGGGATAGAGGTCTTCAGTGGCAGAGGCGGCGAAGATCCTCTTGAGCAGCCCAAACCGGGGCTTGACGATCAGGTGATCCACGTCAAGGGCCTCAGTAACCCGGGCCATGTTCTCCATCGCCCGGGGAGAGACGAAGCCGTTGTCCATGGTGAGGGCCATTACGTTCAGGCCGAATTCCTCCTTCAGCAGATAGAGGGTATAGCTGCTGTCCTTGCCGCCGCTGTAGGCAAGGAGGCAATCTATGGACCTTCTTCCCTGCCACTCCTTTATGACCTCCTCGAAGCGGCGAAAGTAGACCTCCTTCTGATGGCGCCACCTCTCGGGATCAAAGCTCGAGCAGTAATTGCATACCCCGTCATCGCTGAAGCGGATGTGGGGAAAGGCATCGGTAAGAACACAGTTTTTACAGATCATTTTGTAAGCTCCGTCTTCTTTATTTTCCCGGTACTGGTCTTTGGGAGGGAGGTGCGAAACTCCACATACTTCGGCACCATGAAGGGCTCAAGGAGCCTTGAGCAGTGCTTTATCACCTCCTTCTCTGTGAGGGAGGCCCCGTCCTTGGGAACGATGAAGGCCTTTATCGCCTGCCCCCAGAGCTGATCAGGAACCCCCACAACGGCCACCTCCTTCACCCCTTCAAGCTCATAGATGGCATCCTCCACCTCCTTGGGGCTCACCCGCTCCCCCCGGGTCTTGATCATGTCGTCCTTGCGACCCACGAAGTAGAGGAACCCCTCCTCGTCCATCATGAAGAGATCGCCGGTGTAAAGGACCTTCTCCCCGTAATAAGGCCCGGGCTTAAGGACCCTCTCCGTCCCCTCGGGATCGCGCCAGTAACCACGCATCACGTTAGAGCCCCTCACCACCAGCTCCCCCACCTTCCCGGGACCGAGCCGCTGCCCCTTCTCGTCCACGATGAAGACCTCGGTGTTGGGCATCGCCTTGCCCACGGAGGTGGGCCTTCGGTCAAGCTCCTCAGGGGGAAGGTAGGAGACCCGCTTGCACTCGGTGAGACCATACATGGCGAAGATCCTGGCCCTGGGAAAGATGGTCCGGAGCCTGGGGATGAAAGCGGGAGGAAGGGCAGCGGCGGTATTGGTCACAAACCGGACCGATTCGAACCGGTATCGCTCTATCCCATCGAGGCTCAGCAGCAGGGCAAAGATGGTCGGCACCCCGGGGAAGCCCGTTATCCTTTCGGAGAGCATCAACTGGATCACGGGATAGGGGTAGGAAAAGGGCCTGTCCAGGACCACCGTTGCCCCTACCCTGAAGGCCATGAGGATTTGATAAAGCCCGTAGTCGAAGGAGAGGGGGAGGACGTCAAGGATCACGTCCGATTCCTGCTCTCTCAGGTACTGGATGATGGAGGTGGCGGCAGAGACCATGTTGTGATGGGTGAGCATTACCCCTTTGGGGTCACCGGTGGAGCCTGAGGTGTAGATGATGCTCGCCAGGTCCACATCTATGCACCCGGAAGAAAAAGGGGTACTGGGATATTGAGAGAGGGCCTCCCACCTGAGGAGGTCCTTCCCCCCGAGGTCCACTTCCTCGTCCCCTGAAAGGATGAGGAGTTTGAGGTCCGGGGTGGAGTCCATCGCTTCCTTCACCAGGGGTAACCGCTCCCTCTGGGTTATCAGGCAGCGGGCTCCGGAGTGGTTAAGGATGTAGTTGAGCTTTTTGGCCTTTATCTGGGGGTTGAGGATGGAGAATATCCCCCCTGCCTTCAGTATCCCGAAGAGGGAGATCGCCACCTCAGGGGAGTTCTCCATGAAGACGGCGACCCTGTCCCCCCGCTCTATCCCGCGATCCCTCAGGGCATGGGCCAGGCGGTTGGAGGCCTCCTCTATCTCCGCATAGGTGTATCTCCTCTCCCTGAAGACCAGGCAGACCTTATCCGGGAGCCTCTCGGCGGTCTGCTCCAGGAAGTTATTGAGCAGCATGGGCCTTTACCTCCTCGGTGAGCTTGCGCTCGATGTAACTGACGATAAAGGAGATGGTATCGAGGTTCTCGGGGACGAGCTCCTCGTCCTTCACCTCTATCTCGAAGGTCTCCTCAAGGAAGGCCACAAGCTCCAGGATACCGGTGGAATCTATGATCCCGTTATCAAGCAGAGAATCATCAGGGCCGATGTTCGCATCGTCCTCGCCCATCAGGAAGTTCTCCCTGATGAAGTCCCTGACCTTCTTCTCTATGGAGTCCTTCATCTCTCTATCCCCCTCTCATCCACGCTGTATTTTATGGAGACCCTTTGCACCTTAGGGGCCTCTCTCAGGAACAGGTGGTGCAGGAGCTGGGTGGAAAGGACCCCCACAAGGGCCATCTCCTCCCTCTCGCTCAGGGCCCCGTCTCGCCTCTTGGCCTTCTGCAGAAGGGCCTGGACTGCCTTAGGGTTGAAGTAGCCGGCGTCCCTGAGGGCATCCTCGCTCAAGAGCTCGGTGACGTAATCGGGAGGGTCCTGGCCGATAAAGGCCCTGGCTATAGGGGCCCTGTAGGGCTGCTTGGGCCTCCTTAAGACCTGCTCCGGGAGGAGGTCAGAGAACGTCCTCTTCAGGATGTACTTCTCCTGCAGTCCCCTGAGCCTCAGGGAAGGGGAAAGGGAGGCGGCGAACTCCACGACCCGATGGTCGAGGAACGGGAACCTCCCCTCCACCGAGTGGGCCATGGCCATCCTGTCCCCCTGGGAGGAGAGGAGATAGGTGGAGAGGAAGAGGCAGATCTCCAGGTACTGGGCCTTTGAAAGGAGATCCCAGCGGGGGAAATCAAGGGGCAGGGTCTCGAGGAACTGGGAGACGGGATCATAGCCGTTAAGAGATGCCCTGAACTCAGGGGAGAAGTAACGCCAGAGCCCTGCCGTGTTCTCCCATCGCAGGATGTGGGAGA
>CAYRAR010000137.1:0-4311 GCA_964422255.1 uncultured Thermodesulfobacteriota bacterium | reverse complement strand
CGCCGTTCTTCATCAAGTCCACCACGTTGGGCCTCCCCTCGCTCACCTTGAAGACGGGCTCAGCCTCCACCCCGTTGCGCCTGAGCACCGAGCAGGTCCCCTGGGTGGCGACGATCCGGAAGCCCATATCGGCAAGCTCCCTGGCGATCATGACCGCTGACCTCTTGTCCCTGTCCTTCACGCTTATAAAAACCGTCCCCTCCAAGGGCAGAAGCTGCCCTGCAGCTATCTGGCTCTTGGCGTAGGCAAGGCCAAAGTCCTCGTCTATCCCCATTACCTCCCCTGTGGACTTCATCTCGGGTCCCAGGATGATGTCCACCCCCGGAAAGCGGTTGAAGGGGAAGACCGACTCCTTCACCGCCACATGGGTGATCTCCACCTCCCTCCTTATCCCCAGCTCATCGAGGGTCTTTCCCACCATCAAGCGGGCCGCCACCTTGGCCCAGGGGATCCCGGTGGCCTTCGACACGAAGGGGACCGTCCGGGAGGCCCGGGGGTTTACCTCGAGGACGTAGATAGTATCCCCCTTTATGGCATACTGGATATTCAGCAACCCCACCACCCCCAGCTCCTTGGCCAGGGCATAGGTCTGCTCCTTTATCTCCGCCACCTGCCGTTCGCTCAGGCTGAAGGGGGGGATGGCCATGGCGCTGTCGCCCGAATGGATGCCCGCCTCCTCTATGTGCTCCATTATCCCGGCCACCACACACCTTCGGCCGTCGGCCACCGCATCCACGTCTATCTCTATGGCGTCCTCGAGGAACTTGTCTATGAGGATGGGATGATCCGGGGAGGCCTCAACGGCCAGGCTGATGAAGGCCTCCAGGTCCTTCTCATCGTAGACGATCTCCATCGCCCTTCCGCCGAGCACATAGGAGGGACGCACCAAGACCGGGTAGCCTATCGAGCGGGCGATCTCCTTCGCCTCCTCGAAGGAAGTGGCAGTCCCGTTGGGGGCCTGATTGAGGCCGAGTTTCTGCAGGAGCTCCTTGAACTTCTCCCTGTCCTCTGCTCGATCTATGCTCTCCGGAGGGGTGCCGACAATGGGCACGCCGGCCGCCTTAAGGGCCAGGGCCAGATTCAGGGGGGTCTGCCCCCCGAACTGGACGATCACCCCCTGAGGGCGTTCCTTATCGTAGATGTTCAGTACATCCTCGGTGGTCAAGGGCTCGAAGTAGAGTTTGTCGGAGGTATCGTAATCGGTGGAGACCGTCTCCGGGTTGGAGTTGACCATGATGGTCTCGTAGCCGTCCTCCTTGAGGGCAAAGGCGGCGTGAACACAGCAATAGTCGAACTCTATCCCCTGCCCTATCCTGTTGGGCCCTCCCCCGAGGATCATTATCTTGGGCCTGGAGCTGACGCGACTCTCGTCCTCCCGCTCATAGGTGGAGTAGTAATAGGGGGTATAAGCCTCGAACTCCGCCGCGCAGGTGTCCACCAGCTTGAATGTGGCCTCTATCCCGAGCCGCTTCCTGTAGGCCCTTATCTCCATCTCATCAAATCCCCAGAGGTGGGCGAGTTGCCGGTCGGAAAAGCCGAATTGCTTCGCCTTCCTGAGGAGCTCGGCAGGGATCTCCCAGTCCTCTATCTTTTTGATGCCTGACCAGAGGTCCATCTTCCTGAGCTCCGCCCCGTACTTCCTCAGTTCCTTCTCCAGGTCGAGGATCTCCTTTATCTGATGGAGGAACCAGGGGTCGATCCGGGTAAGCTCGTATATCTCCTGGACCGTCATCCCCACCTCAAACCCGTAGCGGATCCAGAAGGGGCGATCCCCCTTGGGGACCCTGAGCCTCTCCCTCACGGTCGCCTTGAACTCCTCCCTCTCCTTCGGGGAGGTGGGCAGAAACCCATCCTTCCCATCGGCCCCGAGCCCGTAGCGGCCTATCTCCAAGGAACGGAGCCCCTTCTGGAGGGCCTCCTTGAAGGTGCGGCCTATGGCCATCGTCTCCCCCACCGACTTCATCGAGGTGCCCAGGGTATCGTCGGCCCCGGGGAACTTCTCGAAGGTGAAGCGGGGGACCTTCACCACGCAGTAATCTATCGTCGGCTCAAAGGAGGCAGGGGTCTCCTTGGTGATGTCGTTGGGAATCTCGTCCAGGGTATAGCCCACGGCGAGCTTGGTGGCGATCTTGGCGATGGGAAACCCCGTGGCCTTGGAGGCGAGGGCCGAGGAGCGGGAGACCCTGGGGTTCATCTCGATGATCAGCATCTCCCCGTTTTCCGGGTTCACGGCGAACTGGATGTTGGACCCCCCGGTCTCGACCCCGATCTCCCTGATCACCGCTATGGCCGCATCCCGCATCTGCTGGTATTCCTTGTCCGAGAGGGTCTGGGCCGGGGCCACGGTGATCGAGTCTCCGGTGTGTACCCCCATCGGGTCGAAGTTCTCGATGGAGCAGATGATCACCACGTTGTCCTTCAGGTCCCTCATCACCTCAAGCTCGAACTCCTTCCACCCTATCACCGACTGCTCCACCGAGATCTCCCCGATCATGGAGGCCGCAAGCCCCCTTGCGGCCACCTCCTCGAACTCCTCCCGGTTATAGGCGACTCCGCCTCCTGTCCCTCCCAGGGTGAAGCTCGGCCGCACGATCACCGGAAAGCCGATCTCGGAGGCGATCCTCCTCGCCTCCTCCATCGAGTAGGCGTAGCCACTTTTGGGCATCTTGAGGCCGATCCTTGCCATAGCCTCCCTGAAGAGCTTCCGGTCCTCGGCCTTGCGGATCGCCTCCTGGTTCGCCCCGATCAGCCTAACGCCGTACCTCTCCAGCACCCCCCAGTCGGAAAGCCGAACGGCCACGTTCAGGCCCGTCTGCCCTCCCAGGGTGGGCAAGAGGGCATCGGGCTTCTCCCGTTCTATGATCTCGGCCACCACCTCCGGGGTGATCGGCTCGATGTAGGTCCGATGGGCCATCTCGGGGTCGGTCATGATGGTGGCGGGGTTCGAGTTGACCAGGATCACGTAAAAGCCCTCCTCCTTCAGGGCCTTGCAGGCCTGTGTACCCGAATAATCGAACTCACAGGCCTGCCCGATCACGATGGGCCCGGAGCCGATGATGAGGATCTTCTCTATATCGGTCCTCTTGGGCATCAGCTACCCCGCCACTCCCGCATCATCCGGAGGAAGTCCTCGAAGAGGTACCGGGCATCGTGGGGGCCTGGGGAGGCCTCAGGGTGGTACTGGACGCTGTAAAGGGGAAGCCTTTTGTGCCTCAGCCCCTCCAGGGTCTGGTCGTTCAGGTTTATATGGGTGAGCTCCACCTCCGAGGTATCCAGGGTCTCGAGATCCACACAGAAGCCGTGGTTCTGGGCGGTGATGGATATCTTCCCGGTGCGAAGGTCCTTGACCGGCTGATTCCCCCCCCGGTGGCCGAACTTGAGCTTGAAGGTCTTCCCCCCGAGAGCAAGGCCCAGGAGTTGATGGCCCAGGCAGATCCCGAAGATGGGCCTCTTCCCTATCAGTTTTCTTATCTCCTCGACTATGTAGGGAACCCCGGCCGGGTCTCCTGGCCCGTTGGAGAGGAATATTCCATCGGGGTCCATCCGGAGGACCTCCTCGGCGGTGGTTCTGGCAGGGACCACGGTGATGGCGCAGCCGAGCCTCTCCATGATCCTCAGGATGTTGTGCTTCACCCCGAAGTCATAGGCCACCACCCTGAACTCCCCCTCTGTGGACCACTCGTAGGGCTCAGGGCAGGTGACGTACTGGACCATATCCCTGCCCACAAGGCCAGGCCATCCCCGGGCCTTCTCCACCAGGCTATCGGGGTCAAGATCCTCAGTGGAGATCACCGCCTTCATCGCCCCTTCAAGGCGTATGTGACGGGTTATGGCCCTGGTATCCACCCCCTCCACGCCGATGATCCCATGACGGCTAAGAAACTCCTCGAGGCTCTCCTCCCCCCTCCAGTTGCTCCAGTTCCTCACGTACTCCCTGACCACAAACCCTTCAACCTGCGGCCGTGCCGACTCCATGTCCTCGGGGTTCACTCCGTAGTTGCCGATAAGGGGATAGGTCATGGTGACGATCTGGCCGCAGTAAGAGGGGTCGGTCAGGATCTCCTGGTAGCCGGTCATGGAGGTGTTGAAGACCAGCTCCCCTACCCTCTCGCCCCTGGCCCCGAAGGCCCATCCCTCGAATATCGTTCCGTCCTCCAGGGCGATTATCGCCTTATCCCTCACGGGCTTCATCTCCCCAATAAAAACCCCCGCGGAGCGGGGGTCAACCTTAGCAGACTGAGGAAAAAACCTCTCTCATTGACCTATCACTTACTTAGCACAAAAGTGCCCTCAAACTTCTATAAACTCGCC
>CAYRAR010000136.1:0-4508 GCA_964422255.1 uncultured Thermodesulfobacteriota bacterium | reverse complement strand
AACGTTGGTACCGAGAAGAAATAGCGGTAGCAAAGCGCTTTGGAGGTGAAGGTCTGCGTGAAGAGGGTTGAGGAGGAAAGAGGTTTTGAATATCTTTATAGCGCCTTCCTCAGGCATAAGAAGTTCGCCTTATTGCTTGTAGGGGTGGGAGGGTTAATATCCCTAATTTTGAGGAGATAAATGCTCCATGACCTGATCGAGTGGCTCGTCCGCACCATTGGACAGCTCGGCTACCCAGGAATAGTGGCCCTGATGTTTCTGGAATCCTCTTTCTTCCCCTTCCCCAGTGAGGTGGTCATACCGCCTGCTGGATATCTGGCCGCAAAGGGAGAAATGAGCCTAAGCATGGTCATACTCTCCGGGATCCTTGGGAGTCTCCTCGGGGCCCTGTTCAATTACTGGATCTCCCTTAGGGTGGGGAGACCGTTTTTCGAAAGACATGGGCGATTCTTCCTGGTGAATCAGGGCGCTCTCCAGAAGGCAGAGCGTTTCTTCGACCAACACGGTCACATTACCACCTTTGTGGGAAGGCTCCTGCCGGGGATCCGTCAGTACATATCCCTCCCAGCAGGGGTAGCAAGGATGAACCTCTGCCTCTTCTGTCTTTTTACGGCCTTTGGAGCGGGGATATGGGTGGTGATCCTGGCCCTCGTGGGGTACTGGGTGGGGAACAACGAAGAGGTGGTATCCGCTTATCTGAACCGCATAGGGATATTTACCGTAATCTTTTCCTTCCTCATCGTCTTTTTTTACATAAAGGCACGCCGATGGAGGAGAAGGATAAGGCTATAAGATCAAGGGCCAAAAGAGTCCAAACCCTCCCCCTGCTGTTCGTCCTGGGAATGGCGGCCTTTATCTTCCTCTTCCGCCTGAAGAACTCCCTGCCCTTTTTCTGGCCCCTTCTCCTCGGTGCCTCCTTCCTCGCTTCAGGCCTTTATCTCGGGCTCGCCATACGGCGGGGAAAAACTCAGGTATTTTTCTGGGGAACCCTCGCCTTCGCTTTCACCTTCTTCCTGACATATGTGACCTTTATCACCCCGGTCTTCTTGGGTTACAAGACCCCCCATCAATTCTGCAATAGAGTAAAAGAGATCGTGGAAGATGGCCGGCTTCTCACCTTCCGGTACGATGAGCTTTACATAGTCAATGAACTCGACAGGCAAATCGAGAACATACGTAGTGAAAGGAAACTCAGGGGGCGGCTGAGAAGAGAAGGGGGCATGTTCGTGATCACAAACTTTAAGGGAATGGAGAAGATCAAAGGGGAGGACCTCGAAATAAGGGTCCTCGCCTCACAGAAACCCTTCTTGAAACGGAGACGACCGATCGTATTGCTTTACATCAAAGAAAAAGACGAAGGAGGAGGGAGATGATAATTCCTGATACCCTGAAGAAGGCCAGAAAGCTCTTCCCGCGGAAGGAGGCGGTGGTCTGTGGAGGTTACCGCTGCACCTATGAGGAGCTGGGGATGCGGGTGGAGTCCCTCTCTCGCTTTTTCCTTACCCAGGGTATAGGAAAGGGAGGGAAGGTGGCGATACTTCACCCCAACTGTCACTATTTCCTAGAGGTCTACTACGCCCTGGCCCAGCTGGGAGTCCCTGCCGTGCCCATCAATTACCGCCTTTCGGCCAAGGAGGTGGCCTTCATTCTCGATGATTCAGAAAGTACCTTTTTGGTGACTACAAGAGAGTTCGGACCCTTAGTTGCCTCCGCTCTCCAACAGGGCGGAGAGAGGATAAAAGGCGTCCTTTGGACAGGAGAGGGGGAAGAACCCTCGTTGAAGGTAGAGAGCCTCGACTATGAAAAAGCCCTGAAGGATCATTGGGGGAAGGAAGCTCCAGAGGCGGTTGTGACCGAGGACGATATCGCCCAGATCTATTACACCAGCGGCACAACCGGCAGGCCCAAAGGGGTGATCCTCACCCACAAGAACGTCTGCACCCATGCCCTGGGCACCATAGCTGAGCTGCACCTCACCGATAGCGATCGATGGGGACATATAGCCCCCATGTTTCACCTGGCTGATGCATGGGCCACCTGGGCCATCACCTGGGTGGGCGGGACCCATATTTTCGTCAGGCACTTCGATCCGGCCGTGGTCCTTCGCACCATCGAGCGAGAGAGGATCACCATAAGCAACATGATTCCCACCATGCTGAACATGATGGTGAACCATCCCGAGGCGAAGGATCACGACTACTCCAGCCTGAGGGTCATCCTCAGCGGCGGTGCCCCCATCGCCCCTGAGGTGGTGAGAAAGATCGTGGAGACCTTCGGCTGCGATTACATCCAGACTTACGGGATGACGGAAACGAGCCCTTATCTGACCCTCTCCATCCTGAAGGAACACCTGAAGAGGCTCCCCTACGAAGAACAGTTGAAGTTCAAGGCGAAGACGGGGAGGGAGTTCATCGCGGTGCAGCTCAAGGTGGTGAGGGAAGACGGCACCGAGGTCAAAAAAGACGAGAAGGAGGTGGGGGAAATCATCGTAAAGGGGGATATCGTCACCCCTGGTTACTGGAAGCTCCCTGAGGAGACGGAGAAGGCCTTCAAGGACGGATGGCTTTACACCGGAGATCTGGCGGTGATGGACGAGGAAGGGTATGTCACCATCGTGGACAGGAAGAAGGACATGATCGTCACCGGGGGGGAGAACGTCTACTCCACCGAGGTCGAGAACGTCATCTACATGCACCCCGCGGTGCTCGAGGTGGCGGTGATCGGGGTGCCGGATCCTAAATGGGGTGAGGCCGTTAAGGCCGTGGTGGTGTTAAAACCGGGGGCGAAGGCGACGGAGGAGGAGATCATCTCCTTCTGCAAGGAGAGGCTTGCCCGCTACAAGGCCCCCAAATCGGTCGACTTTGTGGATGAGCTCCCGAAAACGGGCTCCGGGAAGATCGCCAAGCGGGAGTTGCGGGACAGATACTGGAAAGGAATCGAGCGCAGGGTCCATTGATGACCTCCCTGAGTCACTCCTTAAATCCGATTAAAAGATGACCGAGGCCCACCAGGAGCTGAAGGACTTCCTCTTCGACCTGCTGGGAGAGAGGGAAGCAGAGGAGTTCCTTTCGCAGGCGGGGCAGAGGTCTCCGACCGCCTTCAGGATCAACCCCGTCAAGGTCCGAGAGGAGGATGCCCTCAAGCTCATAGAGGAAGAGGGCTTCAGGGCGGAGCCCTTTCCTTCCATCCCTTACGCCTACCTCCTCAAGGAGGAACCCTTTCCCCTGGGTAGAAGTCTCTCCCATTTTCTCGGCTACGTCTACATCCAGGATCTGAGCTCCATGCTCCCACCTCTTGTACTTGAGCCCAAAAGGGGGGAGCTCGTGGTGGATGTCGCCGCTGCCCCCGGCTCCAAGACGACCCAGATGGTCGCCATGATGGATAACCAGGGGCTGATCGTCGCCAACGACCCGAAGGTCCGCCGGACCACCTTCCTCTCCTTCAACCTGAGCAGGACAGGGGCGGTGAACGCCATCGTCACCGTCTTGCCGGGAAACCGCCTGGGAAGGCTTTACTTTGAGACCTTTGACCGGGTGCTGCTGGATCCGCCCTGCAGCGCCCTGGGCACGGTGAAGAGTTCGCCTGAAGTCCTCAGGTGGTGGCGCTGGAGGAGGGTGGAGAAGCTCTCCCGGCTTCAACGGGATCTTATCGTAAGCGCCATTAAGGCCCTTCGGCCCGGTGGCGTCCTGGTCTATTCCACCTGTACTCTGGTGCCTGAGGAAAACGAGGGGGTGGTAGCTGAGGCCTTGGAGCGCTACCCTGTGGGGCTTGAAGAGGTGAAAATAGAGGGTTTAAAGGTGAGGCCGGCCTTGCGGGAGTTTCGAGGGAAGCGCTTTCCTGCCGAGATGGAAAGGGCCATTAGGATCTACCCCCATGAGAACCCGGGCGAGGGTTTCTTCATCGCCAAGCTGAAGAAGGTCGATTCCATGCCTTCTCCTCAAGAGAAACCCCACCTGGAGCGGCTCCCTCTGGTAAAACACGATCACCCCTCCCTTCGGGACCAGCTCACATCCTTAAGGGAGCACTTTGGCCTACCGGAGGATTTCTTTGAGGGCTTCCTTTTCGAGCGGGCGAAGGAGCTGAGGATCTTCACCCCTGAGGCAGCCCGCCTCGGCTACCTCAAGTACTCCCACCGGGGCCTACCCATAGCCAAGGCAGAGGGCCTCCCCCCAACCCTCACCACCTGGGGGGCCCAGTTCCTGGGGAGGTGGGCAAAGAGGAATGTGGTGGATCTTTCCGATCCGAGGGAGCTTTCGCGCTATTTAAAAAAGGAAGCCCTACCCATTGGAAGAGATGAAAGAAGGGGCCAGCAGATCGTTCTCTACAAGGGCCATCCCGTCGGCTACGGGGTCATTCGCGCTGGCCTTCTGGAGAGCAAGGCAAAGGTGAGAAGGGAACTTCTCTGGCCCCTGGAGATCAGCAACCTTTGAGGATCCTCTTGATAATCCCCGAAGTGGAGACCCCCTCAAGGTAAGGGATGATGCGGACCTCCTCCACCAGCTCCCTCC
>CAYRAR010000135.1:0-4558 GCA_964422255.1 uncultured Thermodesulfobacteriota bacterium | reverse complement strand
GGGGTACGTGGAGGAGGTCGCCGGTTTCGAGAACCTCGTATCCATGGGCTTTGATCCAGAGGTGGTGAAGCAAGTCATAAGGATGGTGGATCGCAACGAGTACAAACGCCGCCAAGCCCCTCCGGGGGTGAAGATCACCCATCGGGCCTTCGGCAAGGATGGGCGCCTCCCCATGACCAACCGTTATCGCGAAGAGTCGCCCTAGGGCCCAATGGTCAGAGGTCTTTGACGCCGCCGAAAAGGGCCTGGGCCATCAAGCCGGCGAGGGGAGGGAAGAAGAAGGTGCTCGCAACGCGGATCAAGGTGAACTTCCAGCCCATTATCCCCACCTCCATGGGCAATCGGCTCACCGCCCACAGGGACCATGAGGTCAGGAAGGCGACCATGGTGCCGACGCTGGCTCCGGCGCGTAGGAGCCCGGCTGCAACGGGCAGACTGACGAAGGGCCCCCCTGGCGCGAAACCCCCGGCTATGGTACCGAGGATGATGCCCCTTATGCCGGACTCGACGCCCACCCATTTGGCCAAGGCCTCTCGGGGCAGCAGGATCTGGACCAAAGCGGCCACGATGAAGGCGAAGACCAAAAGGGGCAGCACCTGCAAGGTCATCCTCAAGGCCATCTTCAGACCTTCCATATGCTGTCCCGTACCCTTGGCGTAGGCCATCAACACGAGGCCCAGGGCGAGGAGGGCCATTACCACAGTGGGCACCATCATCTCTGAGGTCTTCAACGCGATCTTCTCCCGAAACTTTTTGCAAGGCAAGAGATTTTACCCCCCTACCCCCTGCTTGACAAGGAGATGGGGTTGAGGCGCCTCAGCATCGGGATTTTTTGCTCGAAGGGGAGGTCATGCTGTTGTAATATTCCCGTAACAAAAAGCTGCTCTTATCGATAAAAACAGAGGAGGGACGAGATGGAGGCATCCAAGGAGGCGAAGGAATACGTGTTGAACGTAGTGAAGGAGCGGAACATCAAGTTCATCAAGCTCTGGTTCACCGACATCTTGGGCTTCCTCAAGAGCTTCACCATCACGGCCGAGGAGCTGCCCGATGCCATGGAAGGGGGGGTGGGCTTTGACGGCTCCTCCATCGAGGGGTTCGTCCGCATTGAGGAAAGCGATATGGTGGCCATGCCCGATCCCAACACCTTCTGCATCCTCCCTTGGCGCCCCAGGGAATACGGGGTGGCCAGGATGTTCTGCGACATCCTGAGGCCGGAGGGCGTGCCCTTCGAGGGGGACCCCCGCTATGTGTTAAAACGCAACCTCCAGAAGGCCGCCGAGAAGGGCTTCACCTATTATGTGGGACCAGAGCTGGAGTACTTCTACTTCAAATCCCCGGAGGGGACGGAGTTCCTCGATCGAGGGGGCTACTTCGACATGGTCCCCTTAGACCTGGCCGTGGACCTACGGCGTCAGACCGTCCTGGTCCTGGAGGAGATGGGGATCGGCGTGGAGTACAGCCACCACGAGGTGGCTTACAGCCAACACGAGGTGGACATGAAGTACACCGATGCCCTCACCATGGCCGACAACGTCATGACCTACAAGGTGGTGGTCAAACAGGTGGCCTTGGAGAACGGGGTGTACGCCACCTTTATGCCGAAGCCTGTCTACGGCATCAACGGCAGCGGAATGCACACCCATCAGTCCCTCTTCCGAGGGGATAAGAACGCCTTCTTCAGCCCAGACGACCCCTACCATCTCTCCAAGGTGGGCCGCTCCTTCATCGCGGGGCTCCTCAAGCATGCCCCCGAGATCACCGCCATAACGTGCCAATGGGTAAACTCCTATAAGCGCCTGGTGCCAGGGTATGAGGCCCCGGCCTATATCTCCTGGGGGACGAGGAACCGCTCGGCCTTGGTGCGGGTCCCGGAGTACAAGCCCGGCAAGGAGAAGGCCACACGGGCTGAATTCCGCTCCCCTGACCCCGCCTGCAACCCGTACCTCACCTTCGCCGTCATGCTGGCTGCGGGGCTCAAAGGCGTCGAGGAGGAATATGAGCTTCCCCCTCCGGTAGAGGTGGACGTCTACCACTTGAGCGAGGAAGAACTGAGGGAAAGGGGCATAGGGACGCTGCCCGGCAGCTTGGGTGAGGCCATAGAGCTGATGGAGCGGAGCGAACTGGTCAGGGAATGCCTCGGCGAGCACGTCTTCTGGAGCTTCATCCGAAACAAGAAGGCGGAATGGGACGACTATCGGGCCCAGGTCACCGAGTACGAGCTGAAGAAATATCTGCCGATCCTCTGAGCACGCCGAAAGGGGGAGGGGTCGATCCCTCCCCCTTTTCCTTTATACCCCGGGGACCATCGGTTAAAATAAAGGGGCCTTTGACTTCAGGAGAGAAGGATGTTCAAGGTCCTTTATGTAGGCGAGGGGACGATCCCTACAGAGCCCTTGGAGGGGGAAATGCGGGAGGACCTCCTCTGGGAGGAGGTGAGGCCAGGGGAGGACTTGGAGGAGGAGCTGATCAACAGGGCGCCGGACCTGATCCTGTTGGAGGTGAGGGACCCTTCGGTCGCCTCGAGGGCCCTCGAGATCCTGGAGGGGTTGAGGAGAGAGAGGCCCATACCCTTGCTGATCCTGGGCCCCTCTGCCCTCCTCGAGTTCAAGGACCTGCTGCTGGCCGCTGATGAGTTCCTCATTGAGCCCTATGACCTGCAGGAGATGACGATCAGGATAGAGAAGGTCTTGCAGCGAACTTACTCCGTCGAGGGGAGGAAGGTCATCCGTTGTGGCGACCTGATGATAGACGTCACGAGGAGGAAGGTGACCCTCAATGGGGAACTCCTCCCCCTCACCTTCAAGGAGTACGAGCTCTTGAAGTTCCTCGCCGCCAACCGGGGCCGGGTCTTTACCCGTGAGGCGCTGCTCAACAAGATCTGGGGATACGACTACTACGGAGGCGAAAGGACCGTCGATGTGCACATCAGGCGCCTGCGGGCGAAGATCGAAGGAGGGGGACGTAACTTCATCGAGACCGTAAGAGGGGTGGGGTACCGCTTCCGGGAGGGCCCTTGAGCTCGCACGCCAACCCATCGGACAAGAAGGCCTTGGTCCTCATCCACCATCGGGATGAGGGCCCCGGGTTGTTGAAGGATACGCTGCTGCAGCGGGGCTGGGAAGTAGAGGAGGTCCAACTCTGGAGGGGAGAAGGACTACCGGAGCCCTCCATCTATCGGCTCCTCATCGTCATGGGGGGGGCCGATGAGCGTAAACGAAGAGGGGATCTATCCCTTCCTGCAAGAGGAGAAGGTCCTCTTGAAGAGATGGCTCAGGGACGGGAAGCCCGCTATAGGGGTATGCCTGGGGGCGCAGTTGATGGCTCACGCCCTCGGGGCAAGGGTCTACCGCGGTCCCGAGGAAGAGATCGGTTGGTACGAGGTCAGGCTGACCGAGGGAGGCCGTAGGGACCCTTGCCTCAGGGGCTTCCCCGAGGTCTTCCTTGTCTTTCAGTGGCACGGAGAGACCTTTGAACTGCCCGAAGGGGCCACGTTGCTCGCCACCTCCGCCACCTATCCCCACCAGGCCTTCCGGGTGGGCTCCTACGCCTACGCCTTCCAATTCCACCTCGAGGTGACCGAGGAGATGCTCAGGAGGTGGTTCGAGGATGAGGACGAAGGGAGCACACATCCATCTTTTCCCCCCTGCCGGGTCTCCTCCCTCGTCTTCACGAGCTCTGCGGCTCCTTCATGGACTCCTTTCTCCGTCGGAAATCTGGGAGGGGCGGCCTATAGAGGGGGAAGGCGAAGGACCCCTTCGGCGTTCTCCAGTATGGTATCTGCAAAGCCGTGGGCCTGCTTAATCCTCACGTCCCTGTCCAGGGGGTTCTTCGTCCTGCATATCCGGATGTACTCCCTCGGGGTCACGCTGGGAGTCACCCAGGGCAGATGGGGCCATCCGTCGATGGGGATGGGAAAGTCGGAACCGTGAAGGAGCCACTCAGGGGGAAAGGTCTCAAGTACCTCCGGTATCAAGGGGACCCTGGTTGAGAGGAAGAGGGCAGAGGTATCCGCCAGCAGTCGCACTTCTCCACCTCCATTCGCATCCTTCATCAAGGCGTAGAACTCCTTCATCTCGTCCTTCTCAAAGAGTGGGAAGACAGGGGCGGCACAGTGGGCAGCGATGACCCTGACCCCGTACTCGAGGGGTTTCCGAAGGAATCTCGAAGTCGTCTAACTCCCTCCGACGGATCCCCTCCGGGAAGGAGTATTCGGGTCCCACATGGCAGAGGAGGGGCATGTGGTGCGCTGCAAGGGCCCTGTAGAACTCCCTGTGACGCTCATCCCTGAGGTCTATGTGCTGTACTGAGGGTATCCATTTGATGAGGACGGCCTCCGTCTGGGTGAGGACGTACTCCAGCTCCGCCTCCCAATCCCTCCTGTTCGGACTCACCGAGGCATCCAAAAAGAATCTCTTTCTCCTCTTTTTTTTGGGATCGGATTCCCCCTCAGCCGTTCGTTCAGCTCCCTTACCTTGCGATCCAAGAAGCGGTTGGAGATCCAGAGGTCGGTCCTCTTCTCGTCCAACTCCCCCGTCTCAGGGCTGTAGAGGGCATC
>CAYRAR010000134.1:0-4609 GCA_964422255.1 uncultured Thermodesulfobacteriota bacterium | reverse complement strand
GTCCTCCTTTGAGCTTCTGCCAGGGCCTCTACCCTTTCTTCAGTTCTCCTCTGTGCCTCAGCCAGGCGTTCAACGGCCTCCTCAAGCCTCGATACCCGCTCCTCTGTCCTCCTCTGCGCCTCGGCCAGGGATTTGACTGCCTCCTCCAAACCGCTGACTCTCTCTTCGGTCCTCCTTTGAGCCTTGGTCAATTCCTCGACCTGGGCTTCTGTCCTCCTCTGTGCCTCGACCAGGGCTCCCATCCTTTCCTCGGTCCTCTCTTGAGCCCTGGCCAGGGCCCTCACCTCCCTGGCCAGCTCCTCAACTATCGCCCTCAGCTCAAGGAACTCCTCCCTCGCCACGGTGCGGGAAAGGTCCTCCCAGAGCAGATCGAGGACCTCCCTCATGGGCCCTCTCCACTCCTCAGGAAACCGCTCTATTGCCTTATGGTAACGGGGCAAAGTACACCTCCTTCAACACATTTTAAAAAAGGGTAAACTTCCCGTCAACCTGCGGCACTGATCGGAACCCAGATCATAAGGGTTCCGATCACCGCAGGGCGCCTCTTTCCCCGTTGTTCCCCCTGTGGCGGGGGGTGGGGATGTACTCCACGGTGGGCTGGCGCCTCACGGGCTGGGGATAGAGGCTCATAAGCTGGTAGAACTCAGGAGGCATCTCCGAGCTCACGTGAAGACCGAGCTTTTTCGCCTCCTCAAAGGTGATGGGATAATCGTGGGTCCAGGTCCCCTCTGAGAGGAGGCGGGCCAGCTCCTCGACCTTCTCCTGCGGATACCTCCCTTTCAAGAGCTCCTTTACGCTCTCCCTCAACTGGAAGATCGCCTTCTTCGCCACGTCGGCGAGGATCAGGGTCCGATCGTCCACCTGGGCGATGGGCTTATCCTCGATGGCCCTGATGATGGAGGCCGCAGGATACTCTCCCAGCTGGGGATCCACAGGACCGAGCACCGCGTGCTCGCTCATTATGATCTCGTCGGCGGCCAGGGCGATCAAGGTCCCCCCTGACATGGCGTAGTGGGGGACGAAGACGGTGACCTTCCCCCTGTGTTTGCGGATGGCCCGGGCGATCTGCAGCGAGGCCAGGACCAGCCCCCCAGGGGTATGAAGGAGCAGGTCTATCGGCACCTCAGGGTCGGTCATGTGGATCGCCCGAAGGACCTCTTCTGAGTCGTTCACGTCGATGTAGCGGAAGATGGGGAAACCGAGCAGGCTCATCGTCTCCTGCCGGTGCACGAGCAGTATCACCCGGGAGCCCCGTTGCCGCTCTATCCTGGCGATGAGCCTCTGGCGCATCGCCTCGAGCATCTTCTGGCGGATTATAGGTTGAAGGGCGCTTACCATGAAGAATATCCAGAATATATCGAAGATTCCCATGGTCTCCTCCCTTAGAGGATGAAGCGTTTGTAATACACCTCGTCGAAGTAATAGGGGCGATAGGCCCGACGGCGCTTCCTGAAGAAGGGGACCAGGACGATCCCGAAGACGAAACCGCCCACATGAGCCCACCAGGCGATCCCCCCGACCCCCTGAGGAAGCAGGAGGCTGAACATCCCGCCATAGAGCTGGGAGAGGAACCAGAAGAAGAAAAAGACCACAGCGGGGATCTCCACGAAGTACGGCAGGAAGAATATGGGCACCAGGGTGATGACCCGGGCCGTGGGGAACATGATGAAATATGCCCCCATCACCCCGGCGATGGCCCCTGAAGCGCCGATGGTGGGCATACGGGAGGTGGGGTTGAAGATGAAGTGGGTGACGCCGGCCAGAAGACCGCACAGCAGATAGAAGACCAGGAAGCGGAAGTGGCCGACCCGATCCTCCACATTGTCGCCGAAGAGCCAGAGGCTCCACATGTTGCCGAGGAAGTGCATCCACCCGCCGTGAAGGAACATCGAGCTCAGGAAGGGAAGGAAATTCATCGGGGAGAGGCCTTGACTGAGGGCCCAGGCTGGATTAGTGTAACGGGCAGGGACCATCCCGAAATGGAGGATGAACCTCTCGAGCACTCCCCTGGGAAGGGAAAGCTCAAAGAAGAAGATGAGGCCGTTGATGAGGATTATCGCCCAGGTTACGAAAGGGCTCTCCCGATGGGGGATGTTATCCTTTATGGGGAACATCTCTTTTGTCCTGATATTATCCGCAGGATGAGGTCGTGTCAATAAAAACTTTTCTTCTTCAGGGCTTACCCCTCAAGTTTTCATCAACGGTTACCGATAGAACTTACGTCACCTAAGGGTCAGGAGAGAAAGATGGAGAAGACCGAATACACGGGGCTTGAAGGACATGGGCTGAGGAACCTCGCCAGGATCTACTGGCACCTGCCGACCCCTGCCCTCTATGAGGAGGCCATAAGGCGAAGGGAGGGGGTCCTGGCCCACCTCGGCCCCTTGGTGGTGAGGACAGGGCACCATACGGGCCGCTCCCCCAGGGACAGGTTCCTGGTAAAGGAGCCCACCTCTGAGGCCGAGATCTACTGGGGTGAGGAGAATCAGCCGATCTCCCCGGAAAGGTTTGAGATCCTGTATTCTCGCCTCTGCGCTTACCTCCAGTCGAAGGAGGTCTTCGTGCAGGAGTGCTATGTCGGTGCCCATCCCAGGTACCGGAAACCGGTGAGGATCATAACGGAGTACGCCTGGCAGAGCCTCTTTGCCCGCAACATGTTCATCCGGGAGCTCGATCCCAAGATCCTCAAGGAATTCGTCCCCGAGTTCACCGTGATAGCAGTACCCCGCTTCAACGCCATTCCGGAGCAGGACGGGGTCCATTCCGAGACCTTCGTCATCATAAACCTGGCCAAGAGGGTGGTGATCATCGGGGGCACCTCCTATGCCGGGGAGATAAAGAAGGCGGTCTTCACCATGATGAACTACTTCCTCCCCAAGGAGGGGGTCCTCTCCATGCACTGCTCGGCCAACACGGGGAAGAGGGGTGATGTGGCCCTCTTCTTCGGCCTCTCAGGCACGGGGAAGACCACCTTGTCCACGGACCCCGAACGCGTCCTCATCGGGGATGACGAGCACGGCTGGTGCGATGAGGGGGTCTTCAACCTCGAGGGGGGGTGCTATGCGAAGGTGATCCGCTTAAGCCGCGATGACGAGCCCGAGATATACGAGTGCACCAGGAAGTTCGGGACGATCCTGGAGAACGTAGCGGTGGATATGCGCACCCGCAGGCTCGATCTGGACGATAGCTCCCTCACCGAGAATACCCGTGCCTCCTTCCCCATAACCCACCTGCCCAGGATAGTGCGGGAGGGGACAGGGGGGCATCCCCAGAACGTCATCTTTCTCACCTACGACGCCTTCGGGGTCCTGCCGCCGGTGGCCAAACTCACCACCGAAGGGGCGATGTTCCACTTCATATCCGGATATACCGCCAAGGTGGCGGGAACGGAGGTGGGGGTCAAGGAGCCCCGGGCGGTCTTCTCCACCTGTTTCGGTGCCCCCTTTATGGTCCACTCGCCCGCAGTATACGCCCGCCTTCTGGGTGAGAAAATAGAACGTCACAAGGTAAAGGTCTGGTTAGTCAATACCGGCCTCACTGGAGGAACTTATGGCGAAGGTCACCGCTTCCCTATAAAACATACCCGCAGGATAGTGAAGGCGATACTCGAGGGAGAGCTGGACGGGGTGCCCTTCAGGGAGGACGAGGTCTTCGGCTTCCTGGTGCCCACCCTCTGCCCTGACATCCCTCCTGAGATCCTCAACCCCAGGGATACCTGGAGGGATAAGGAGGCCTACGACAGGACCAAGAGGGAACTCGCCTCCAAGTTCCTGGAAAACTTTCGCAAATATGAAGGGAAGGTGAGCCCTGAGATCTTGAAGGGCGCCCCGCGGCTATAGGGCATCAGCCCCCGCCTCACAGATCTCCAGATCCTTCTCCCCGGCCCCTGCCACGCCGACGGCACCAAGGAGTACTCCGTCCTTCCACAGAGGAAGTCCCCCGGGGAGGGTCGTTAAGCGGTCGTTCCAGTCATGGGCCTTTAATCCAAAGCCGGGCTGAGAGAGATCGCCGAAGCGGCCTATCTCTGCCGAGGGCACTCGGAAGACAGCAGCGGTCCAGGCCTTGTCCCTGGCGATCTCTGCGGTGGGAAAAGGGGCGCCGTCCATCCGCCAGAGGGCCACAAGCCACCCTCTCTCGTCCACAACCGCTACAGCACACTTCACCCCCAGCTCTTCAGCCTTCCGAAGCGCTGCCTTAAGGACCTTTTTCGCCTCCTCTAAGGTCATCATCCTTCTTCTTCATAAAGGGCCACGATCCCTGCCTGGCTTACCGCCGTATCGTTTATGTCCCCTAAGCCTGCGGGGACACCGCTTGTACCTATCCCGCCGATCACCTCCCCCTCTTCATCGGTCACCGGGATCCCACCGGGGATGAGACACAACCTCCCCTTTCCTCTCCCGAACATCCCAAAGGCATGGTCCCCGATGTGCTTTCCCACGTTTCTCGGATCGATCCAGCGGGCCCCCAGCATGGTGGACATCCCCCAGGCGACGGCCGTGTAAGCCTTCTCGATGGCTATGTCGGTTGTGGCCATGGCGGCCCCGTCCATCCTGTGGACCGCTAAAAGCCCTCCCGCTCTGTCGACAACGGCGATGCTACAGGGAAACCC
>CAYRAR010000133.1:0-4647 GCA_964422255.1 uncultured Thermodesulfobacteriota bacterium | reverse complement strand
CTGGTGGAAAAGTTTAGATACCTCACATCTCCCGTATATTCCGAGGGGAGAAGGGAGGAGATCATCTCGAGGGTGAGGTCCCTGGAGGCCGAAGAGGATATATCGGACTTTACTGCTCTTTTGGGTCGGGGGTAGAGATGAAGGTCCTGGCGTTGAACGGGATCCTCGGTTACGGCTATGCGGAGATCTCCTTGGAGAACGGGCTCAAGAGGAAACCTTGCCTTCCCCTATTCCCCCTCGGACATCCCCATGGGAGCCGCCTACAGGTTCAACGTGTATCATTTGCTCGAGGTAGAGGATTCCCTTGAGCCCTTCCAGATAGAGATGATCGAGGTCTGAGGAGGAGAGATGCCCACATTGGGAGAGCTGGCCAGGGTCCTGAGGAGCAAGAACGCAGGCCCTCTTTATCTGACCCTCGATATAATGTTTGAAGGGGAGGAGAACTACAGGAGGGTGGTGGAGTCCGGCGTGCTCACCAAGGGGCTGATCGCAAGGCTATACCATGTCAATGAGGAGGACGTCTCCATCATCGATTACCCCGCCGCCTACTCCATAAAGATCACCATCCCGCGCAAGGTCATCTCCGGAGATGTGGGGGATACTGATGTCTACGGCGCCCAACAACACGCCCCTCTGCTTGAGGTAGAAATAGCATAAGTTTTTAGAACTTTAATTTATTGATGTGCTATAGGTCGGAGTTCATAGATTCGTGCATAGTGAGAAGCTGATTAAGGTCACCCTGTCGCAGTGCCTCTCTAATTTTGTCCAGTTTATAAGCATCTTCGACACGAAGATAAGGAGACCACCTTGTTTCGTCCTCGATTAGCTCCACTTCTACCTCAGCAACATACCGTCCCTCATGCACGTACTTTATCTTTTTCTCCGTCTCATTAGAGTCGCCTCTGGCTACCCTCCGTTAGCTGCTTATGCTGGCTGCAGAATAGTAAGCCCTTATAGGGCCACTCATTTACATCCCCATTTAAGTTTCTCTCTTGCTTTCTTAAGAACTTCTTCTGGAAACAAATTGCAGTAAGGTTGTCGCAAAATTATGGCTTCTACGGTGAGATCTAAACGATTTAGTTCTAAAAGTTTGATAAATCCTTCATGGATACGAGGAGCCATAACCAATTCTATAGCCGTCTGTACCGGGCCTTTATTTTCTAACATTTGAAGAAATCGGGTAGGATTATATCCATATTGTACTGAACATATACGGGATGTTTCCTTAAAAACTTGCTTTAATTTCTTCTCTAAATGATTCATGTCCGAAGGTCCTCCTTTTCCCCCAATAACCCTTTGGGCCATTTTTACCTCCTTATTTAGAAATTATTACCTAACGTAAACAGAATAACTTTTGACAATCCCTTGGGGACTAACTACAAAATTGATAATCTCTATCCATGTAACAATTTCAGGCGAAGTTAAATTTGGATCCCCAATTGTTACAGTCACACCTTTCCTCTTTCCTACTTTAGAGGAACGGTATGTCCAAACTTCATCGCCCGTAGATAACTTTTCTTTACTATCAGGTGGTCCCATTTTAAGGAGAAGCTCATCCGTCCTTTTTCCAACGAATGTCGCCGCTTCATTAGATAATTTTTGCTGAACAATCTGATTATGGGAGGCACATCCTATAAAAGATGCCAACACTAGGAAAAATACCAACAGACATAAAGTTACACTTTTATTCATTTCGTTCCCTGCCTTTTAGAAAAATTTTTGTTAATTTTTCGTCTTAAATTAACCAAGTTTCCCCACATTATATTAAATATTATACTAAAAAAATTCAATTTTTCAAGTCAAAAATACCAAGTGATTTCAATGAGTTAAATGCTAACACAAAAATTTTATAATTTGCTAATTTTTTAGTAAAGAAAACAAGAGCGCGCTGCCCTGACGGCCCCTCGGGCGAAGGTCTCCCGTGAGCTTCCCTGAGGATCAAATCCATCGTAAAATCTGATCAGGGGTATAAATATAACTCTGAATAGGTTCCGGATATTCCAGAAAGACCAGGAGTTCCTCCAGGTTCTTCTCCCAGTGCTGTATCACCTCAGGATATCTTCCCTGAAATAAATCGCTAAGATTCCTAATTCCTTAGGAAAACCCCCCTAATTTTGGAAGAAAAGGAGGGGGAGGGGAGGAACCCTCCCCCCTGAACGCCTCTAACCGAGGATCGCCTTCAGGTCCTCCTCGGGGGTGGTGATGGGCTTAAGGGCGAAGTTGTCCACCAGCACCTGAAGGACCCTGGGCGAGAGGAAGGCAGGGAGGCTGGGGCCGATCCTTATCTCCTTTATGCCCAGGTAGAGGAGGGTGAGGAGGATAGCCACCGCCTTCTGTTCGTACCAGCTGAGGACGAGAGAGAGTGGCAGGTCATTCACCGAGCACCCGAAGGCATCGGCCAGGGCCTGGGCGATCTTTATGGCGGAGTAGGTGTCGTTGCACTGCCCCACATCGAGCAGTCTCGGTATCCCGCCGATATCCCCCAGGTCCTTGTCGAAGAAGCGGAACTTTCCACAGCCCAGGGTCAGCACCACGCAATCTTCAGGGACCTTTTCCACGAACTCCGTGTAGTAGCTCCTCTGCCTCTTTCGACCATCGCATCCCCCCACGAGGAAGAAGTGCCTGATGGCCTTCCCCTTGACCGCCTCCATGACCTTGTCAGTCACCCCAAGAATGGCCTCCCTGGCAAAGCCCACTGTCACCGAACGGCCGTTCACATCTTCCTCAAAACCCGGCAGCTGGAGGGCCGCCTCGACCAAGGCTCCAAAGTCCTCCCCCTTGATGTGCTTGACTCCGGGGTAACCCACAGGGCCGGTGGTGAAGATCCTGTCCTTGTAAACGTCCTTGGGAGGAACCAAGCAATTGGTGGTCATGAGGATGGGACCAGGGAAGGAGGCGAACTCTCGCTGCTGATTATGCCATGCGGTCCCATAGTGGCCGTAAAGATGAGGGTACTTCTTCAGCTCAGGATATCCGTGGGCGGGAAGCATCTCTCCGTGGGTGTAGATATAGATGCCCTTTCCCTCCGTCTGTTTGAGCAGGAGCTCCAAGTCCTTCAGGTCATGGCCCGATACAAGGATGGCCTTCCCTGCCTTCGCCCCAAGGGGTACTCTGGTAGGCCGGGGGTGTCCATAGGTCCCGGTGTTGGCCGCATCCAGTAATTCCATCACTTTTAGGTTTATCTCCCCTGCCTTGAGCACCAGTTTGAGCCAGTCATCCAGGGTCAGCTGAGGGTCGAGGGTTGAGGCCAATCCCTCGTGGAGGAAGGCGTATACCTCCTCATCCTCCTTCCCTAAGCGGGCAGCATGATAGGCATAGGCGGCTATCCCCTTGGAGGCTATAATGAGGGTCTGCTGCAGAGATAGGATGTCCTCGGGGACCTTTCCTTCATCGGCCTTAATCCCCACTTCCTCACCCTGCTTTATGAGCCCATCCGTATCCCCGGCGGGCCCAAAAGAGGCAGGGGCCTCGGGGAAATCGACCTTTCCTCCCGCTGCCTTCACCTTCTCCTTTAGTCCTTCTCTCAACTTAACGCACCGCTCGATGTATTCCCTAAACCTTTCAGGGTCGAAGTTGACGTTGGTGAGGGTGGAGAAGAGGGCTTCGGAGGTGAAGCGATCAACCTCAGCATCCTTCACGCCGACCCTACGGCCTTCCCTGGCGTAGATGGCCAATCCCTTAAGGGCATAGATCAGCAGGTCCTGAAGGGCCGCCACTTGAGTGTCCTTACCGCATACCCCGATCTTGGTGCAACCTTCTCCCTTAGCCGTCTCTTCGCACTGATAACAGAACATCCTCTTTTACCTCCTTTCATCTCATTTTTGATAATCATACCCCTTTTCCGCTGAGGGCGCCTTGACCTAAATCAAGAAAGTGCTATTCTCAAAGGTCCTATGATATCTGCAGAGGCCATCGCCAAGACACCCTTCTTTCGAGGACTTCCTCGGGAGCAATTAGAGCTTCTGGCCGAGATAGCCATCCCCCGGTCATATCGCCGGGGGGAGATGATCTTCACCGAGGGGGAAGAGGGTAAAGGGTTCTATCTCGTTTTGGGAGGCCAGGTGGAGATCTTCAAGCTCTCCCCTGAGGGTAAGAAGCAGATCCTCCATATCCTGGGAAAGGGAGAGCCCTTTGGGGAGGTCACCGTCTTCGCGGGAGTCCCCTTTCCTGCCCATGCCAAGGCCCTCGGCGTCTTTGAGGGAGATACAGTAACTTGGTTGTGGTTTGATAAGGACAAGGAGGCCTTCACGAAGCAGGCGATCAAGCTGAAACTGCCGAGCCCCTCTTTCTACGAGCTTCAACACTGAGGAGGCTGATCGTCGAGGCAGACTGTAGGGGGCAAACCGTGGGGGAGGGGCCCCAAGGGCTACCTCCCCTCCTTTCTTCTTTTTCATGAGGGAAGGGCAGATCTTAGGGATGATCTGATTATTTCCGCCGACCGTAGGAGACCTCTTTTTTCTTCCTCACTGAGGGACGTTTCCACCACTCGCTCAATTCCCTCTCTTCCCAGCACGCAGGGTACGCTCATGCACAGATCCTCTATCCCATATTCCCCCTGCAAGAGGGCAGAGACTGTGAGAACGCTTCCCTCTCCCCTGAGGACGGCCTCGGCGATCCTCAAGACCGCCAGGCTCACCCCGAAGTTGG
>CAYRAR010000132.1:0-4654 GCA_964422255.1 uncultured Thermodesulfobacteriota bacterium | reverse complement strand
TCTTTGACCTCAATTACCACATCCCCCATCAGAGCACCTCGGCAAAGCGATACTCCAGGCGTCGGAAGACGGCCCATCCTATAAGCAGGGCTGCGAGCACCTCGATGAAGGCAAGAAAGAGGTGCCATGCCTCTGGGGGCTGCCCGTAGAGCAGGACCCGGCGATAGGAATGGACGATCACGGCCATGGGGTTGAGCATGTAGAACTTCAGGAATCGCTCAGGGACCATGGAGACGGGATAAAAGACCGGGGTTATGTAGAACCATCCAAAGAGGATGAACTCCAGGATGAAGCCCACGTCGTGATAAAAGGTGTTCAAGGAGGTGAAGAAGAGGGAGAGACCGATTATCAGGAGAAGCTCGAGGGCTATGATCAGGGGCAAGAAGATAAGGTAAGGAGTGAACTTTACCCTGAAGGCGAGCATGAAGATGAAGAGGAGTCCCAGGGATATGAGGAAATTCACCAGACGGGCCAAGATCACCCCCAGAGGGATGATCTCCCGAGGGAAATATATCTTCTTTATGAGGTTTGCATGCTCGGAAATGGAGGTGGAGGAGTAGGAGAGGCCCGTGGAGAAGAAGCTCCAGGGCAGAAGGCCACAGAGGACGAATACGGGGTACTTTTCCACCTTTATCCTCAGTACGAAGGAGAAGACCACGGTAAAGAGGAGCATCAGGATCAGGGGCTCAAGCAGCGCCCAGAAGACCCCAAGGACCGAGCGCTTATATCTTACCTTGAGGTCTCTGAGGACGAGATTTTTGAGAAGTTCTTTATATTGAAAGAACAGAAGAATCATTAATCTCTTTCAATAGCCCTTTGCCGGGGTTTGGGCAAAAATACTCATTTAATTTTTAGATAGATACTGTCACTCATGGTTCAAGTTTTTCTGTTTTTTTAATTACATTACGGTAAATCGCTTGGGCAAGTTGCCGTCGATGGACGCCGGCTTTTATCACGAGCAGATCTAAATCACTGCTTGGGCCCATTCGACCTCGAGCTGCTGACCCAAAGAGGATTATTTTGTCTGGCTGGGCCATTTCTACAATGCGTTTAATAACTTCTTTAAGTAGGTCGCTATTCATAAATGTATCATGCATGGTGATACCTCTTTTCCCTTTATGTTCTTTAACCCCAAAAACATTTTCCTTCTTGACTTACCATATCACCTTTACCCCCCGAAAAGCATGTATCCTTTTGTCCGCGGTAATAAGTGGAATGGACAGCACACGAGAAGTGGCCACAATGAGCTGATCCGCCGGATCTTGTTGCTCAAAACCCGGTAGAGAGCAGCTTTCAACACATATTTCTGGCTCCAGATGAGCGACAGAGATTTCGCATTCAATGAGGGAACGCCTTATCCATTCGAACACAGGAATGGAAAATACCAGCCTTTTTTCTTCCACCAATTTCGCTACTTCCCATAAAGAGATCGCTGAAATCCATTTTCTTTCCGCGCTCCTGAGGGCCTTTTTGGCTTTCTCCGAGAACCTGTCCAACTGTTCGGCTGCAAGCCAAATCCATACGTGAGTGTCAAGAAGGACCTCCTTCACTTCAAGACCTCCCAATCTCCCTCTGCCACAGGAGATATGATATCACCCATATAAAGCACGGTATCTCGAAGGGGAATCTTTCCCTCCGTTCCTTCATCAGTCGGCATTATCTCTGCCAGGGGTTTCCCCCTTTTTGTCACTATCACCCTCTTCTTCTTATCGTGAACCTCCTGCAGGATCCTTAAACATTTCGCCTTAAATAGAGAAATTGGGATCTTTTCCATCTCTACCTCCACTGGGCATTATGGTCATTTCATTGTGGTCAAAAATATCAGAAACGTCACGATAAGTCAAAATTTTCTCACTAAAGGAGATCAGGAGATCCGGGAGCCGCGAAAGCACAGCCGAAAGGAGCAAAATGGTTTTTATGGATGCACCTTTAACCCCTCAATTCTTCGAAAATCCTCATCAAAGGAGAGAATTTCACCAATTCCCCTTCTTGAGATATTTGCAACTATCAAGGCATCCCCGAAAGAGATTTTTCTATTGACATATAAATCTAAGGCCTCAAGAACCTCTTTTTCGTCTTCACAAGCAATCTTGGGGGTGTTCAAGATAGAAAATATATAATCCCGTATTTGTGCCCTTGAAAGTCTTTTTCTTTGCGGTGTGTACCTGTGAATTCCTTCAAGCACATAAACCACTTCTCCTATAACCTGCTTGGGAAGATAGATCTCTTCATATCTCGCTTGAGCCTCTGAAAGAATCTTAAGGGCCTTTTCCGTCTGTTCCCTCTTTAGGATTATGCTCAGAATGAAATTAGTGTCGATGGCTACCCGTGCCTTCACCTTCTCGCGCCTCCTCTATAAGGGCTTTTAAGGAAACATCCCCTTCAATCTCTATACTACCTGCGACATCAAATAGTGTCTTTCCTTTTCTGAGCAACACGCCATCTTCCACCTCTTCCAGCGAGATAACGTCCCCTTCTTTGATACCAAGCCTTTCCCTTATCCTTTTTGGGATGGTAATCTGTCCCTTTGGCAAGACCTTGGCCAAAACCATCCTCTCCCTCCACAACTTTTTCCTACTTAAGGATAATCGGTAGGAATAAGCTCTGTCAAGACGGACTTAGTTACAGCAGTAGTCAGAACAGCATATGACCTACATATTTGAAATACTGGCTCCATTAAGTATTTTGGTTATTCCAATTTTGTGATCGATTAAGTTAAAATTGGAGGAAATGGGAAAGGGGTGCGATCGGCCAGGAAAGATCCTCGTCAAGGGGCCAAACTGGCTGGGGGATGCCCTCCTCAGCTTCCCGGCGGTTTCAGCCCTGAAGGCCCTCTTTCCCGACTCCCGATTGGAGGTTCTTACCCGCCGCCCTCTCGACGATTTATGGGGACTTCATCCCGCCGTCGATCGGGTGATCGGGTATCAGGTTCCCTCGGGGATAAGGAGGGTCGGGATGGAGTTTGCCCTGGGAAGGGACCTTCGCAAGCAGGGATTCGATCTCTATCTGACCCTTCCCCGATCCTTCAGCTCGGCCTTGATAGGGTTTTGGGCAGGGATACCCGAAAGGGTGGGGTACAGCTCCGAGGCGAGGGGATGGCTCCTGACGGAAAGGGTGCCGAGAGATGACGATGTCCTTCGCATCCACCGCTCAGATTACTACTTGCACCTGATAAGGAAGTTAGGCGAGGTGTCCAAACCCCCTCCGGTCCCTTTGGAGGTTCCTGAGGAGGAGAGGAGATGGGCGGAGAGGACCCTCAGATCCTTGGGGATAGAAGGCGACTTTGTGGGGTTTAACCCAGGGGCGATCTATGGAGAGGCGAAATGCTGGTTCCCGGAGAGGTTTGCGGAGCTGGGGAGGAGGCTGGTCAAGGAGGGGATAAAGGTGGTCATCTTTGGGACCTTGCCGGAGAAGGAGCTCAACGAGAGGATCTCGCAGGAGATCGGGGAGGGATGCTTTGATCTCACTGCAAGGACGACCTTAAGGCAACTGCTTTCCCTCCTTGAACGGGCCCGCCTCCTCGTGACCAACGATACGGGAACGATGCATGCCGCTGCAGCCGTGGGGACCAGGGTGGTGGCCATCTTCGGCTCCACCGATCCAGCGGTCACCTCCCCTTTGGGCGAGGGACACAGGGTCATATACCACCGGTTGCCGTGCAGCCCCTGCCTGAAGAGGACATGCCCCTACGGCCATCACCGATGTATGGAGGTGGTGACGGTAGAGGAAGTACATAAAGTGGTGCAGGAGATGTTATGTCCATAATGGGGGAGAATAAGGTCTCGGTCTACATTATCACCTACAACAACGAACGGACGATTGAGAGGTGCTTGAGGAGTGTAGCGTGGGCTGACGAGATCGTCGTGGTGGATTCCTACAGCACTGACCGGACCTTGGAGATATGTCGCCGCTATACGGACAAGATCTATCAGCGTCCCTGGACGAACTACAGGGAACAGTATCAATTCGCCGCCGACAAGACCACCAACCGTTGGATCATGTTCATCGACGCCGATGAGGAGGTCTCCCCTGAGCTGGCCGAGGAGATCCGGCAGGAGCTTCCAAAGAACGACGGACGATGGGCAGGTTACATGGCCCCTCGCCGGACCTACTTCCTCGGAAGGTGGATCAAGCACGGGGGGTGGTACCCTGACTATGAGATCAGGCTTTACGACCGCACCCGTGGGAGATGGGAGGGGGGGCTGTATGCCAGGGTGAGGGTGAACGGGAAAGTGAAGGCCCTGAAGAATCATTACCTCCATTATACCTACAGGGATATATTCGATCAGTTGGGGAAGATTAACCGTTACTCAGAGGTGGTCGCCGAGGAGATGAGGGAAGGGGGGAAGAGGTTCAGCCTGGTGCACCTCCTCCTCCGTCCCCCTTTCCGCTTTTTCAGGGACTTCGTGCTGAAGAGGGGATTCCTCGATGGCCTTCCGGGACTGATCATCGCTGTCTCGACTGCATTCTATGTCTTCATAAAGTATGCTAAATTGTGGGAGGCGGAAAAGGGACTGAAGGAGACCGATGGATTGCCCCCGGAAGGGATAGGATGAAGGTCCTTCACCTCTTCTCCGATTGGAAGTGGACAGGGCCTGCGGAGCCGGTAGCTGATCTCTGTAAAGCCTTACAGGAAAGGGGACATGAGGTCATC
>CAYRAR010000131.1:0-4661 GCA_964422255.1 uncultured Thermodesulfobacteriota bacterium | reverse complement strand
CCCTTTACTGCCCGACTTCCTTCAATATAAAATGGGACGATGAGCATACTGGAGTGGGCCGCTCATTTTAAGAACATCCGCTGCCTCCTGCTCTGTGACCCTGAAAGCCCTCCCCCGGAGGAGGCGATAGGGTGGATCGTGAAGAAACACCGCTGGAGACAGGTGGGGATTGGCGAGAGTCTGGCCCATCTCCATCCTCGCTTCCAGAGTCATCCCTTTGTCCCGTTGCCCTATCCCTCCCGAAGCGTGGAGGGGATAGTCAAGGGGCTTGCCGAAGTTCACCCTCTCTGGCTGATGGAATCGGTGACCCTTGCCCTCTGTTATTCGGCCCCCCTGCTCTGCTTTGAGAGGGAGGTGTTTGACGCCTTGGATCCCTTCCTCACGTGGGTCTTGCGGACGGCGGATGTCCCCGAGGCTGAGGCGATCAGGCACCTGAGGATAAGCGGATACGTGCCCATAGATTTCTTTCCTCAGGTGAAGGAGTCCTTCCTGGCTCTAAAGGAAGGGGGAAAAACCCTCGAGAAGTTGATTGAGAGGAGGAGGGAGGAGACGGAGCGGGACGGCAGGAAGCGCTTCTGGCGCCTCAAAGAGCGGCCGGAGGCCCCTCCCTTTGTGGGCTACCTTGACCTCCTGCCCCTTTTGGCGAAAGAGCGTAAGAGGATCGGGGGCTTCCTGGAGGAAGAGACGGTGGGGCTTCTTCTGAGCATCACAGCTGCCCTTCACTTCTGGCCGCCCCCCTGGGGGCGGCCCAAAGGAGAGGGAGGATGACGACAAAGAGGGTCCTTCTGGGAAACGAGGCGATAGCGAGGGGCCTCCTTGAGGGAGGTTGTCAAGTGATGGCCTCCTACCCCGGAACCCCCGCCACGGAGATCCTGCCCGCTTTGGTCAGATTCCGGGAAGAAGAGGGAGCCCAGATATACATCGAGTGGTCCACCAACGAGAAGGTCGCCTTCGAGGTGTCCTTGGCCGCCGCCTATGCGGGGAAACGGGCCGCCGTGGCCATGAAGCAAGTGGGGCTTAACGTGGCCTCCGATCCCCTCTTCAGCTCCCTCTACACCGGGGTAAAAGGGGGGTTCCTGATCATCGCCGCCGATGACCCCGGCCCCCACTCCTCCCAGACCGAGCAGGACTCCCGCCTCTGGGGCCCTATGGCCAAGGTCCCGGTGCTCGATCCCTCGAGCCCTCAGGAGGCGAAGGAGATGGTTCCTTATGCCTTCGCCCTCTCGGAGAAATATGAAATCCCGGTCCTCCTTCGTCCCACCCTCCGGATCTGCCATGCCCGTCAGACCATAAGCTTTGGTCCGGTGAAGGAGCTCAAGAGGAGGGCCCGCTTTGACAAGGACCCGAAGCGCTGGGCCGCCACCCCTCGCTGGAGGTACAGGCTCCATCAGGAACTGAACCGGAAGCTGGAGGCGATAAGGCGGGAGTACGTCAACGCCCCCTTCAACGGTGCCTTCCTCGGGGAAGGGCCCTTTGATCCCTCCCGGGGACCCTTCCCCCTCGGGGTGATAGCTGCAGGGAGCTGCTTCGGGACGATGAAGGAGTTGCTGGAGGAGCTGGAGGTGGAGGTGCCCCTTTTTAAGGTCTCCACTCCCTTTCCCTTTCCCCTCGAGCTCCTTTCGGATTTCCTTCGCAGCTGCGATCAGATCTTAATACTGGAGGAGCCGGATGCGGCCCTGGAGCTCCTGATCCCGGAGAAGGGGAGGGTGAGGGGGAGGCTCGACGGGACCGTTCCGTCAGCGGGGGAACTCACCCCAGAGGTGATCGAGGAGGTCTTCCTGCAGGTCTGGGAGGGGAAGAGGCCTCCGAGTAAGGAGCCCCTCTCCCTCACCTCCTACACCGAGAGGCCCCCCACCCTCTGCTCCGGCTGTCCCCACCGGGCCTCCTTTTACGCCATCAAGCGGGCCTTTCCCCAAGCGATCTTCACCAGCGATATTGGCTGCTACACCCTAGGGCTGAATCAGGGGGCGGTGGACATAGTCCTTGATATGGGGGCGGCCATCAACATGGCGGCAGGGCTCTGGAAGGCCTTCGCCCAGGACGGGGAAGAGGTTCCCATCGTCGCCTCCATAGGCGATTCCACCTTCTTTCACGCCGGACTGCCTGCCCTGGTTAATGCGGTGCACACAGGAGCGAGGTTCGTGCTGGTGATCCTGGATAACGGAACCACGGCCATGACCGGGATGCAGCCGACCCCTGCCGCGGACTACCTGGCTGACGGCACCCCCGGTGAGCCCATCTCGTTGGAGGAAGTGCTCAGGGGCTGTGGGGTGAAGGATGTCCAAGTAGTAGATCCCTATGATGTCCCACGGATGATAGGGGCGGTGAGGGAGGCCTACCGCTCCTGCCATAGGGCAGGGAAGGTGGCCGTGGTGATTGCCCGGCATCCCTGCGTGCAGTTGACCAGGGGGGTGGAGCGGAAAAGGAGGGTCGAGGTCCACCCCCTTAAGGCTCCCCTCGAGAAAGCTGCCCTTCTGCCCGTTTACGAGAGGAAGACCCCTCCCTGCAATAAGGCCTGCCCCGCAGGAAACGACGTGGAGGGCTTTCTGGCCCTTGTGGCTGAGGGGAAGACGGAGGAGGCCTCAAGGAAGCTTCTCCTCACCAATCCCTTCCCCTCGGTGTGTGGAAGGGTCTGCTTTCACCCCTGCGAATCCTCCTGCAACAGGGGGCAATTTGATGAGCCGATATCCATCTCCCAGATAGAGAGGCTCCTGGGGGATAAAGCGATCGGGTACGTGCCCGAGAAGAGGGAGATGAACGGCCGGAGGGTGGCGGTGGTGGGAGCTGGGCCGGCAGGGCTCAGCTGCGCCTACCATCTGGCCCTTCTGGGCTATCAGGTGGAAGTCTTTGAGGCGATGCCTGAGCCAGGGGGGCTCCTCCGCTACGGCATCCCCTCCTATCGCCTGCCCAAGGAGGTCCTGAGGCAGGAGATCGAGAGGATCAAATCCCTGGGGGTGAGGATAAGGACAGGGGTGAGGGTGGGGAGGGACATGCCCTTTGAGGAGCTGAGGGATTACGACGCCGTCTTCCTCGCCCCAGGGGCCCAGCGTCCCCGTCCCCTGGGCATCCCGGGGGAGGACTTCCCGGAGGTTTACAGGGGAATAGAGTTCTTGAGGGCCCTGAATGAGGGCGATCCCCCGGAGGTGAGGGGGAAGGTGGCGGTCATAGGAGGGGGGAACACCGCCATAGATGTGGCCCGCTCCCTTCTGAGATTGGGGGCAAGCCCTCTCCTCCTTTACCGGAGGAGGAGGGAGGATATGCCCGCCCATCCGAGCGAGGTCGAGGAGGCCCTGGCCGAAGGGGTGAAGATGGAGTTCCTCCTCTCCCCCGTGGAGTTCGTAGGGGAGGGGCGGGTGAGGGAGGTGAGGCTTGTGCGGATGGCCCCCGGGAGGCAGGACAGAGAGGGGCGCCAGGAGGTCCTGCCCGTTGAGGGTTCCGAGTTCTCCATGGAGGTGGACGGGGTGATCGTCGCCACAGGGGAGGAGCCGGACCCCTCATCCTTGCCCCAGGGGTTCCTGGAGGAGGAGAAGGTGTTCTCAGGGGGGGACTTCACCTCCCCTTCGAGGAGCGTGGCCCATGCCATCGGGGCGGGAAGAGAGGGGGCCTTAGCCATCCACAGTTTCCTCTCAGGGGAGGAGGTAGCGGGCCCCTCGGTGAGGATGGAGGAGGAGGTCCCCTTTGAGGCGATAGAGTTGAGCTTCTTTTCCAAGGGGAGGAGGCCAGAAGCCCCCAGGCTGTCCCCTGAGGAGGCTTCCAGGGGGTTTCAGGAGATCCAGGGAGGGATCACCGAGGAGGAGGCGATAAGGGAGGCACGAGAGCGGTGCTTCCATTGCGGGAGCTGCACCGGGTGCGATTTTTGCCTCCTGTCCTGCCCTGAAGGAGCGATAAGGAAGGTCGATGGGTCCTATCAGGTGGATGGGGAGCGGTGCACCCTCTGCCGCCTCTGCGCTGTGGCCTGTCCCCGGAGCGTCATCTCCATGCCCGTTGCAGAGGGGTGTGTGGGGTGCGGGTACTGCCTTTCGGAATTCGGCTGTCCCTCCCTCGTGATGAACGAGGGGAAGGTGGAGATAGACAGGATGACCTGTGTGGACTGCGGCGTATGCGTTTACGCCTGCCATCAAGGGGCGATAAGGGGATGAAACTACAGATAGTTATAGCCGGCATTGGAGGTCAGGGAGTCCTCTTCACCTCGAGAGTCATCTACGAGATGGCCCACCGGAGGGGCGAGGCGGTCTTCGGCTCAGAAACCCACGGGATGAGCCAGAGGGGAGGATCGGTCCTCGCCCACCTGAAGATCGGCCGATTCTACAGTCCCCTGGTCAAGAGGGGAAGGGCCGATCTGCTCCTCGGTCTCGAGAGGGAGGAGGGACTCAGGAACATCTCCATGTTGAAGGAGAGTGGAGTGGCGGTGATAAATGCCCGGGAGTTGCCGCCCCTGGAAGGGGTGAAGGTGTACAGGGTGGATTCCGATAGGATCGCCTCAGAGCTCGATAATCCCCGGGTGGCAAATCTGGCTCTGCTCGGCTTCGCTATCTCTGCAGGAGCCCTTCCCTTCTCGGGAGGGGAACTGAAGGAGGTCGTTTCATCCCTGAGCCCTCCGGCCTTCAAGGAGGTCAACCTTAAGGCGATAGAGAGGGGGATCTCGTCCTTCGGATGATGAA
>CAYRAR010000130.1:0-4666 GCA_964422255.1 uncultured Thermodesulfobacteriota bacterium | reverse complement strand
TTCGATTACAGGGAGTAGGAGGGTAAGATGATACGCTACGATTACCTAAAGCCGTCCTCCCTGGAAGAAGCGATAGGGTTGCTGAAGCAGTATGGAGGGCAGGCCAAGCTCATCGCTGGGGGGACGGACGTGATGGTGGGCATCAGGCAGAAAAGGTACGCCCCCCAGGTGCTCATATCCCTACGGGGGATAGAGGGACTGAGCTACATCCAGGAAGAAGACGGTGGTCTGAGGATAGGGGCCCTTACGACCCATAGGGAGTTGGAGAAGTCGCCTTTGGTGAAGGAGCGGTTCGGTGCCCTGGCCGATGCGGTGGATAACCTCGGTTCTGTCCAGATAAGGAACGTGGCCACCATCGGCGGGAATATCTGCAACGCCGCCCCTTCCGCCGACACGGCCCCTCCCCTTCTGGTTTTGGGGGCTTCGGTGAGGATAAAGGGATCGGGAGGGGAAAGGACCCTCCCCCTGGAGGAGTTCTTCCTGGGGCCTGGGGAGACGGCCCTTAAAGATGACGAGATCCTCGTGGAGTTCATCATCCCCTCCCCTCCTCCCAATAGCGCAAGCGTTTACTGGAAACACACTCGCCGTCAGGCGATGGATCTTCCCATCATAGGGGTAGCCATGATGCTGGCGGTAGAGAAAACTGAGGCCCCCGCCCTTAAGGAGGCCTTCGGCCGTAGGGGCCCTCTTGAGGAACTCCTTGGGGCCTTGGATGAAAGTGAGCTCGTCTGCCAGGAAGTGAGATTGGCCCTCGGGGTCGCTGCCCCCACCCCCATGAGGGCCTCCAAGGCCGAGGAGTTCTTACGGGGAAGAAGGATCACTCAGGAGACCCTCCTGGAGTTCGGAGAGATCGCCTCATCAGAGGCGACGCCCAGGGATACGGTTCGAGGGGCAGCCTGGTACCGAAGGGAAATGATAAGGGTTCTTCCCAAGAGGCTCGCCTTGAAGTGTCTTGAGAGGATCATGTCAAGAGAGTGAGGTGAAAATCCACATAGATCACCATACACTGGAGAGAGCAGAGGAACGAGGGACCGATGAGAAGGAGATCAGGGATGTTATAGAAACAGGGTTTCCTATCGAGGCCAAATATGGACGCCTGGGAAAGGCAAAGATTTATGAATACAGGCAGGAGCGACACGGAAGATACTATGAGCAGAAGAGGGTAGAAGTGATTTATGTTAAAGAAAGAGAGAGAATCAGGACGATAACGGTTTATGTATTTTATGGCAAGTGGAGGTAATCATGAAGATAACTTATGATCCCCAAACGGATCTCCTTTACATCCGCTTGGACGAACGAAAACAACAGGTAATCAACAAGAAGTTGATGGAAGGAGTGGTCATTGATGTGGGAGAGGGGGAGAGGATAGTGGGGATCGAGATCCTAGATGCTTCAAAGCGAGTGGAGATTGAGGGATTATTGCCCGTGAGCTACGAGGTTGTAGCTGCAACTAAATAGGGGAAGGGGGAAGGAGATGAGAAAAAGTATAAGTTTTTTTCTTAACGGAGAAAAGGTAGAGGTGGAGGTAGAGCCCCATTGGACCCTCCTTTACCTGCTAAGAGAGGTCCTGGAGCTTACCGGTGCCAAGGAAGGTTGCGGAATGGGGGAATGCGGGGCCTGTACAGTCATCGTGAACGGAAAGGCCGTGGTCTCCTGCCTCTTTCCCGTCATGGAGGTGGAGGGGGCGGAGGTATGGACCGTGGAGGGGCTTGCCGAGACCTCACCTGGGGGACTTCATCCCATACAGCGGGCCTTCATCGAGAATGGGGCAATCCAGTGCGGGTTCTGCACCCCAGGGATGATCATGTCGGCCAAGGCCCTGCTGGATGAAAACCCCAACCCCACCGAGGAGGAGATAAAGACGGCTATAGAGGGCAATATCTGCCGTTGCACAGGCTATATCCAGATCATAAGGGCTATTGAGGCCGCAGCCAAAGGAGGAGGCGATGAAGGAGGAGTTCATTAACGTCGGGAAACCCGTTCCTAAAAAGGACGCATACGAGAAGGCGATAGGCCGTGCCACCTACATCCACGACCTGAAACTTCCGGGGATGCTCTACGGAAAGATCCTCTACAGTCGCTATCCTCATGCGAGGATCGTCCACATTGATACCTCGAAAGCAGAAAAGCTCCCCGGGGTGAAGGCGGTCCTCACCGGTTACAACATCCCCGAGATCCGCATCGGCTTTTACAAGGACAACACCCCCCTGAAGAAGGGGAAGGTCTATGCGATGCGGGACGAGGTGGCGGCGGTGGCGGCCATAGATCCTGAGATCGCCGAGGAGGCCTTGGAACTCATCGAGGTGGAGTACGAGCCCCTCCCCGCTGTCTTTGACCCTGAGGAGGCGATGAAGGAGGACGCCCCGCTCATCCACGAAGAGCACAAGACCAACGTGCTCAAGCTCCCCTGGAAGCTCGTCGCTGGCGACGTGGATGAGGCCCGCAAGAACTCCGCCTATGTGGTGGAAGATCAATTTCGTGTCACCCGGGTGACCCATTGCTGTATGGGCACGAGCGGCTGTGTGGCCGTCTTCGACCCTCAGGACAACCTCACCCTTTACTCGATCACCCAGATCCCCTACCTCGCCCAGAGGGACTTTCAGGAGGCCCTCAAGGCGATGGGCCTGACAGGCAAAAAGGTCAGGGTGATTCAGACGACAATAGGCGGTGGGTTTGGATCGAAGCTTGACACTCACTGTTATGAGTACATCGCGATCCTTCTTGCCCACAGGACCCGCCGTCCCGTGAAGATCACCTTCACCAGGGAAGAGGAGTTCAAATACACCTCACCGCGGCAGCCCGCCATCATCCGTATCGCCCAGGGGTGTGATCGGGAAGGGAAGCTCACCTTCAGGGATGTCTCGATGATCCTCGATAACGGGGCCCACACCTCCTGGGGGGCGACGACCCCTTCTGTGATGATGATGCCTATATCTTCCCTTTATAAGGTCCCCAACGTCCGATACACGGCCAAGTGTGTTTACACCAACAACACCTATTGCCAGGCGATGCGGGGGTACGGTAACCCCCAGGCGACCTTCGCCATCGAGTGCTCCATGGACCAGCTGGCCGAGGCAGCAGGCATAGATCCCATGGAATTCAGGTTGATGAACGCCAACGAGCCGGGAGAGGTCACCCCCCAGAGGTTCAAGATCTCCTCCTGTGCCCTTAAGGAGTGTATAGAGGCGGTGGGAAGGATGCTCAACTGGAAGGAGAAAAGAGGAAAGAGGGACGGCCGTGGAGTTGGAATGGCCTCTCTGATCCACGTGGGTGGAGGTGCCCGGGTCTACAAATCGGATGGATGTGGCACCATTATAAAGGTGGACGACTTCGGCAAGGTGGACGTCTTCACAGGGGCCTCGGACATAGGCCAGGGGGCCGATACCGTAATAGCCCAGGTTGTGGCAGAGGAACTGGGAGTGAAGGCGGAGGATGTGACGGTGATAGATAACGACACCGATGTGTGTCCCTGGGATGTGGGGGTTCACGCAAGCAGGACCACCTTCGTCGCCTGCAACTCCGCCCTGGGGGCAGCCCGCAAGGTGAAAGCGGAGATCCTGAAACTCGCTGCCTTGGCTCTGGCTGAGCCGGAAGATCAGTTAGCCATAAGGGACAGGGTCATCTATTCAAAGAGAAATCCGGAGAAGAAGATCGAGCTGGGCAAGCTCCTTCGGGGTGCCCATTACACCCGCCGGGGCAAGATGATCATGGCCGAGTACTTCTACGATCCCGACAACGAGATGCTCGATAAAGAGTTCAAGGGCAACTTCTCCATGGCCTATGCCTATGGTGCCCATGGGGTGGAGGTGGAGGTGGATAAGGAAACAGGTCAGGTGAAGATCCTAAAGTACGTGGCAGCCCATGATGTGGGAAAGGCCATCAACCCGATGCTTCTCGAAGGGCAGATCTACGGTGGAGCGATGATGGGGATAGGCTATGCCCTTACTGAACAGATGATTTTTGAGAATGGCGAGATGAAAAACCCCAACTTCCTCGATTACAAAATCCTCACCGCCAAGGACGTCCCCCCCATGGAGGCGGAGATCATCGAACCCTGGGAGGAATACGGTCCCTATGGGGCCAAGGGGATAGGGGAGCCAGGCTGTGTGCCCTCTGCCCCTGCCATCGCCAACGCCATCTACGACGCCATTGGGGTGAGGATAAAGGATCTGCCCATAACCCCTGAGAAGATCCTCGCGGCGTTGAAGGAAAAGGAGAAATCCTAAACTCCTTTCTCAAAGCATTTCTCGGCCCCTTCCGTTCAGGAAGGGGCTTTTTTGTTTGTGCTCTATTCATCCAGGTTAGTTTTGAAAAAGTATTTGACTTTTTGTTCGTTTTTACTAAATATTTTAGTTGTGATGTTAACGGGAAAGTCTACTCTTTATAAAATGGCAAGGGAAGGCAAAATCTCCGTCATGATAGTCTTTTGGCAGGAGGTGAAACATGAGCGTAAAAGGGATAATATACAGTGGTCGTCCAGAAGGAAGTATATGCGAATAGTTCGCAAATCTTCCAAAATTAATATTATATCCGAACAGTTCGAATATGACCGAGTTAGGCGACATTGACAAAAGGAGGAAGGAATAAATGAATAATGAAGAATGGATAGAAAAAGAGATTCCTCTGAAGGATTCCATTTTATATAAAAGAGTTTACAGAGATGAAT
>CAYRAR010000129.1:0-4703 GCA_964422255.1 uncultured Thermodesulfobacteriota bacterium | reverse complement strand
CAACGAGCCTCGCCAATTGAGTCTTCCCAGTGCCGGAAATTCCGGCGAGGATGATAAACGGCTTTGTGTTTACGGCTCTAACCAAGAGAGCGACCTCGGTCAAGGGGAAAATCATCTTATCCTCCTTCAAGACATTATTTAGGATGTCCTTAACTTGCTCAAAAATTTCCTCATTATCCCTTATGTCGTCGATAATTTTGCTCAACTGGGTGACGATATCATTCACAACTTCCTCATCTTTCTTCGCCTTGATGTCCTCAATGGATAAAGTCATATATCGGTAAATCAGGTACATACCTCCGAAGGTTTTGGGTTGGCCTAATTCTCCTTTCCTTTTCAATGTCTTATCCACTATCTCCTTAACTCTCTTTATCTTTTCGTTTGAGCCCCAGAAATGGAAACCTACATAAATGGCGTTAGATGGCTCAAGGTGGTAAAAGCCTATTTTGACCTCCGGCCATTTCACTTCTTTTCCCCCTACCTGGATCTTAAGTCTGAGCAAATCGAAACTATCTATCGCTTTCTTTACCGATCTTTTAAGCTCGTAGTACTCACAGCCTTCTATGCCCAAATCCCTCTTTGCTTCTTGGCAAACCCTCTCTATGAAGGGCCTTGTTCTACTCCTCACTTCTTCATTCCACTTTTTTATTCCCCCTTCTCCTCGGAAATCTTCAAATTTGTAATTTTCCAAAACCTTTATTATGCCTTCAAGCTTCGACATGACTTCCTCCTTCGCTTTGGTACATTAAAAACATAATATAATGTATCCCTCTGTTTTTGTTAAGATTTCGGTAGGTCTTATTCACAATCGCGGCCAGAGGACAAAAGGCCTTCCTTCTAAGCTTCACCAGGCTCTCAGCTTCACATAGGTTCCGATATTCGAAAGACTAAGAGTTCCTTAAAGCTCTCCCCTACTACTTTGGCATCTGATTGAAGCCTGCTCTCCAGAAAGAGCTTTTGTCGCCTAAGAGTACCTCAAGGAGCATCGCCCCGAGGCGGTTTCCTTTAACCCCAATCTTATCTCATATGTATGGAACCCGGACAGCAAGTTGACGCGGAGGCAAAGGATGTGGTCAAATGGATCCACCATGAAGGAGCGCCGTGACCTCCCCATAGGGGAAATAGACGAAAGGGACACCTCCTTTCAGATCTCCTTCGGGAGGGATCTTTCTTCCCTCGAGACCTCCCTTGCCCTCTCAGGGCTCCTCACCCCCCTGATCCTGAGGGAAAAGGAGGGGGGGTATCAGGTCATCTGCGGTTTCAGGAGGCTTGAGGCCTTAAGGCACCTCGGGCAGGAGAGGGTCTGGGCCCTGATTTACTCCCCTGAGGAGCTCCCCGATCAGAAGGGGATCGTCAGGGCTGTAGCTCACAACATCCCGGGGGGGATGAACCTGGTGGAGAAGGCTCAAGCGGTGACGAAGCTCGTGACCTGTGGCCTGATGGAGGAGGAGATCGTCTCCCGATGGCTTCCCGCCCTGGGTTTCCAGCCCCATAAAAGGATTTACACGAAGCTCAGGGAAATAGCCCGACTTCCCGTGGGGATAAGGACGTACATTGCCGAGCAGGAACTCTCCCTCTCTACGGCCTCCCTCTTTTCCCTCTTCGGGGAGGAGGAGCTTTCTGCCTTGGCGCCCCTGCTCTCCTCCCTGAGGCCCGGCGAGAACAAGACGAAGGAGATCCTCACTCACCTCCATGAAATCGCCCTGAGGGAAGGAACTTCGGTCATGGCCCTTCTCGAGGAGGCGAGGGGCCTTTGGGCAGGGGATGACGGGAGGGCCGAGAGGCTTGAGAGGTTTAGGGACTGGCTCAGGAGGAGGCGCTATCCCAGATTCTCCACCCTCAAGGAGGAGTTCGAGAAATTCAGAGCTTCCCTCAGGCTTCCCCCTTCCTTCTCCTTACATCCTCCACCATTCTTTGAAGGTGAAGAGTTCAGGGTGGAACTCCGCTTCTCCGATAGGGAGCAGCTCATGGAGCTCTCTGAGGGCTTCAGGCGTCTTCTCGAGTCCCTCCAGGGGGAAGAGGACCCCCTCAGGAGATTCAAGGGATTACCCTGAAAGGTCACTTCTCCACGTAGGCATAGGCGCTGTGGTTGTGGATGGACTCGAAGTTCTCCGACTCCACCGCAAACCAGGTGATGTTGGGATCGGCCTCCAGCTTCCTCGCCACCTCCCTCACCACGTCCTCCACGAACATCGGGTTTTCATAGGCCTTCTCGGTCACGTACTTCTCATCGGGCCGCTTCAAGATCGAGTAAAGGTCGCAGCTTGCCGACTCCTCCACCAGCCTTATCAGGTCCTCTATCCAGATGAACCTCTTGAAACGGACCCTGAGCTTCACTATTCCCCGCTGGTTGTGGGCCCCGTACTCACTGATCGCCTTGGAGCAGGGGCAGACGGTGGTTATGGGAACGTTTACCTCCACACAGAGGTCGGTTTCCTCGGCGCTATTGGTGCTGCCGTAAAACCGGCAGATGTACTCCATCAGTCCCTTTGCCCCGGTCACCGGGGCCCTCTTCTCGATGAAATAGGGGAACTCTATCTCCAGGTGGGCGCTCTTTGCCCTCAGGCGCTCCTTCATCTCCGAGAGGATCTGACGGAACTTCTTTATGTCCATTTCCCCTCGATACTTGTTAAGGATCTCCACAAACCGGCTCATATGGGTCCCTTTGAAGTGATGGGGGAGGTCCACGTACATGTTCACGCTCGCCACGGTGTGCTGCACCCCGTGGGCCTTGTCCCGAACCGAGATGGGATAGCGGATGTTCTTCACCCCCACTTTCTTTATCTCGATCCGCCGATCATCCCTCTGGCTCTGAACGTCCACCATCTTCTTCCTCCACCCAGGAGGCCCCCGCCCCCTCCGACTCCCATACGGTCACCTTCCAGAGGTTCACCCCCCGCCCCCCGAGCCGCCCCCTTAATCCCTCGTAGATGTATCGGGCGATATTCTCCGAGGAGGGTTCCCTCTCCTTGAAGTAGGGTAATTCGTTCAGATACTTATGGTCAAGCTCCTCAAGGACCGCCCGAAGCTCCCCCTTCAGGACCTGAAAGTCTATGACCATCCCCCCCTTCAGGGTGGAGGAGCGGACGTAGACCTCCACCTTCCAGTTGTGTCCGTGAAGGCTCTCGCACTTTCCGTAGTAGTCACGGAGGTTATGGGCGGCGGAAAACCCCCCCTTTACTACCAGCTCATACACCTTCTGCTGCCTCGAGCACCAGCTCAGCGAGGTCCCGGGCCCGAAGCCTCTCTTCGACCTCCTTCTCCTTTATGGCGTCGCTCAGCATGGTATAACAGAAAGGACAGGAAGTGACCACGGTACTGGCACCGCTCCCCAGGACATCCTGGAGCCTCGCATGGTTTATCCTCGTCCCCAGATGCTCCTCCATCCAGAACCTCCCGCCTCCAGCACCACAGCAGAAGCTCCTGGAGCGGCAGCGGGCCATCTCCACCATCTTCAACCCGGGTATCGCCCCCAGCACCTTCCTCGGCTCCTCATAAAGCCCGTTGTACCTGCCCAGGTAGCAGCTATCGTGATAGGTGACGGAGTCCTCGATGGGCTTGGTGAGCTGAAGCTTTCCCTCGGAGATGAGCTGCGCCAGCACCTCCGTGTAATGGTATACCTCGAACTCCCCACCGAACTGGGGGTATTCGTTCTTCAGGGTGTTGTAGCCATGGGGGCATAGCGTGATGATCTTCTTGACCCCGTAGTTCTTCATCACCTCTATGTTCTGCTCGACCATTATCTGAAAGAGGTACTCGTTCCCCAGCCTCCTGGCTGAATCCCCGCAGCACCCTTCCTCGGTCCCCAGGATCCCGAAGCTCACCCCCGCCCGCTGCAGGAGCTTGACCACCGCGGTGGCCACCTTCTTGTTCAGGTCGTCGAAAGATCCCGCACAGCCCACATACAGGAGGTACTCCACGTCCCTGTCCTCTGCCAGCGTCTTCACCCCCAGATCCTTCGCCCAGTCGGCCCTGGTGTGCATCCCTATCCCCCAGGGATTGCTGTTGTTCTCCATGTTGCGGAAGGCGACCTGGACCTCCTGGGGAAAACGGCTCTCCATGAGGGCCAGATACCTCCTGAAATCGATCAGTTTGGGATAGGGCTCCACGAACACCGGACAGTGGACAACACAGGCCCCACAGGTGGTGCAGGACCAGATGGCATCCTCCGAGATCATCTCTCCCACCAATGCCTTTCCCTTTTCTCCTTCCTCTTCTTCCTTCTTCTCCACCCCCCAGGTGCGCATCCGCTGAAGGATCGGGGCTGTTTCCTGCTCGAAGAGGGCCTTTATCCCCTGGACCACCTCCTTAGGGCTCAAGGGCTTCTCGGTAAGGTGGGCAGGGCAGTTGTCCTGGCAGCGGCCGCAGCGGGTACAGGCGTCAAGCTGAAGGAGGTCCACCCACGTGAACTCCTCCCAGTGGCTCACACCGAAGCTCTCCGCCTCCTCCATGTTCTCAATGGGCTTAAGGGCCGAGGGCTGAAGGTTCCGGAAAAAGGTACTGAGCACCGAGGTGATGATGTGAAGGAGCTTGGTGTAGCTGATCACCGCCACGAAGATAAAGGAGAGGAAGAGGTGGACCCACCAGAGGACCTTGTGAAAGAGGAGGACCCCCTTTCCCTTCCCGAAGAGGCCGGAGAGGGTCCATCCCACAAAGGACCAGCGCTCCCAGGGGCTCCCTTGGGCGGCGATCCTCGCCCCTTC
>CAYRAR010000128.1:840-4764 GCA_964422255.1 uncultured Thermodesulfobacteriota bacterium | reverse complement strand
GTCGCCCCGATCCTGACCCAGACCCCTTCTATCCTCACCACCTCTTCGGCCATCCCGTCTGAAAGATAACATCCCCATTTCTCAGATTCAAGGAGGTTTACAAAATGACCAAATTACGTATACTTAACCCCATGAAGGTGGAAATAGACGGAAAGGAGCTGGAGGTGAAGAGGAAAAAGATAAAGGTGGAGAGGCTCCTTAGGGATCTGGGGATAAACCTTGAGGTGGCCCTGGTATTGAAGAACGGGAAGCTGGTCCCCGAGGACGAGGAGATAAGGGAGGGGGATCGCTGCCAGATCCTCCTCACAGTGGGTACGGGATGAAGTGCAGGAAGTGCGGGGGGAAAGCTGTCATCAGGATAAGGGCCCACAATATCGCCCTTTGCGAGGAGGACTTCCTCGATTTCGTCCTGGACCGCGTCCAGAAGGCGATAAGGAGCTATCACCTCCTCAAGAAAGAGGAGAGGGTCCTCGTTGCCCTTTCGGGGGGGAAGGACAGCCTTGCAGCCTTCGACCTCCTTCAGAGGCTGGGCTATCAGGTGGAGGCCTTCCACATAGATCTGGGCATAGATGGCTTTGCGGAGGCCTCCCTCGAAGCGGTCAAGGCATTTGTGAAGGAACGAGGCGCCACCCTCCACCTTCTTCGGGTGGAGGATGAACTGGGGATGGGGGTGGTGGAGGCAGCGAGGAGGCTTCGCCGTCCACCCTGCTCCCTCTGCGGGATGATAAAACGTTACCTGATGAATCGCTTCGCATACGAGAGGGGATTCAGCGCTGTGGTCACGGGACACAACCTCGACGATGAGGGGGCCACCCTCTTAGGGAACCTGCTCCGCTGGCAGACAGGCTACCTCTCCCGTCAGGCCCCCCTCCTTCCTTCCAGTCACCCCCGCCTGATCAAGAAGGTAAAGCCACTGGTATTGCTTTCCGAGCGGGAGGTCCTCGCCTATTGCCTGCTCAGGCCCATCTCCTATCTCCCCGATCGATGCCCCTATGCAAAGGGGGCGACCTCCATCCCCCAGAAGGAGGCCCTGAACCTGCTGGAGCTTCACTCCCCTGGCACAAAGCTCCGGTTCTATCAGGGGTTTCTCGAGGCGAGGGGATCCCTCCCGCAGGAGGAGGGGGAACTGAGGGAGTGCGAGGTCTGTGGTTTCCTCACCGTGAGGGAAAAGTGCCAGTTCTGTACCTTAAAGGAGCGCCTGAACGCAACAGAAGGGAGGGAAAGATGAAGAGATCGTACAGGATAGCCGTCATCCCTGGGGACGGCACGGGTCCTGAGGTGATCAGGGAGGGGATAAAAGTGCTTGAGGCCGTGGCCTCAAGGGAGGGCTTTGAAGTGGAGCTTCAGCACTATGACCTGGGAGGGGAGCGATACCTGAGGACGGGGGAGACCCTTCCGGACAGCGTGCTGGAGGAACTCAAGCAGATGGACGCCATCTACCTGGGGGCGATCGGCCACCCCGATGTAAAGCCGGGGGTCCTGGAGAAGGGAATCCTGTTGAGAATCAGGTTCGAGCTGGATCAGTACATAAACCTGCGACCGGTGAAGCTCTATCCGGGAGTGGACTGCCCCCTGAAGGACAAGGGGCCTGAGGACATAGACTTTGTGGTGGTGAGGGAGAACACGGAGGGGCTTTACGCGGGGACCGGGGGTTTTCTGCGCCGCGGGACCCCTCATGAGGTGGCCATTCAGACATCCATCAACACGCGGATGGGGGTGGAGCGCTGTATCAGGTACGCCTTTGAATACTGCCGCAAGAGGGATAAGGCAAAGAAGGTGACCCTTTGTGGAAAGACCAACGTCCTCACCTATGCCTTCGATCTATGGGAGAGGGTCTTTCGCGAGGTCTCAAAGGAGTACCCCGAAATCACCACTGACTATGCTCATGTGGATGCCATCTGCATGTGGATGGTGAAGAACCCGGAATGGTTCGACGTGATCGTGACCGATAACATGTTCGGAGACATCATCACCGACCTCGGGGCCATTATCCAGGGGGGAATGGGGATAGCGGCCGGAGCGAACATCAACCCTCAAGGGGTCTCGATGTTCGAACCCATAGGGGGATCTGCTCCCAAATATGCGGGGAAAGGGGTGATCAATCCCTTGGCCGCCATTTCCGCCTGTCAGATGATGCTGGATCACTTGGGAGAGAAAGAGGCGGCTTCCAAGATCGAGAAGGCCATCGTTAAGGTGATCACCCAGCACCTAAAGGGGCTTGGCGCTGGAGAGATGGGATATTCTACCTCTGAGGTGGGAGACCTGGTGGCGGAGTATGCCGGAGGTTAAGGGACCTTTATCCCCAGCTCCTTTATCTTTTTCCGCAGGGTATTTCGGTTGATGCCCAGGAGCCTGGCGGCAGCTATTTGGACCCCGTTGGTCTTCTGCAGGGCGGCCTTGATCAGGCCCCGCTCCACCAAGGCGACGATCTCGGCCATAAGGCTCGCTCCCTTCTCCACCTGGGGGTCCATCTTGGTGGTCACCATCTCAAGCTTTTTGCGAATCAGTTCGTCCAGACTTGGCCTCTCCCATAGGATCATGGCAGCTAAGGCAGGAGCGATGATCGAGGCGACGGTCCCCATCGTCTCGATCAAGAGCTCCCTCTCCCAGACAGGGTGGGGATGGTGAGTGCCCAGCAGACCCAACGGCTCCCCGAGCCAGAAGAGGGGGGCCCAGATAAAAAGGGCATGAGGGGCATCGCCCAGGGAGGAACAGCCGCTGAGGAGCGGCTCATCAGAGGGATCATGGAGGGCAAGGGGACGCCGATGACGGAGGCTCTCGCCCCCCCGACCCTGATAGAGAGGAAGGTGGTTTCCCCGAGTCCCCTGGAGGTCGGATCCATATATGTACTCCACCACGAGATAACGCCCTTCGTCGATCAGGGCGAGCAACCCGGAGCGGACCTCTATTGCCTTCTCCAGAAAGGACATGACGCCGTGAAAGAGCTGATGGATATCCCTTCCCATCGGAAGGAGGTGAGAGAGCCTGTCGAAAAAGGCGGAGAGGAAATCCTGGAAAGGAGAGTGGGAATCACTTTGTTCCATAAATTTTCTGCCTTGGAAAGGGATAGCAGCCCTATGATAGAACTCTCCCCCGACCATTTCAAGGGTTCAATATTTTGGAGGAAAGATGTGCAATGGAGGTGACGATTCTTGGTTCAGGGACTGGAGTCCCCTCCTTGAGAAGGGGATCACCAGGGATATTGGTCAGGGTCTCTGATAAAGTCATCGTCATGGACATGGGATCAGGGACGCTGGGGAAGCTGCTGAAGGTGGGAGTGAAGTATACGGATCCTGACGCGATCCTCCTGAGCCATTTCCACCCAGACCATACGGCAGACCTGGTCCCCTTCCTCTTCGCGTGCAAGTACAGCCTCGAGCCGAGGGAGAAGGACCTGCTGTTGCTGGGGGGAAAGGGGCTCAGGGAATATTACGAGGGTTTAAAAAGCGTCCACGGCCACTGGGTGAAAGCGGAGGGGTTCAGGCTTCGCATCCAGGAGGTCTTCTATGGAGAGAGAGACCTCGGGGGAATCAGGCTCATCACCCTGCCCATGGACCACACGAGAGGGAGCATCGGCTATAGGTTGGAGGCCGAAGGGAAGAGCATCGCCTACTCCGGTGACACCGATTATGCCCCCGAGGTGGTGGAGCTGGTAAAGGGGGTCGATCTGGCTATCCTGGAATGTTCCTTCCCGGAGGGGCGTAAGGTGAAGGGACATTTAACTCCTCACCTGGCCGGAAGGATCGCCCAAGAGGGAGGGGTGAAGAAACTTCTCCTCACCCACTTTTACCCTCCCTGTGACGAGGTGGATGTGGTCGCCCAGTGCCAGGAAGTGTACGATGGGGAGGTGATAAAGGCTGAGGATCTATTGAGCCTTAAGGTATAGCGAAGATCATTGACGTATCGTCTATATCCTGTTATCTC
>CAYRAR010000128.1:0-830 GCA_964422255.1 uncultured Thermodesulfobacteriota bacterium | reverse complement strand
TGTCGATCCTAAGCAAGGAGAAAGGATGTTCGGGATAGGTTCAACAGAGCTTCTGGTGATATTTATTTTGGCCCTCCTCATCCTCGGCCCGAAGAAGATCCCGGAGCTGGCTCGCTCCATAGGGAGGACCCTGGGAGAGCTGAGGAGGACGGCTGACGAGCTGAGGGAGACGATAGAGGAGGAGGTGGAGCCCTTAAAGGATGAGATCCCTACGGAGCAGTTCCGAAAGATGATCGAGGAGGGGATGGAAGAAGGAAAGGAGGAAGAAAAGGGGAAGAAGGAGGAGAGTGGAGGAGAAAAAGCAGACCTTCATTGAGCACTTAGAGGAACTCCGCCAGAGGATCATCAGGTCCCTCGTCGCTGTCGGCATCGCCTTCATCATCTGCTATGTCTTCTCAAAGCAGATCTTCGCCTTTTTGATGATCCCGCTTAAAAAGACCCTTCCTCCCGATGCCACCATGATCTTCACCAGCCTCCCTGAAGCCTTCATCACCTACCTGAAGGTAGCTTTTCTCGCTGGCCTCTTCCTCGCTTCCCCTTATGTCCTCTATCAGGCCTGGCTCTTCGTCGCCCCTGCCCTTTACAGCCACGAGAAACGCTATGTGATCCCCTTCCTGATCTTCTCCACCCTTTTTTTCGTCGGAGGGGCGGCCTTCGGCTACTTCGTGGTCTTTCCCTTCGGGTTTCGTTTTTTCATCGGCTTTGCCACCGATTTCATCCGCCCGGCCCCGAAGATCAAGGAATACCTCTCATTCTGTTCCACCCTGCTTCTGGCCTGCGGGCTGGGGTTCGAGCTGCCCGTTTTCAGCTTCTTCCTCTCCAAACTGGGG
>CAYRAR010000127.1:0-4843 GCA_964422255.1 uncultured Thermodesulfobacteriota bacterium | reverse complement strand
GTCACCAGATTGGGAGAGGGACTGTATAGGGATAGGAGGATAAAGCCCAAGGCGATGGAGCGGACCATAGAGGCCCTCAAGAGGTTCAAGGGGATTATGGAGAGTTATGGAGTGAAGGAGGTGGCTGCCGTTGGGACTATGGCCCTGCGGGAGGCGGATAACGCCGAGGAGTTCCTCGAGCGGGCAAAGAAAGAGACGGGCCTGATGATAGAGGTGATTTCGGCCGAAGAGGAGGCGAGGCTCTCTTATGTAGGGGCGATCAGCGGCCTTAACTTGCTTACTAAGAGGGTTCTCGTAGTCGATATTGGAGGGGGGAGCACGGAGTTCGTCCTCGGTGAGGGCCCAAGGATACTAAAGAGGTTGAGTTTAAAGGTTGGGGCCCTGATCCTTACAGAGCTGTTCCTCAAGTCCGATCCGGTAAAAAGGGAGGAGTTCTCGACCCTCTCCGGATACCTGAAGGAGGTCTTCTATCGGGCAGGTCTTCCCGCAGGGGGAGGGAATCTGGTGGGCCTCGGGGGAAACATCACCACGATGGCGGCGGTAAAGCTATCGTTGGCCGAATTTGACCCCTCCAGGGTCCACGGGACCCTGCTGGATCTTTCCGAAGTGAAAAGGCAGATCAACCTCTATTTCTCCAGAACCATAGAGGAGAGGAAAAGGATCCCGGGACTTGATCCCATGCGGGCCGACACCATCCTGGCAGGGGCCGCCATCCTCCACACGGTGATGGAAAGGTTGGGGAGGGACTCCATTACCGTTAGTACCCATGGGCTGAGACACGGGCTCCTGCTCGATCGCTTCGGTTGAGAGATCACATTAATATGTGTTATGGTGAAAAAAGAAGCCCCTTTTTAAAGGCTATTGAGCACTCTTCTCTGACTTAAGATCTTAAAGATGATCGCTATCCTGGATTACAGGGCCGGGAACCTGACGAGTGTGAAGAGGGCCTTAGATTATCTGGGTCACCCGAGCAGGATAACCTCTGACCCCAGGGAGGTGATAGAGGCCTCCAGGGTGATCTTCCCAGGGGTGGGAGCAGCGGGGAAGGCGATGGAGAACCTGAAGGAACTGGGGCTGGATGAGGCCCTGAGGGAGGTCTTCTCCTCAGGCAGGCCTATGATGGGGATCTGCCTCGGGGTACAGATCATCTTCTCCAGGAGCGAGGAGGACGAAACGCCTTGCCTCGGGTTGCTCGAAGGGGAGGTGAAGAGGTTCCCCGAGGGGATGAGGGAGGGGGGAGAGGTGTTGAAGGTTCCCCATTTGGGCTGGAACTGGGTAAAATGGGTGAGGGAGCACCCTCTCATCAAAGGTATAGATCCGGAGGCGGAGTACTATTTCGTGCATAGCTACTATCCCGATCCAGCGGAAAAGGACTGGGTGATCGGATGGACCGATTACGGGATATGTTTTGCCTCGGCCATCGGCTACAGGAACCTGGTGGCGGTACAGTTTCACCCGGAGAAGAGCGGCAGACCGGGGCTCAAGATGCTCGATAACTTCTGCCGCTGGAGGCCCGATGCTCAGTAAGAGGATCGTCGTCTGTCTCGACATAAAAGAAGGAAGAACCACTAAGGGGATAAAGTTCAAGGACAACGTGGACGTGGGCGATCCCGTCCAGATGGCCCGCCTCTACTACGAGGAGGGGGCAGATGAGATCGTCTTTTACGACATCACGGCCTCGGCCGAGAGCCGGGACATCATCATCGAGCTGGTGGAGGAGGTGGCCCAGCAGATATTCATCCCCTTCACCGTAGGCGGGGGGATAAGGACGGTGGAGGACATGCGGCGGGTACTCCTTGCGGGGGCCGAGAAGGTGAGTGTTAACACCGCGGCGGTGCTCAATCCCCAGCTCATCTCCGAGGGGGCCCGGGCCTTCGGCAGCCAGTCCATCATCCTGGGAATGGACGCCAAGTGGGCCGGGGTATCCGAGAAGATCCCCTCGGGGTATGAGGTCTGGATCCACGGCGGTCGCACACCCACGGGGATTGATGCCGTCTGGTGGGCCCGGGAGGCAGAGCGCTTAGGGGCAGGGGAGATCTGCCTCAACTCCATAGACGCCGACGGCACCCAGGAGGGCTACGAGCTGAGGATCACCCGCATGGTCTCTGAGGCCGTATCCATCCCGGTGGTGGCCTCAGGCGGTGCGGGCGTCCCCGAGCACCTCTTCGAGGTGCTGACCGAGGGGAAGGCCTCTGCCGCCCTCATCGCCTCCATGGTCCATTACAACCTCTACACCATAAAGGAGATAAAGGAATACCTTGACAGAAAAGGGGTCAAGGTGAGAAAGGTCTGGTGAGATAATGGCGACTGTAGCCCCCTTCAGGGCCCTGCACTATAACTCCGCCAGGATAAGGGACATGGGGAGGGTGATCTCCCCTCCCTATGACGTCATCTCTCCCGAGGAGAAGGAGGCCTATCAAAGCCGCCACCTCTACAACATCGTCCGCCTGATCCTGCCCGACCAGAGCCTAGAGGGGTACCGGCAGGCAGGGGAGCTCTTCTTCCAGTGGCAGAGGGACAGAATCCTTGTGAGGGATGAGGAACCCTCCCTCTATCCCTACCAGCAGGTCTTCGCCCCCCCGGGGGAGAGGAGGAAGAGGGTGAGGTGGGGGTTCATCGCCGTGGTAAAGCTTGAACCTGAGGCCATCCTCTCCCATGAGAGGACCATGGGGGAACCGGTCCAGGACCGCTTCCGCCTGATGAAGGCCACAAGGGCCCAGTTAAGCCAGATCTTCGCCCTCTTCTCCGATCCTGACAGGAGGATAGAGGGGATCCTGAGGGAGTTCTTCCTCCTGCCCCCGGTCATGGAGTTCTTTGACGACGAGGGGACCTTCCACCGCATATGGAGGATGGAGGACGGGGAGCTGATCTCGAGGGTATGCCACCTCATGAGGGAGAGGAGGCTCCTTATAGCCGATGGCCATCATCGTTTCAAGGCGGCTCTCCGCTATCGGGAACTGATGCGTTCCCTCCACCCCACCGCCCCTCCCAACGCCTCCTTTGAGTTCGCCACCATGTACCTCACCTCCATGGACTCAGAGGGCCTGGTGATCCTCCCCACCCATCGCCTCATCTCCCGCCTCGATGACCTCAGCTCCCAGGAGATCCTCCATCGTTTGGGGAGGTTCTTCGAGCTGAAGATCTTCGTCAGGGGGGAGGAGGACCGGTTCATGGACGCCCTGAAGAAGGGAGAGGGGATGGGTCTCGTGATTTACGGCAACAAGAGCCACTTCCTCCTCAAACTGCGTCAGGGGCGGGAGGTGCTTCCCTCCGTTCCTCCTGAGATTCGGGATCTGGACGCCACCATCGTGGACGAGTTCATCCTCAAAGAGCTCTTCCCCATAGAGGAAGGAAGGGTCTCCTTGGCGAGGGACAGGGAGGAGGTGATAAGGGCGATCTCGGAGGGGAGGTATCAGATGGCCTTCCTGCTCCGTCCCCCGACAGTAGAGGATATAAGGAGGGTGGCGAGGGCAGGACTGGTCATGCCAAGGAAGTCCACCTTCTTCTATCCCAAGGTGGCCACAGGGGTGGCCATCTATCCCATGAGCCCCCAGGAAGAGATATATGTACCGGGCTGAGGGCCTGAAGCCTACCGAAACCCTTGACGGCCTCTTCCAGGGGGCCTTGAAGATAATCCAGCGGAGGGAGGGCTATCGTTTCTCCGTGGATGCCCCCCTGCTCGCCTCCTTTGTGAGGTTGAAGAGGGGGGAGCGGGTGGTGGATCTGGGTACAGGGAGCGGGGTGATCCTGCTCATCCTGGCCAAAAGGTATCCCCAAGTGGGGGAACTCGTCGGGGTGGAGATCCAGCAGGAGCTGGTAGAGCTGGCCAGGAGGAACGTGATCCTCAACGAGATGGAGGGGTTGATAAGGATAGTCCATGGTGATATAAGGGGGATCAAAAATTTCTTTGATGCGGGGAGCTTCGACGTGGTGGTGAGCAATCCCCCCTATTACCCCCTCCACGAGAGGAGAAGTGGTTATCTTTCTCAGAGGGCGATGGCCCGCCACGAGGTGGCCGGGGGGATCAGGGAGGTGATGGTGGCCTCCAGCTACCTGCTTCGGGAGGGGGGAAGGGGGTACTTCATCTACCCCTCCCGCAGGGCAGCTACCCTCATCCATCAGATGCGGGAGGCCCGCTTAGAACCCAAGAGGATGAGGTGGGTCCACTCCTTCGAGGGGGAGCCGGCGAAGATGGTGATGGTCCAGGGGGTGAAGGGGGCAGGGGAGGGACTGGAGGTCGAACCACCCCTTTTCATCTTCCGTTCGCCGGGCGAGTACACCCAAGAGATGGAAACGGTCCTGTTTCGACTGAAAGAGGGGGAGGAAGACGATGAGGAACTATAAGGTCTTGGCGATCCTTCTGGTATCTTTGCTTCTGCTGCCCTCCTGCTGGCCTTTCAGCAAGAAGAAATCGGCCAAAAAGGAGAGGAAGGGCACGGAGGGATGGGTCTGGAGCAGGGAGCGCCGGGCACCGCGGGGGAGGGGAGCGATCACCTACAGCAGGCGTCCTTACGTCCTCCCAAAGGAGAAGAAGGAGGTGACCAAGGTCCCCGTACCCAAACCCACCCTCCCCATCTTCTTCGGTCGGCTGAAGTACCGGGTGGTGGTGATGGGGTTTGAAGAGGAGGACAGGAGGCTGAAGGGCTTGGGAGAGGTGATAGCCCAGAGGTTCGCCAAGCTGCTTGAGGAGAGCGGGGGGGTGGTGGTGATAGAGATGAAGAGGGTCCAGAAGGCCCTGAAGGAGAAAGTCTCCTCCCTGCCCGAGGACCCCCATGCCCTCTGGGATTGCTGGAAGGCCTTCGGGGTCCAGGCGGTGGTGACCGGTTCGCTGAAGAGGGCCCTG
>CAYRAR010000126.1:0-4855 GCA_964422255.1 uncultured Thermodesulfobacteriota bacterium | reverse complement strand
CCCTCCTCGCAAACCCCATGCCCGCTTGAAGGGCTTACGTTAACAAAGGGGGGGGGAGACTGTCAAAGCGAGCACTGTCAATCTCAGAAACCCGAGACCCTATTTCACCACTGATGCCGGACCGAATGGCACAGGCCTTGAGGATGATGACGATCTCCTGGCGTGCTATAAGATCTGCCCCTCTCACCGCAGTAGCTTCAGATAGGTCGTGAAACGAAGTAAAATAAGGTTGAACTTCACGAAAGGGAGGCTCCGCATGAAGAAGATCCTCGTGTCGCTTTGTCTTCTGCTCTTTGCCGCCCGAGGTTTTGCCGGCATCGGCGGGATTAGGGCGATGGAAGGAGGTTCAAAAGTCCTTTACTTCCCCCACGTCACCGCTCAGCCCCCCTGGTGGACGGGAATAGTGTTGATGAACCCTGGCCCTGAGCCGGCTCTGGTACACCTTGAGGCCTACTCCCCGGAGGGAACTCTGCTTGCGTCCGTAAGCCGAGAGATACCTCCTGGGGGCAGGATAGCAGCCTTTGTAGAAGACCTCTTCGATGTCCTCAGGGGCAGAAGCGGCTGGCTCAAGGCCACATCGGAGGGGGAGATCGTCGGATTTGCAAACTTCGGAAGGGGAGAAGCGGAGGTAGCTTCCGTCCCCGCCATCCCCTCTGGTTCGCACACTATATATTTCCCCCATGTGCACCAGGGAGGGAGTTGGTGGACGGGGCTGGTCATCCTCAACATCGCCCCAGAGGAGGAGGAAATAACCCTCTTGTCCCATAATCAGGACGGAGAGGTCGTAGGGGAAAGGGACATAGCCCTCGGCCCGGGACAGAAGTGGGTGGGAACCGTTGAGGAACTGTTTGAGGAAGTGGGCCAAGTGGCATCCATCACCGTCATGAGCCAGGGCGAGGTGGTGGGCTTTGAGCTCTTCGGCAAGGGAGAGGAAGTCCAGTGCTCGGACTGGTCCGGCTACTGGGCGAGCTTTGACTGTGGGGGAGGGCCTCTGACAGGCGAATTCTGTATCGGGCTAGAGGGCTTCTCCGGATGGGTCGAGATAGAGGACACTATCTGTGGCGATGTCATCCTCCCCCTTCAGGGAGAGATAAGGGACGGCTGGGTAGAGCTCGAGGGGGAGTACTATTGCTCCCCCTATGAGGAGTGGGCATTGTATAGATTTGAGCTGTACATAAAAGGGAAGGGCCTCTCGGGCCAATACTGGATATGGGCCACGGGTTACAGTGATAGCGGTATCTTCTACATGCATGCCCCCTGAGAGGAGCTTTTCCTTTTTTACTGAGAAGGGACGACTTCCTGCACCGAAATAAGGGAAGAGAGAGGGGATGGGATGAGCGGTCAGTTACCTCATTCTTTTCGCGTCGTTGCCCTCCCCTAACGGACCTTCTCCTGGAGGGCTGCTCAAGGAGGCACCGTAGGGAAAGACCTGGGATTCCGGCCAGGAATAGAAGGTCTGGAAACCAAAGCCCATGTTGGTGGATGAGGTATTGCCTACGAACTGAGTCACCGTGAACTCTCCTATGGTTGAGTGGAACATCAATAGAGTTTTGTCTCGGAAACTTTCAGGATTGTCCAGCAAATCCCACACATATCCCGTCCATGGTAGGTCATCTGAGTCAAGGGTGACGGTGGCATACTTATCCCATGCACCACCTTCGAGATGCCAGAACTCAACGGTTAAGTGTTCCGCTGGACTATTTGCGATGATGTGTAAACCAGTCCACCACCCTGGTTGCTTTATGTTGTAAGGAACCCAGCACTTGTGCGCTGCCGCCTTGGCAAAACCCCAAAGCGCAAGGATCATCAAAAAGGCCATAATCAAAGTAATCCCTTTCTTTTTCATCTTCTTCCTCCTCCTTAAAGTCTTTCGTCGTCCCATCCCCTCTCAACACTTCAAGGCAGACGCAGTATCACCACCCCCGTCCACCAGTAATGGTCCACCGCCAGGTGGGGCAGATAGAGGGTCGAGGCCCTCTCGCCCCCGGGGCCTCCAAGGGAGATGAGCTGCTCATCGGTTCCCAGGACCCCGTAAGCCGTAAAGGGCGAGGCCGCCTGTAACCTCACCCACTCACACTCCGAGGGAACCCCTTCCCCGAAGAGCTCTTCAACAAAGCCCACCCATTTGCCCCCTGGCGGAAGGGGCAAGGCTGTATCGTCAAGGGCTGTTCCCCTTTCGTCGTAGCAGGTGGCGAGGACCTCCGTGGGGGCCGAGCCAGGGTTGAACACGATCACCCCCGCCCACCAGGGATCCTCGGGGACATGGGGGAGGACAACTTCCCCCTCGCCCGAAGACCTGCCTGGCAGCGCGGCCGAAAGGCGCCCATCCCTGGACCCGTAAACCAAATGGGCCATCAAAGGCCCCTCCCCCTCTATCTTGAGCCAGGCCGCCTCTGGAGGCAAACTCCCCCCAAAGAGCTCCTCGGCGAAGCCCACCCACTTGCCCCCTGACTGCAGGATCACCTGGTCGGTTTCAAGGAGGTTTCCCCTTTCGTCGTAGGCACTGACGAAGACGTGATCGGGGGAAGGGGAACGCTCCACCACCGCGCGGAGACAGGGGTTGTAACCGCTGATGGCCATGTCCTGCCAGGGCGAAGTCTCATCGGGCCTCGAGAAGGTGACCCCCCTCTGTATCGGGGGATCGCACAGGAAGGGTACCTGCGTCTCCGCGGGCAAAGGGTAGGGATATCCAGGGGTCGTCAGCCTCACGGCGACGGTGAAGGGCTCACCAGCCCTAACCTCGACGGCCTCTGACAACTCGATGCTGTAGTAGCCCATCTCCTCACAAGAACCGCCCTGCTCGTGCAGGATCGAGCCAAACACGCCCTCCTGGACCAATATCCTGTAAGAAGTCCCTGAGCTCGTGGTCCAGAACTCCACCCTCTCCAGGAGGCCATCTACCGTGGGGTGGAATACCGCCGCCATCCACGCCGTCTCTGTACCGTAGCCAACGGCGGCGACCAGCCCGGCCTCGTCGTAATGGAGAAGCATCTCCCCCGGGTCGTAGGGGCCGTAGTCGAAGAAACCCACTTCTTCCTGATTGCCCGACCCGTAACAGAGGTAAAAGTAACCATCCTCTCCCCATCCCGTACCCCAGCTGTTCTTCGCTATCCAGGCACCGCTGCCCAGGCCGTCCGGGTGGGGGACGGAGTCGTCCCAGCCCACCACCAGCACCAGATGGTTGGGTTCATTGGGACAGTCGGGCCACCAGTAGATGGCCCCCGGGTACATGTGGCTCTCGTCGTGATGGTAGGCCATGACCACGGGCCCTCGATTGTAGATGGCCTCCTTTACGGCTGCGATGTCTGAAGCGGGATTGCTGGTGATCACCCGGTACGAAACAGCCCTGCCCACCGCAGGACACGATCCGAAGCACCCCTCCTCAGGGATGACCGCGGGGTCGTAAGGCTGACACTCCTCCTCCTTCATCCCCCTTCTGGCGAAGACCTCCAGGACCAGAAAGGGCCAGCCGCCCTGACAACCGTCTTCAATCCAGGCCTCGTCCTGGCAGCACAGGACGCTCTGTTCGGAGAGGTCCCAGGACGTCCCCTCGCGGATCAACCCCCTCGACTCCAGGGCTGCCACGGACGCAAAGGCCCAGCACGCACCACAGCTACCCTGATCCCTCACGGGGGTGACCTTTCCGTAGTCGCGCCAGTCGAAACGCGAAGGAAGGCCCTCCCTGGGCACCCTCAAGGGCCGGAAGGCCCTCACGTGGGAAAGGTCCATGGGAGGGGGGATGTAGCCTGTGGCAGACGGGGCCCTCTCCGCCACCCTCAGGGGGGCCATCTCTAAACCGGGCTGGGCCTCCCCCTTGACCGTGGGGAGACAGAAAAAGAACAGAACCAGTCCTGCAGCTACCGCCTTGAAGACCTGCTTCAGAGAAGGCATCTCCTACCCCTCAGGCTGAGCTCGCCGTCATGTGGGAAATTCACTCGAGCATAAGGGCATCGAGCCTGCTCATGTCAAGGTCCCCAACGACCTCAAGGCCCAAGATGGGGGCCTCCGCGTGGATCAGCAGATAGGCCGTCTCTGCGGGAAGTCCTGGAAAGATCTCCTTGACCAGTCCCGACACCTTGGAATAGGGCCCGAGCCCCCAGGGCGGGTTGTACCAGAGGTATTGGCCCTCGGGCAGTAGTCTTTCGCCCTGACTGTCGAAAGGTTCCGCCCAGACATCGGTCTTTTTCCCGTTGGGGTTGAGCAGCACCAGGCCCGTCCATCCATCGGCTGCCATCTGTGGAAGCACCAGATCGAGCTTCCCCCCGGGGCCAACAAGCGGCAGGCCCACCAGCCCCCCAGCCTCGTGCCCTATAACCCAGAGTCCAGCGATGGGTTCTGTGGCATCGAACTGGACCCAGGCCACGGCATCGTCCCACTGGACGAAGAGGTCCTGGATGAACCCAACCCAGTTTCCCCTCGCAGGCAGGGAAAGGCTACCCGAGGCCACCTCATGACCTTCTTCGTCGTACCCCGATACCGATACTTCCACCGAGACAGCCTGGGGGTTGAACAGCACCAGGCCGGTCCACCAGCCCCTCGTGTCCAGGTGCGGCAAGTAGAGGGTGGTTGACAGATCCTCCTGGCCGAGGAAGGGCATCCCGAGGAGGCCCTGCCCGGTGCCGTAGAGGAAGAGGGGACAGAGATCTCTGTCACTCGATAACATCAACCACGCCCCCTCGGCAGCTTCATCTCCCCCAACAAGATCCTCTACAAAACCCACCCATTTCCCCCCTGCTTCGATCCGGATCGACGTCGATCCCACCTCCTGCCCCCCGCTATCCCCAACTTCCGCCTCCACATGGGCCTCTTCCAGGGGATCGAGGTTCAACAGCGCCACCCCCGTCCACCAGTGCCC
>CAYRAR010000125.1:2141-4872 GCA_964422255.1 uncultured Thermodesulfobacteriota bacterium | reverse complement strand
CCTTCTCCCTACATTCCCCTTCCTAAGGTGGTACCTATGTCCATACCCATGCACCCCCCGCAGAAAAAAAGTGCTTGACAAAGGGGGAGAGGGGTGCTAATAAAGATTAAAAATTTTTAATCTTCGGGATGGGGGAAATCAAAAGGAAAGGAGGTGATAGGGGAAGGAGGGAAGAGAGGGGATTTTTGAGGTCTTTGGGTTCGCAGGCTTTCTGTGGTTTGGGATTTTCAAAAACTGAGAGAAGGAGGTAGAGAGGGATGAAGAAGGTCTGGTTAGGAGCTCTGGTCTTCGCCTTGGGGGTGGCCCTGGCCGCTCCTGCGATGGCCATTGACTGGTCTGCGACGGGGTTTATCGGAACAATAGCGATCACGGGGACAAATACTCCTGTTAAATTTAGTATTGATACTCCAAGATCCGGGATAAACGAGAATGATGCTTTTAATAGTGAATATTCCTATCTGCGGATGAGGGGAAGGCTAAAACTTACGGCAAGAGCGAGCGAGGATCTTTATGGGGTAATGTACTTTGAGATGAACGCTAACCCGTATGGCGGGAGCGGGGCCATAGCGGAGTGGGGACCGAATGGCCGTGCTGCTGGGGTAGGTGTAAAGGAACTCTTTTTGGATTTCAAGATTCCCAATATTGGTATTCCTGTCTGGTTGAGGGTTGGACGGCAAGCCTTCGCTATAAGACCAGTTTTCTTTCTCTTAGGTGAAGGAACAGGTATTTCCGGTAGGGTGAAAATAGAGCCTGTATCCATCTATATGGGCTACGCCAAAATGCATGAAGGTGATAAGTGGTTATCAGATGACTGGGATCTCTACATGTGGGATATCAGTGTTCCCGTCAGTAATGTAAAAGTAGGTATTTTCGGTGCATATCAGGATGCGCGCGAGGGAGGGATAGATCTGTATACTGATCAGGCAATATTTCAGGCCCCCACATTTACAACGGGAGATGATTACGGTGATCTTCACATGTGGTGGATCGGTGCTTACCTGGATGGAGTCTTTGGTCCCGTTAAGATCTCTGTTGATTTTGCTTATGATGGAGGGGAGTTTGATTTTGATGATCCCGCGGTGGAGGATGTTGATTTTCAGGGATGGATAACAAGAATAGTTGGTTCATATAAGTGGAACGACCTCAATTTTGGCTTGAAATTTAAGTATGCCAGTGGGCTAGATGTGGAAGACTTCTACAAGGATGTTGAGTGGAGTGGTTATTTGGGGCCATATACTACTTTGACCCGTGTGCCTCGGAGGGATCTGTTGGTAATGGAGGGGGGCTGGAATCAGAAAATGCTCATCGGTGAGTCAACTGGTATGGCTTCCACGTGGGAGGGCTTAGGTGGTTACTGGTTTGTGGGTCCCTTCATCGATTGGCAGGCCCTCGATTGGTTGAAGCTTCGTTTTCAATTTGCCTACATCGGAGACACCGTAGAGGATGGTGATCTTTTGACCATTCAAGTTGATCCGACTACTGGCGAGCTTGAGGATCATGATACCATCGGTTGGGAGTTTGATGTAGGAGCAACAGTTAATGTTTACAAAAACCTCGTGCTCAATCTGGGTTTTGGTTACCTCATAGCTGGAGATGCATTAGATGAACAGTGGCTTGACTGGAACACTGAGAGAGTTCCTATAGGAGATAACGTTTCCGTGGATGATCCCTGGGTGGCCTTTGCCGAGATCGTCTACACCTTCTAAGAAGACCCCATCCTGAAGGAAAAGGGGGAAGGGCTTCGGCCCTTCCTCCTTTTTGTTCGTAAAATTCACACGGGGAGAAAGAGGAGCTTTAATCGATAACGCCCAGTTTTTTCAGGTAGGCCTCCGCCTCCCGGAGGAATTCTCCTGCTTCAGCCACGGCCTTCTCGGCGGTCTCCTGGTCTATGTAGGAGAAGACCTCCTGGTGCTATTATCCAATCTTTATACCTTCCCCCATGAGGTTCTGCATGAAAGGCGTCGGGATGGAACGAAGGCGATCAAACTCCGAGCGCGTGAAGATCTTCAGGGAAATGAGCCTCCCTGTGGAGAGCAGGACGTCCATCACCCCATCGTACAGCCCGTCGACGATGCGCCTATCCTTCCTCTTGAGGACGACCAAGAGGTCGTAATCGGAGTCAGGACGCCAGTCGCCTCGGGATCTCGAGCCGAAGAGATAGATCTGCTCGATCTCTCCGCGAAGCGATGAGATCCTGTCCAGAAACATCCCGATCACCTCATCCTGCCCTTCAGGGATATCTTCCCTCATCAGGAAACCCTCCAGCGATAGCATACCAAATCTCTGTGGCGCTTTCCACAAATCGCCCTCCGAAAGGTGTCCTGGTTCAGAGAGATGTGGGACAGTGAGGGTGTCTCATATGTACCGAACCCCGACAGATCTTGAGCCAGGGGAGGGGAGGTTGTATAATTTGAGCGTGGGAGGAAGGGATGCCTGTAAGCGTTGCCTTTATGAGAAAGCTTGAGAAGGTCTCCCCTGATCTGAGGGAGATCCTGATGGGCCTTCTGGAGGAGGTGGAGCGGCAGAGGGAGGAGTCTGTCGGCAGGAAGGAGTTTCTGGAGTTTGCCAAGAGGACGGAGGAAGGCTTTCAGCAGGTCTGCAGGGCGATCCAAGAGCTTGCCGAGGCCCAGAGGAGGACCGAGGAGCGGGTATCGAGGCTTGAGGAGGCCGTTGAACGCCTGACAGAGGCCCAGAGGAAGACAGAGGAGCGCCTTGACCAGCTTGCAGAGGC
>CAYRAR010000125.1:0-2041 GCA_964422255.1 uncultured Thermodesulfobacteriota bacterium | reverse complement strand
ACCAGGGAGGAGCTTGGGGGGCTCTCCCATACGGTGGGTTACATCCTGGAGGACAGGGCCTATGTCTCCCTGCCCGAACTGCTGAAGAGGGACACGGGGGTGGAGGTGGAGGAGTTGAAGAGGGACTTCGTGGAGTTTGCTCCGGGGCGGTACGAGGAGATCAACATCCTGGGCAAGGGACGAAGGGACGGTGAGAGGGTGTGGATCATAGGGGATTGCAAGGCCCAGTTGAAGAAGAGGGATGTGGATGCCTTCCTCAGGAGGCTTTCGCGAATAGAACACCTCTTCCCTGGCGAGAAGGTCTATGTGGCGGTGACCTATCAGGCCTCTCCCCAGGTCAGGGAATACCTGGAGGGCAAGGGCCTGAGGCTTTATCTTTCCTACCAGCTCCGCATATGAGGTAAGAACTTACCAGGACTTTTCCCCCTTCCTCAGGAGATCCTGGATGAAAGGCGTCGGTTGCGATGCTGCGCCTTTTCTGCTAACCTTGTGCGACCGAGATGAAGGTCGCCATCCTGGGAGCGGGAAACCTGGGAACCACCCTGGCCCTGATGATGAGCCGAAAGGGGCACAGGGTGAGCATCTGGACCGTGGAGGAGGACGTCTACGAGGCCCTCCTCACCCTGAGGGAGAACCCCCGCTACCTGCCGGGCTATATCGTCCCCCCTGAGGTGGAGGTGACGATGGAGCTCGAGGAGGCGGTCAGGGAAGCCGAGGCCCTCATCCTCGCCCTCCCCTCCCACGTGATAAGGGAGGTAACCAGGAAGCTCGTCCCCCATCTTTCCGATGGGCAGCTCCTGATAGACTTCGCCAAGGGGATGGAGGTGGATACGGAGATGAGGATGAGCGAGGTGATAAGGAGCGAGCTGCCCCAGGGGAAGGAGATAGGCGTTGTGGCCGTCTCAGGTCCCTCCATCGCCGCCGAGATGGTGAAGGGCCAGCCCACGGCAGTGGAGGTATCCTCCTTCAGGATGGAAGACGCCTACCGGGCCAAGGAGATCCTCGAGACCCCCTCCTTCCGCCTCCATCCCAACGAGGATCTGGTGGGGGTGGAACTGGGAGGAGTGTTCAAGAACGTCTTTGCCATCGGGGCGGGGATATGCGATGGACTGGGTATGGGGGTCAACACCAAGGCGGCCCTGGTGACCAGGAGCCTCAGGGAATTTGCCCTCCTGGGGGAGGTCCTGGGGGCAAGGCCCGAGACCTTCAAGGGGCTCTCTGGCCTCGGAGACCTGATCGTCACCTGCTTCAGCCCCCACAGCCGCAACCGCCGTTTCGGGGAGAAGCTGGGGGAGGGGCTGGGGCCTGAGGAGGCCCAGGAGGAGATCGGACAGGTGGTCGAGGGGATAAGGGCCACGGAGGTGGCCTACAGAGTCGCCCGTAAACACGGCCTTCGCCTCCCCATCGTAGAGAGGCTCCATGAGATCATCTTCAACGGCGCTGATCCCCGGGAAGGGGTTTATGAATTCCTCAGGTGAGGATATAATAAACTTGAAAGAAAGCCCCTAAAAGGTGTATGAAGAGACCGGGGAAAAAGGCCCTCGAGGAGCCGACGGAAATAGAGCTGGAGCTGATAAAGGAGCAGGCCGGGGCCCTGGGACGCTCCGGTTGGAGGGTGGAGCGCTGTTTGAAGCGGATGGAGGAGCTGGAGAGGGAGATAGAGGAGTTGAAGGGGAAGGGAGAGATAGGGGAGGCGAATCGCCTGATAGAGGAATTCAACCGCCTCCGGGAGGAGGCGCGGACCTATCTCCATTATCTGGTGATCCACCGGGAGGCGGTGGGATTCAGGCGCCATCCGAACCTGGAGCGCCTCTATCCCATACCCGATAAGAGGTCTCCCATCAAGGATGGAGTACGAGAGGATAATAACCCATAACGACATGGATGGGGTGGTATCGGCCGCCCTCTGCTCCTTCGCCTTAGGGGTGGAGAAGTTCGTGTTTGCAGGGCCGGGGAGCATCATCCGGGGGGAGATCTCGGTGGGGGAGAGGGACGTGGTATGCGACCTCCCCTATCCCCTCCTCTGCGGCCTTTGGTTCGA
>CAYRAR010000124.1:0-4883 GCA_964422255.1 uncultured Thermodesulfobacteriota bacterium | reverse complement strand
AGAGAAGAAGGCGAAGGCCAAGGTCGTGGCCTTCTTGGGGCTCGATAGCGCTGAACTCCTGGTGACAGAGGGGAAGGGGACGATCTCCGCAGGGGACATGGTCAAGCTCGCCCCCTGACCCTTGCGGATATCCGCCGGGAGGCCTCCCTGATCTCATCCCCCAGCCTCTGGAGCTTCTCATAGGTCATGGAGGAGGAGAAACCCACGATCCATATGGCTGCCGGGGTGGGGAGGTCGATCAGGGACGCCACGGCCCTTACCCCGTTGATGTACTCCTCATCATCATAGGCCACCCCCTCCTCCCGGACCCTCCTGAGTTCAGAGAGGTAACGCTCGATATCGGTGATGCTCTTCTCCGTGTACCGGGGGAGCCCCTTCTCCCGGAGGATCCGCCTCACTTCCCCCTCGTCCATGGAGGCTAAAAACACCTTCCCCGTCGCCCCCGCAGTGATCGGTATCCTGGTTCCCCGGGGGGCGGTTATCTTCAGCTCCTTCCTGCTCTCCTGGACATCGGTGATGACGATCCTGCCCTCCTCCATCACCCCGAGGAAGACCGTCTCCCCCGAGACCTCCACCAACCTCCTCATCTCCTCCTTCGCCAGCTCCCGGAGACTCCTCCCCCTGCCCCTGCTCAACTTCCCGAGGGCCTCCCCTAACCCATACCTCTTCTCCCCATCCTTGGTGACCGCCCCCACCTCCTCCAGCGCCGCCAGGATCCCATAGGCCGTCCCCTTGCTCATCCCCAGGGCCTGGGCTATCTCGCTGACCGTCAGCCGCTCGCCCCTCTCGGCAATGAGCCTCAGGATCCTGAAGGCCTTCTTTACCGCCGGGGCGGTATATCCAGCAGGTTTGTTCATGATAATGAACAAATTAGCGCCTTTTCCCCTTTTAGTCAATCGCCTTTTTCTCTATTTTTTTGTGCTTGACAAATAAGCATGGCATGTTAGTATGAAAAGAAGCGTTTTCGTTCACAATAAAGAACGGAGGTAAAGATGAAGAAGCCCCATAAGGTAATGGCGGGCCCAAGGGATGGGGAGGTGAGGTGTCTCGCCTGTTTTGCCCGGTTCAGGCCCCTGCCCATAGGGACCGAGCGGGCGACTTGTCCCCGTTGCGGGATGGAGTGGAGGATATCCTGGCCCTACCCGCGCACCGCGAAGATAAGGGGGCCGGTCTGGGAGAAGTTCCCCAAGTAAAGGAAGGGAGGGGAGAGGATGCCGCTTAAGAGAAAGATAGCCTACATAGATCTCAGCAAGGGGGAAGTGGAGGTGAGGCCCATCCCCATCGAGATGAGGAGGAAGTACATAGGAGGAAGGGGCCTGGATGCGTATCTCCTTTACAACCACTGTCCGCCAAAATGCGATCCGTTGGGGCCTGACAACCCTTTAATCGTGAGTGCCGGAATCGTAGCAGGATGTCTCGCCTCGGCCTCTGCACGTTCTCACGTGATGGCCAAATCCCCCCTCACCGGGGCCCTGGGTTCGGCCAACATGGGTGGGTTCTTCGCCCCTGAGCTTGCCTGGGCCGGGTTCCATCACCTGGTCATAAAGGGAAAGGCCTCGCGGCCCGTCTACATCTTCATCAACGACGGCAGGATAGAGATCAGGGACGCCTCCAAGGTCTGGGGCGCAGGGGTCTATGACTCGCAGGAGATCCTGCGGCAGGAGTTAGGGGACCCGGAGGTCCAGTGCATGGTGATAGGCCCCGCGGGGGAGAATCTGGTCCGGTTTGCCAACGTGATGAACGGCCACAAGAACGCTGGCGGCCGCACCGGGATGGGAGCGGTGATGGGGTCCAAGAACCTGAAGGCGATCGTTGCCCGGGGGACGATGGACCTGGAGATCGCCTACCCGAAGGAGGCCCTCGAGTACAACAAGGAGCTGATAGATATGGTGATAAGCTCCAAGGTCTCCCAGACGATGCAGCGCTGGGGGACCATGTTCATCTATGGGGTGACCAACACCACAGGGCTCATCCGTAACCGCAACTTCCAGCAAAACCAGCTCTTCGGCGGCGAGGACATAGAATGCGAGAACATGGACAAGGTCTCCATAGGGATGGCGGGCTGTTTCGGCTGCCAGGTCCACTGTCGCCATCGCTACATCATAAAGGGAGGCCCCTACGATGGGGTCTACACCGAGGGACCGGAGTACACCAGCCAGGGGGCCTTCGGTACAGAGCCCGACATCAACGACATGGAATCGGTCCTGGTGGGCAACCACCTGGTGAACGATTACGGGCTCGATACCTTGGAGACCGGGAGCATGATCGCCTGGGCCATGGAGCTTTACGAGAAGGGCATCCTCACGGACAAGGATACCGAGGGGATCAAGCTCAACTTCGGCAATAAGGAGGCCCTCTGGGAGATGATCCACAAGATCGCCCGGCGAGAGGGGCTGGGAGATGTGCTGGCTGAAGGCCCCCTCAGGGCGGCGAAGAAGATAGGGAAGGGGAGCGAGAAATACCTGATCCACGTGAAGGGGATGAGCAACCTCCACTCCGATGAGAGGCCGACTCCCTCCCTCGCCCTCAACATCGCCACGGCGACCCGAGGGGCAGATCACCTCCGCTCCCGTCCCGCCATAGACCTCTACAACCTCCCCATTGAGGTCCTCGACAAGGTTTACAGGAACAACCCCGTTCCCTATGAGGGCCCACTGGTAAACAACTACAACTCCTACGTGGGGAAGGCATGGATGGTGCTCTGGCAGGAGATGCTCTATATGGCCGTTGACTGCACCGGCCTCTGCAAGTACCACACGATCTTCCTCGGGGTGAACCATCCGGCCTTCAAGGAGTTCGCCCGCTTCATCTACCTGAACACCGGCCTGGAGTTTACCCCTGAGGAGATCTGGGAAGTGGCCAACCGGGCCTATACCCTGGAGAGGATATTCAACATCAGAGAGGGGTTCACCCGCAAGGACGACTGGCTTGTAGACCGTTACTTTGATGAACCCACCCCCCTGGGGCTGCCTGTGGCCCGGGGAAAGGCCATAGACCGGAAGAAGTTTAAAGAGATGCTCGACGAGTATTATCAGCTACACGAATGGGACGAGAACGGGGTCCCGACGCCCGAGCTTCTCAAGAAGCTCGGAATAGATAAGGAACCCTCTCACCAGCTTTAGGAGGCTGAAGATGCAGAAGATGCTCATCGTAGACCACGAGAAGTGCACGGGCTGTAGGCTCTGCGAGCTTGTCTGCTCCGTCTATCACGATGGAGTGAGCAACCCCACCCGCTCCCGCATCCACATCGTCAAGTTCTACAACCAGGGATTCTTCTTCCCCATGGTCTGCCAGCAGTGCCAGGACGCTGCCTGCATGGCCGTATGCCCCAAGGACGCCATCTACCGGGACGAGGAACTGGGGCGGGTGATGATCAACTACGACCTCTGCATCGGCTGCAAGATGTGCGTGGCGGCTTGCCCCTTCGGCGGAATGGGGATAAACAAGGACGGGGCGGTGATCAAATGCGATCTCTGCGACGGAGACCCCCAGTGCGTCAGGTTCTGCGACATGAAAGCGGTGGATTACGTGGAGGCCAGTACCGTAAACCTGCGGAAGAAGCGCGAGGCAGTGGAGAACCTGGCCACCCTCATGAGCAAGATGGTCAGCTAAACCCTCCCCCTCCCCCAAAGGGAGGGGAGTTTGTCTCCTCAATTTGTGAATATTTTCATAAACCAGCGGATCGTGTCTTGACAAAGCAGGGAGGCTCTGTTATTTGTAACAAAAGGCACAAGCTAACGGTGTTTTGTTTTATTTGCTTTCAAAGACCGTGGCTTAGGGGGAAAAGATGAGGTATGCAGAGACCGGATACAACTTAGAGATAGACCTATCCACCGGGAGCATCGAGAGGGTGGAGACCGACCCGCGGGACACCGAGATGTATCTCGGGGGATTGGGGACCAACGCCAAGATCATCTGGGACAGAGTCCCCCCCGAGATGGACCCCTTTGATCCCGAAAACCTCTTCATCGTGGGTCCGGGGATCTTGGATGGTACCCTCGCCACCGGGGCCAATCGCACTGTTCTCACCAGCATATCCCCCCAGACCAGGCTCCTCGGCTTCTCCATGATGGGTGGGTTCCTGGGCCCGGAGCTCAAGTATGCCGGATACGACAAGATCATCGTCCGCGGCAAGGCGGATGACCTGGTATACCTGCTTATCAGGAATGACAAGGTGGAGATCCGCGATGCGCGCCACCTTCGCGGAAAAGGCGCCCTGGAGACCGCTGACGCCATAAGGGCGGAGGTAGGCGACTCTCACTTGCAGGTCTTGGCTATAGGCCTCGCGGGGGAGAACTGCGTGTATTTCGCCTCAGTGGAACACGGTCGCTCCAGCGCCAGCCGTTTAGGACTCGGGGCGGTGATGGGCTCCAAGAACCTGAAGGCCATCGCGGTCCGCGGCACCAAAGAGATCAACGTCGCCAAACCCGACAAACTCTGGGAAATCTGCCAGCAGGTGCTCGATTACATCCAGTATCGGCTCGAAAACCCCATCAAGGGAGTGCCTGCCATTCTGTCCATGATCGGCTCTCCCCAAGAGATGATCCTTTATGACGAGAAGTGGCACACCACGAGCTTCGCCTGGGGACATGCCCGGCACAGGAGGAAGGACTTCTGGACCGAGGAGATCGAGAAACGCTGGCACGAGGTCCAGAGGAACGCCATCGAGCGCCTCGTGAGCTGTTATAACTGCCCTGTGCGCTGCGGGGCCATCATCCGTCACCCCTGGCTTCCCACCCACCGCTATCTGATGAAGTGTTACACCAAGTTGACCTATCTCATGGCCGCCATGGTGGATGATCTGGACTTCGGGTTCAAGATCGCGGGGCTTGCCCATAACTATGGCCTTGACGGCTTGACGGCCCCGCAGGGCATGGCCTTTG